>CALWZD010000098.1 GCA_944385945.1 uncultured Anaerofilum sp. | reverse complement strand
AAAGTGATCCGATGTTGCAAGTTTATATTGCGGAGCGTTTTCGACCGGCATTTCCCATTCACTGACCGGTTCGCCGATGCCGTCGCCATTGCTTTCCACACCGATGAAAGGCCAGCCCTCTTGCCAGCATACCGGCTGCAAGTGCGTGATGCGTCCCAGTTCACCTACATCCTGAAAATGGGCAAACCATTCTTTTCCATCTTTTGTATCAATGAGCGCACCTTGATGAGGCCCGTTGATGTTGGTATTGCCCTGATGCATAACGATTTTATATTCGTACGGGCCATAAATATTGTCCGAACGCAGAACCGACTGCCATCCGGTGGCTACGCCGCCTGACGGGGCAAAAATATAATATCGGCCATCCCTTTTATAAAATTTCGAGCCCTCGGTGGTCGGAGCGATTTGTTCGCCGTCAAATACCGTCTTTGGCTCGGTAAGGACACGGGTACACTCACTGTCGATCTCGACCACGTCCAAACGATGTTTGATACCGCAGCGGCTTTTTGCATAGGCAAATACCATATAGGTCTTTCCGTCTTCGTCCCACAGCGGACAAGGGTCGATCCAACCCTTTGCCTCTTTTAGACAATTCACCTCAAACGTTCCATAGGGGTCTTTGCTGCGTGCCACAAAAATCCCCTCGTCTACCAACGGAACAAAGACAAAGAATGTGCCGTCATGATAGCGGATAGAGGGCGCCCATGTTCCCGAACCGTGGGAAGGCAGGTCATATTTCTCAAAAGGGAGAGAGGGAATGCAGTAGTTGATGATCTCCCAATGGACTAAGTCTTTCGAGTGCAACAAAGGTACACCCGGCAAATAGGTAAAAGAAGACGCTACCATATAAAAATCATCGTCTACACGGATAACATCCAGGTCAGAATAATCGGCATATAAAACAGGATTTTGATACATTTCGAAACACTTCTCCTTTTCTGACAGCTTGACTGTGTCCATTTGTACAGCGAAGGGCTAAAGCAAAAATTCGCTTTAGCCTTTTGCCGGAACGTCAAACGTTTTGGTTATCGAACGTCATATTTTTTAATGATGTCACGTGTATTGCAGCTTCTGGGGGTGATGTTGACATTGTCCAGACGGATGTTGTCGGCATGGCGAATCCAGATACCGCAAGCATCTACATCACCGTGAGCATTGCTTTCGGGGTAGTCGAACAGTAGCTCGTCGAATGTTTCGGGCAAAGTGATTTTTTCCTCGTTGTCACGGTAAATCACTTCAAAATCTTTGACCAGAATATTCTGCACCGCCTTGCGCACCTTTGTGCCATCACGTTTTTCTGCCTCGAAACCGGTGATGATGCTGGGCAGTTCCGCATTGGTGGCTCGAACGTTTTCAATCACGATGTTCGATACGCTTCCGCCCCAGTAACGGTTGCTGCCTACCTCATCGGTGTAGGGGTCTTTGTAGCGGTTGCGCATATTCAGGAAAATGTACAGCGGACAAACGATTTTATCCATCGTAATATTGCGTACTGTTACATTCTGAATGTTGCTGCCGTCGCAGGATACGACCGAAATACCCGAAACAGAGCCGGGGTAGATGTCCGGCATACAGAAATGACAATTTTCTACCAGAATGTTTCGAATTGCGCCGCTGGTTTCGGTACCCAGTTTGAATGCGTTCATTACCGACAAAATGGTACAGTCGGTGATCCAAACATTTTCCATATCGCAGTGGCAATGGTCGTGATTTTTAATTACGATGCCGTCATCGGCGCAGGAGATGAAGCAATGGTCAATGCGCACATTACTGCTGTTGCTGATGTCGATACCGTCGCAGTTTGCAACATGGCGGTTGTTGTCGATGACGAAATTGCGTACGGTCACGTCTACGCAACGCTCCAGATTCAATGTCCATGCCATCGAGCCGTGCAGGATGATATTCTCGAACTTGATATGCTTACTGTTGCGGGTAAGAACCAAAAAGCCCGGACGCTCCAAAAATGCCTTGCCTTCGTTGTATTTATCCTCGGCATATCGAATGCGCTGGCGGTAGTAATAACGAACTGTGTCGGGAACGACATTGATTTCCGCTGCCTGATCTCGACGGGCAACCGCTGTTAGGGGGAACGGCTCCAATGCCGGCAGCTCTCGGGGCTCGTACACATACCATTCGCCGTTTCCGCAGATGCGTCCACCACCGGTCACAACAACATTTTCTGCTTCGTTAATCAAAATAAACCCGCTGTTGCCGTGCTCGTTGCCCTCTTGGTCACTGTTCGGAGCTTGCATTTTTGTCACGTCACGAGATGCCACCAGTTCCGAACCTGCTGCGATAAACAAGGTGGTGTTGGACGGGATCTCTACCGTTCCCATCCAGTACGAACCGCCTGCTACCAAAATCGTACCGCCGCCTGCTTTTTTACAAGCGTTCGATGCTGCCATGAATGCCTCGGTATTCAGTCGTTTTTCTTCCGCTACTGCGCCGAAATCCCGAATATCGAACACATTCTCTCCTTGCGGCAGCGGTTGTTCAAAGTCAATGTATTTTTCGAACGGCAGTTCCTCGTAATAGTCGCCTTTGTAGATATTTCCAAACTGCGGATATGTAGGATTGTCGTATTCTACCTTCATTTTTAGGTTCTCCTTTTTTGTTTGACGGTTTTATTTTTACGGAAAATACGGCAGTTCCACGATGACCGCATTGCGGTAATAAGGGGTGCTTTCAAAGCGGATATTCGCCTTTTCTCCGTAAGTTGCTTGAATCCTTTGGTATATATTTCTCAGCCCCAAATGTGTGCCATTTTCGTATGCCGGATTTTGAACACATTCATTTGCCCGATGCAGGTCGATGCCTTTTCCATTATCCGCAACGGTATAGACCAGATATTCGCCTTGCTGTTCGATGGTCACCGTGATTTCCGGCGGAAGCAGATAGCTGTTCAGTTGCTTGGGGAAACCATGCTTGATTGCATTTTCCACCAATGGCTGAAGAATCAACTTCAGCACAGAAATCTTTTTCAGCTGCTCTGGACAATCGCAGGAGAAGCGAATTTTCACATCTTCGGCATGACGGTTGATGATATTCATATACTCGGTAACGTGTTCGATCTCTTTTTCCAGCAAAATCAAGGTATTTCCATGGCTGAGGGTTATGCGCAGATATTTGCCCAAACTTTCAATCATTTTGGCTGCGGTGGCTGTATTCTGGTTCAAGATCTGGAAGTGGATGCATTCGAGCGTGTTGTATAAAAAGTGCGGATTGGTTTGCTCGGAATACAGTTGAATCTCTGCTTTTGCCTTTTGGGATTCCTCCTGTTTGATTTGCTCCATCTGCATTTGTATCGTGGTATACATCTGGTTGATCTGGCTGCCTAACAGCCCTACTTCGTCCCGATGGGGAAACTCCACAGGGTCGTGATAACTGCCCTGATTGATCTGACCAATCACTTCTCGCAGTGTATCGAACGGTTTTGTCAACAGGTGGGCAATGATGAGTGCCAAAAAGGAAAATCCGAACACACCGCCGATCCATATCACGGCAAGGATACCATCTTGTTTTGCACATTGTTGCACCACCGCACTTTTTGTGAAAACGTGTACCAGATAAATTCCCGGCGTCGACATTTCTTTTTTGCTTACAAAAAAGGTATCTTGTGTGGTTTGCAGCGGGAAATTATAGCACTCGGGGGAATTTTTTATAAAGCTATCCAGCTGCTCCGGATAATATCCTTCTGCCGACACTTCGCCGGTATCGACGAACACCTGCCCACTTTTGTCCATCATATAAAAACGGTCGGAAACCCCAATCTCATGCGTTTCCAGCAAATCGCTTATATACTTTTCTTTCACAAACACCCACAGGTCTACTTTCGGGTCAGTTCCGCTGTCATAGATGATGCTCTGCCCTGTTGAACCGCTGGTAGATGCTACCGACATCACGATTGGGAAAACCCCTGCGGATTGGGTCTGTGGAGTGTAGCCGGTGGGCAAAAAAGAAATCGCATTTTGCTGCGAAAACTCTGCATCTCGTATTCCATACGGGTTGCTTGCAACAACGCTGTCGGGCGAGCCGTAGGAAAATTCTTCGCTCATCAGGTAGGCAGAATCCAGCATTTCCATCTGGAAAACATAGTCGCCCAACCGTTCGGCTACCTCCTGATAATATTGTGCGTACTGGGTAACTTCTTCGTTTTGCAGCGCACGAATAGCACCTGCTACCTGTGGGTCGAGCAATATCCGCCATGTGTTGCGTATCAACATTTGAAAGTTTGCAGAAACGGCATTTTCTGCCTGTAAAATGGCATCTTTGGATTTTTCTTTTTCCTGTTCGATGGTGTTATACAGTGTTTCTGTACGAATAGAATTCGCCATAAGCAAAAACAGGATGGCTGCAACACCTGCAAAGCACAACGACATTTTGTATTGCAGTTTCATATTGGCAAAAAATCGTTCTATTTTTTCCATCGTTCTCCCCCTGTCGGCTAAATATTCTTTTGGTAGTCGATGGGAGAAAAGCCTGTGCGCATCTTAAAAGCTCTGCTAAAGGAACTGTATTCCTCGTAGCCAAACATAACGGACAACTCGCTGGGGGTATTGGAATTGGAGGCAAGCTGTTGCTGTGCATAGGTGATTTTCAAATCCAGCAGATAAGCCCGAAAGTTTAGGTTTGTTTTTTCTTTAAAATATTTACTGAAGTACGCTTTTGAAAAACCGATATACCTGCACACATCCTCGGCGCATACTTTTTCGAAAATATGTGCTTTGATGTACTCGATGGCTTTTTCGATGACCGGATCTTTCAATTCCACCTGATGGATGGAAATTTCGGTGGCATAATCCACCAGCAGCATTTCAATCCAACGACAAATCTCCTCGACTGTGTCAAACTGACGCATTGCCTGATAAGCGTCACCTGTATAGGTTTCCAGCGGTTGGGAAATCTCGGTGCAGATATTGGTGATCAAAAAGTGATACATACTGAACAGGTATGCCAGCTGGAAACCATGTTTGCATTTTGATACGAACGGCGGATCTCTGCAATATCCGGCACGACGTCACCCACCGCCACAAAGCTTCTGAGATTATAAACACTTTTTATTTTTTGGGAAATGCGCAGCATCTCTTGCCGAAGTTTGCGTTCGTCTTGTGTGTTGACCATCAACACTGCACAGGAACGTGCATCATACCCCACAACGGGATTCCACTGCACCAATTCTTTGCGCAAAAATTCTACCAACATCGCAAGGCTTGCCTGCGATACTCCATCGTCGCTGCAAATATCTTTTTGATAAAAGTAGACGATGATGGCTGCTGCATTTTCGCTTTTCAGCGGCAATCACTTTTTTTCGATCTCTGCTTTCAGATGTGCGCCTTGCAGTTCTCCGCTGAGAAAGTCGGAGATGAAGTTCTGCTCGGTCAAAATTTTGTTGGCATAGTTTAGCTTTTGCGAAAGCAATACCTTTGTGTTCTGCTGTTCACGAATCTTTTCGACCTTTTCTTTTAACTGCAAAACGTGTTTTTTCAAATCTTCCAGCACGACTGGCTTGATGATATAGTCATCCACATGATAGCGGATGGCTTTTTGCGCATACTGAAAATCGTCGTAACCACTCAAAATGATGAATTTACCGGAATACCCTTCTTCCCGTGCCTGAGCGATCATCTCCAAGCCATCCATTTCGGGCATATTGATGTCGCTGATGACGATGTCGGGCAGATATTCCCGAATCATTTCAAGTGCTTCGCTTCCGTTTTGTGCAGTACCGACCAAATAGATGCCCGCCTTTTGCCAGTCGATCGCATTGCGCAGCCCTTTGCGGATCTCATCTTCGTCGTCGACGATCAACAGTGTTACTTCCTGTTCCATCATCTGTGTATTTTCATCCCTTCTCTTGTTTACCATGATAGATTTTTTCGATACATCAAAAAAATTTGTTTGATGTCGCTCGACAATCATTGTATCATATTGCTATTGTAAACGGAATGGACTCTCCATTCTTTCGTCATAGAATTTTATGGATCTCGGTTGAAAATACTGCTTTTTTTCAAAAAGTCTGCAAAAAAGCAGCCTTTCCTCGCACCGGAGGCAGGCTGCTTTCCAAAACTTTCCACAAGTGCGCAGAAAAATTTTATCCTTTTACCGCACCTGCTGTTGTTCCACTCATAAATTGTTTGTTCATGACAAGGTAGATCAGCACGATGGGAATGATCGCAATGGCGGAGCCTGCAAACAAAATATTCCATGCGGCTGCACCGTCGCCTGCATTTTGCAGTGCAACGACACCTACGGTCAGGGGGCGCAGCTCCTCTTTTGTCATGGTGAATACCAACGGCAAGATGTACTCGTTCCAACCACCACGGAACGACAACAGCGCAACCGTTGCAATGGCAGGACGCAGCACCGGAAGAATGATGCGCCAGTAAGTTCCAAAGAATGTGCATCCGTCGATCTCGGCTGCTTCATCCAACTCCTTGGGAACCGAACGCATAAAACCGTTGATCAAAAAGATGTAGGTCGCCTGCGACAGACCTGCCGAAATCAGCACAACAGGCAGCAACGATTTGTTCATGCCCAATTTCGTTGCCAACTCAAACAGGGGACGCAAGGACACGCTGCCCACATTGATGAACATAAACATGACCAACAAGCCATAGATGAGCTTTTTAAAGCGGAACTCCTGACGGGCAAATACGAAACCAGCCATACTTGCCACGAATACCGATACCAACATAACGCCCACAGCGATCACGATGCTGTTGATGGTGTACTGTGCAAAGTTGGCAATTTCCCAAGCCTGCACATAGTTGTCCAGATTGAATTTTTCGGGCATGATGTTCAAACCACCGCTCACCAGTTCGCTGTTGGTCTTGAACGAACCCAAAATAATGTATACGACCGGATATACCGTAAAAATCGCCAAAATTGTCAAAGCAACAAAAATAAGGGCATTGACCGCTTTGGTTTTTCCGGATTCTACCGAATGAGATTCTCTATCACGATTCATGCTTTTCCTCCACGATCAATAAATTTCGTCCATCTTTTTGGAGAAATTCAAATAGATCACAGTGATCACTCCAATGATGATGGCAGCAATGATGCTAAGCACAGAGCCATAACCAATTTGCAGCTGTGCGCCGCTTGCCGAAGTTCCGAATACCATTTGGTAGATATACGAGAACATAACGTGTGTGCGGTTGTTGGGACCACCGTTGGTCAAAACCAAAATCGACTGATAATCCTTGAATGCAGTTGTAATTGCAAGCATTACTACCACTTTCAAAACAGGACCCAGCATCGGCAAAGTGATTTTGAAGAACATGGTAGGACCATTTGCACCGTCGATCTCGGCACTTTCGTACACCGATTTGTCGATACCGGTCAAACCCGAAAGGAACAAAATCATATAGTTACCAAAACCGCCCCAGATCGCCACGATAACGACCGAGATCATGGCTGTTTGGGCACTTCCCAACCAGTCGATGGGCTGAGAAATGATGTTTTCCATCTGCAAATATCCATTCAAAACACCGTTGTAGGTAGCAAAAATGAAGTACCAAATCAGGCTATATACCGCCGAACTGATAACGGTGGGCAGGAAGAAAATACCCTAAAAAAGTGCGCTTCCAAACCGCTTTCTTTGCAGCAATACTGCCGTAATCAAGGACAGCGGAAGAATGAACAGCAATTTCAAAAATGCGTACTCAAAGGTATGCATGACGCTGCTCCAGAAGATCTCGTCCTGAAACGTACGTGTGATATTGTCCAAGCCGATATAATATGCTTTAAATCCGTTGTAGTCGTAGAAAACATATTTCAAGATCCATGCAAACGGATAGATCGAACACAACACCAGCAAAAACAGCGACGGAAACAGCATAAACCATCTTGCGATCCTTCCGCTTTGGGGGCGTCGTTTCGTTTGAACAGAAGCGACTTTTTTCGTAGTCTTCATAAATTAAATCAACATTCCTCTTTCCGCACAAGCACACAAATTTGTTTGTGCAAAACGATCTGCCCCAACGGGGACAATGATTGCAAAGCAAGATGTTGCTCTGCTTGCGTTCTTACTCGCTCAAATATTCGATAGTGCCGGCACTCGGATTCATGGGGTCAAAATCCTTGATGAGCAAACGCTGTACCTTGCCCATTGCAACTGCTTCGTCCAGCGCTTTATTGTAGGTTTGGTTCAAAGTTTCGATGGTCTGCTGGATGTCCGGACCTTCGGGCAGACAAGCATTCCACAGTGCATCACGGTATACTTCACCTTCGGGGGTAACGGTGGGATATTTGGGGTATACATCCTCGTAATCTGCACCGGAGAAGTCTGCCATGCGACCGATCGAGCTTTTGTCTACGATGCTATCCATGTAGCTGGACATCGGCAAAGTGTAGCCTTTTTCCAGATAGCCTTTCAAAACTTCTTCCGAACCAACGTAGGAGATTACTTCCCATGCCTCTGCGGGATGCTCGCTGGTGGACACGATCTGGTAACCGTTGTTGGGGTCACACTGCAGCGCACCTACAACCTCGCCGGTCAAAGTGGGCAGATCGTACACAGCCCAGTTGCATTTTGCGGGGAACTGATCGGTCAGAACGGTAGCTTCCTGCGAAGCGTTGCCCATCATGCCAACAACACCCTCCGAGAACTGTACACGAGAGGGGTCGACTTTCATGGAAGAACTGCCGGGCAGCATTCCGTTGGTATTAAAGATCTCACGAACGTACTCGATGATCTCAGCATAACCCGAGAAATCGTATACACCGTTCACATAGTCGTAAGGCAGTACACCGCTCATCGCTGCGCTGTGCTCGATCCAACGTTCAAACGGGCTGCTTGCGCCGGGGATAACCATGCCGTACTCAACGCCGTTTCCGTTTTCCGAAATGGTCTTGCAAACGTTGACCAACTCCTCCAATGTGGTGGGAGCTGTCAGACCGTTCTTGTCCATCAAATCCTGATTTACGATCAGGCGAGAACCACTGCGCTTTCCGCAGGAGATCCAATAGATGTCTTCGCCCATTACGTTGATGCCTTCAAACAGGCAATCGTAAGCTTCGTTTACTTTCTGGAACTCCTCATCCTGCTCCAAATATTCGTTGATGGACATGATGATGCCATTGGTAGCGAAATCCTGGAAAGTGCTGCTGTTGCTGATTACGTCAGGCGCATCACCCGAAGAAACTGCCATCTGCACCAGGTTTTCGAAGTTTTCCGCTTTGAACCACATAGTCGATATAAATGTGGTCATTGGTCGCATTGAACTGCTCTACGACCTCGGTCATATACTCTAAGTCATGACGATTCTTGGTCCATACGGTGATGGTCACCTTTTCGCCATTTGCAGCAGAAGTGCTTTCGCTGCCGGAACTGCTGGATGCACAACCTACCATCGAGCCGGCAACCAAACAAGCCAAGCCAGCCGAAACAATGCCTTTCACTTGCTTTTTCATGAATTTCATCGTCCTCTCATCAAATTGATAGTTTTTTAACTAAACCCTTTATATACATTATAGCATCGCATTTTTTATCTTACATGACATTTTATGATAAGTAATTATCATTTTTTACTGCACTCGTAAGGCTGTCTGGACGATTGAACGACAAAGATTTTTTGATTTTGTTCGTTTTTTACAAAATTTTAAAATTTCGTCAAAATTTCGACACTGGAAAATGATATAGCATGATAGCACAAAAAACAGGGCGTCTGCAAATTTGCAGACGCCCTGTTTGGCAAAACACGATATAGAAATTGATCCGATCCCCCTGCTTTGAGCAGTGGTCTGTCCTGTTTTTTAGTTAAAAAGTTCAGAAATATCGCTGCATTATTCGGCTTATTTCACCTTTTCCGGAGTCGCCTTGGTTGCAGTGGTTTGCCCCTGTGCCACACCTTCGGTGCTGTCGGGTACAAACAAAATCTTTACGGTAGCAAACATGATTTTCAAATCTTCGGCAAAACTTGGATTTGCAATGTACATCAAATCCATCTGCAACTTGTCGTAAGGGGTGGTATTGTATTTGCCATACACCTGTGCGTATCCGGTCAACCCAGCCTTTGCCTGCAAGCGCAGTGCAAATTCGGGCAATTCCTGCTCATACTGAGCCGCAATTTCGGGACGCTCGGGGCGAGGTCCAACGATGGTCATTTCACCCTTGAAAATATTGATGAGCTGCGGAAGTTCGTCCAAACGACACTTGCGGATAAATCGTCCGATGGGTGTAATACGGTCGTCGTTCTCTCCGGTAGAAAGACGTGCTACACCGTCCTTTTCTGCATCTACCCGCATACTGCGGAACTTTAGCACATCAAATCTTTCCCCATCTTTGGTTAAACGGCACTGTTTGTAAAATGCGGGACCACCATCGGTCATTTTGATCATGATTCCCACTACCAGCATAACGGGCGAAAATACGATCAGTGCCAGACCCGACACGATGATGTCGAATGCACGTTTTACAAACAGATACTCAGGGTTAGGAGCGTATCGTTTCACACGCAGCATCGGCAGATGGAACATATGCATCCTTTTTGCACTGCTCATAAGTACGTCGCCGATACGGGGGATAAGGTACACTTGAATGTTTCGAGCAACACATTGTTTCAGGATGATATTTCTTTCGTGCGAATGGATGCCGCATAGAAACACTACATCCACGCCGTCCAAAATTTTCAGATTTTCATTCAGTGCCTGTTCGATGCCGGCGGTCGCCATTACCTGAAATTTTGTTTCCAATCCGTATTGAGAGATCAGCTGCTCCAGTCCCTCCAGCATATCATAAATAACAGCCGTCTTTTTGGGCTTGTGGGTCAAAAAATACCACCGATGTGCTGTCACGCACCACATCGAAGCCAACACCACCTGTGCAACCAAAGTAGCAACCAACGGCAAAATCGGCGGCAACGACTTCATTAAAAGCCATGTGACAATATAGATCAATCCATCCGAAATCAGTATAGCGAGGATTTGGGAACCGATCAGCTCGGAAATACGACTTAGCGAAATCCGAAAGCCTTCATACACTCTGCCATATGTGATGTACAAAATAGCAAACAGTGCAATAACTACCCAATTTCCTTTTTGGAAAAACGGCTGTGCCAAATTTTCTGCGTAAGCCATATACCAGCACACACCAAACGGAATGGTGACCAGCACTACATTCATCAATTTCACAATCCGCAGCATCGTACTGCGTCGCAAATTATCCATAACCCTTTTCTCCTACATATCATGCATATATTATTCGATGTTTCGAATTTTTTGTATGAAAACAAATTCTTCGCCCCTGTTCTACACAAAAAGGCGTCAACTTGTAAGCAACAAATTTACATGAATATAATTATATCTTTTTTTCACTCTTTTTTCAATGATATTCCTCTTTTTTCCGGATTTTGGCTTTTTATACTACTTTTTTGTACAATATGTTTTCTATCTTGCGTATTTTTCCCAAAAGCAACAATCGCTTCGGCAAATTTTTTACTTCGAACCATCTTTTGGGAATCTGCATACACTAAGGCAGCTGTACAGCCATATCGTTTAAGAAGGTAATTTCCCATGAAAAAAAACAAACGGTTACTGAGTATCGTGGTGATCATGGTACTCTCCCTTGTGTGTCCCACACAGGTATTGGCATCCGAAAGTTCTGCTCCCTTATCCAAAAAAGGCAGTCTGGTCGTAAAAGCACAGGGCGACTTTGTGCTGGACAACCAGACCATCTACCTGTATAAACTGTTCGATCTGCAAAGCACCACACCCTACGTATACACTGTAAACCCCACTTTTTCCGCAATGTTGCAGCAAATCTTAGGGGTGCAGCCGGACAAGATGCAACAAACCATTGCAGAAATGCAGCCCGCACAGGTACAACAATTTGCAAACAATTTTACCAACAGTATTCAAACCTTACATCTTGTGGAAGGAGTAGACTATCAAACCAGTGGTAAGATCGAGGGCAGCTGTGTGCAAAGTTACACTTTTTCCAAACTTCAGCCTGGGTACTATTTGGTGTATCTGGGCGGTTCTGCTACAGTAAATTCCAGTTTGGTCACGGTCGAATCTTCCAATCCGCCTGCTGAAGTTTGCCTGAAATCCAATGTTCCTACCTTGACCAAAACCGCCAACATTGGCACAGGTCAAATCGGTGATGTTGTGACCTATACCCTCACCACCACTGTTCCCGACACTTCTGCTTTTAGCAGCTACAAATTTCAACTTTTTGACCAACTCAGCACCGGTTTGAGCTTTGTAAAAACGGCTTCGGGCGAAGTTGTCGGCGAAACGATTACTATCACATACTATGCTCAACTCAATCAGGACGCTGTACTCTCCAATACCAACGTAGCCTACCTGCTGTATAGCCACAACCCCGCAAACCCCGAAGCAACTGCCCAAAGCGTTACCCAAACCACTACCGTGCGCACCTTCCCGTTGAATATCCACAAGTTTGCACAAGGCGATCCCGAAGGTTTTTTGGCAAACATCGAATTTGCTTTGTACAAGGACTGTGATGGCTCCCCTTCCGAAACCGCCATCCCTGTCATCCTAGATTCCGGATATTATAAAGTAGCTGCACCGAATGCATCCGAAACCACCACCAAACTGGTCACGGTCGGCAACAAATTGGGCGATGCCGAGGAAGATGGGTATCCCTACAATCTGTCTATCCAAGGCTTGAATGTGGGCACTTACTGGCTGGTAGAAACCAATGCCGGAAATTACAATCCTCTCGACCCATTGAAATTGGAGATCGTTTGCAACGAAGATGGGTCTTACAGCTATCATGTTGACGGTAAAGATGTCGGTTGTGTTTTGGAACTCGAAAACTCGAATGGTGCCATTTTGCCTGAAACAGGTGCTTCCGGCACTCGGTTGTTCACCGCTGTCGGTATCGCAATGATCCTTGTTGCAGGAGCAGCCGTACTATGCACCAAAAATCATCGTCACGAAAAATGATGAAACGGTTTTTAACGATCACATTTGCTGCTTGTTTTTTCACGCTGGGGGTCGGGGCTCTCTTGTACCCCACCCTCAGCAACCGACTGTATGAGCAAAATAGCTCACGATTAGTGAAAAATTACAACCGTGAAGTGCAGAGTTTAGAAGAACGCCCCTTAAATCAGCTTCTTCAGGATGCTTTGCAGTACAACGCCGAGCTTGCCGAAGGTCTGCTTTCCGGAAAAGTAAATTTCTGGGAAAACTGGTGGACAAGCGAAAAATATATGGCACAGCTAAACCCTATGCAAAACGGATTGATGGGCTACATCGAGATCCCTAAATTAGGGCTTGTACTGCCTATTTACCACACCACAGAAGAAGCAGTACTGCAAGCAGGGATAGGGCATCTGGAAACCAGTTCGCTTCCGGTAGGAGGCGAAACATCCCATGCAGTGCTTGCAGGACACAGCGGACTTCCTTCCAAAGAGCTGTTCACCAACCTGTCCGAACTGGAAAAGGCGATCGTTTTTCTATCACCGTTTTAGAGCAAACATTCACCTATGAGGTAGATGCAATACGAATCGTAGAACCGGATGATACAAAATCTCTCGCCCTACAATCCGGCAAAGATCTTGTAACGCTTGTGACCTGCACCCCCTACGGACTGAACACCTACCGACTATTGGTACAGGGCGTTCGCATTGAATAATGCATCTTCACGGCATTTGCATTGGCACAGCAAATCAAAAATAATCCAAAATAATAAAGTGCTTGAAATTTTACGATTTCAAAAAAGAAAGCAGCGAAGGGAAGCTTCCCCTGCGCTGCTTTCTTCCATATAAGAGCAAAAATCAAAGATTCTTTTTAATGGTGAGGATATTTTTTCCTTCTACATACTGGTAGTCGATCGAATCCATACTTTTTTTCACCATAAAAATCCCCAATCCGCCAATTTCACGTTCTTCGGCAGACAAAGTGGTGTCTGGGTCTTCTTTTTGCAAAGGATTATACGGTTTTCCGTTATCCAAGAACTGGATAGTGATCGCCAACGGATCGCCACCGATCTCGCAAAGGATCGTAGCGTCGCCATCTTTGGGTTTATAGGCATAGTGGGCAATGTTTACAAAGATTTCTTCCACTGCAATCGCAATTTGCATTTGCGCTTTCATGGGGCAATCCTGTTTTTCCAATTCTTCATTGATAAATTCCGTTACTATATCCAACTGGTCTACTTTTGCGGGCACGGTCAAACTTTTCATTGTTCAGCACTCCCTTGCGTATTATTGGGGGATTTTATTTTTAAACACAGCATGGTAATATCATCAAACTGAGGTGCATCCCCTACAAAGCTATCAATGTCCTGCTTGATATTCGTCAACAAAGACTGTGGGTCATCCTGTGTGTGTTGGTTGACAAATTCCAGCAATCGTTCTTCACTGTACAACTGATTTTCGGCGTTGGTCGCTTCTGTTACACCATCAGTATACAAATAAAGCATATCGCCTTCTTGTAAAGTCATTTCAAACTGACGGTACCGGATCCCTTCCATACCTGCCAGCACAAATCCAGCTTTACAACGCAGATACTCGTATTGTCCGCCGGATTTTTTTAACAAGGGCGGATTATGCCCGGCATTTACATAGGTGAATTTTCCGGTTTCAATATCCAAAATACCCATCCAAGAGGTAACAAACAGCCCTGCATCATTATTTTCGCACAGCTGCATATTTACCGTTGTAAAAATTTCGGCTGGAGTATGCCCCAGTTGTGCCTGATTTTTGATAAGCGTTTTGGCGATCACCATAAACAGTGCAGCAGGCACACCTTTTCCTGATACGTCCGCCATCACCACTGCCAAATGCTTGTCGTCGATAAGGAAGAAATCGTAAAAATCTCCGCCTACCTCTTTTGCAGGCATCATCGTTGCATAAATATCAAATTCGCTACGTTCCGGAAATGCGGGAAAAATACAGGGCATCATGCTTGCCTGGATCTGTGTTGCCACGTTTAGTTCGGTGGCAATACGTTCTTTGTCCGCCGTGATGGTAGCCAAATTGACCATATAATCGTCAAGGTCTTCCATCATCTTGCGGAACGACTGCGCCAATGCACCGATCTCATCCCCTTGGGGAACCTGCCCACAGCGTTGTATCAATTCCTGATGTCCTTCGTGGTGGTCATGTTCCTGTTTTGCGTAAATTTGGGTAAGGTTCGACAACCGCTCGATGGGAACCGTGATATTTTTTTCAACGTACCAAAGGAACCCGATCGCCACCGCATACACGATATTGATGGTAATTCCAACTACAACGTACAGATAATTCCACGCTTCCAGCCGTGTCCATGTTCCATTGATGCTCAGCGTATTTAGAGTAACAACTCCAATCAACAGCAAAAAGACGACACTCAACAGCAAAAAACCAATGGTAACTTTTGTTTTGATCGAGATGCGTACACGTTCTTTTTGTTCTTCCTGCTCTTGCACTTTGGCAAACGGACGGAAAGGATACAACAGCAGACCAACAAAAGACACGCACAAAAATACAAATGCAAGCATTTGGTCAAGTTGCATCTGATTCATGTAAGAATATGTCAGATATACTACTCCGATCAGCGAAATAACATACAACGGCATATCCAGCCATTTTCCATATTCCATTTTTGCTTCTGTGACGACCTGCGTCGGTATTTGCGGCTGCACTCTGTATTTTTCCAGCAAAGACAGAACCGGAATGCCCAAAATGATAGCAAAATCAAAATTATTAAAGAACAACAGCGGAAAAGAAGATGCCATTGCCTGAAATCCTGCCACTTCAAAAATCAATGACAGCACAGTGGTGGTAACCAAAGAATCCACGAAAATGATCAGGATATATTTTACGATGTCGATCACACTGCTCAGCTGGACCGGACGGATCGGTTGTTTACCGATTTTTATGGTATACCACAGTTTATATGGGATGTACGCATAGAAAAAATTGGTAACGAACCCCGAAGCACAAACAAAAGCTCCTGAACCTGCCGTGATGTCCGAAACCAGATTGCCCAAAGAAATTCCCCATGCCGCTGCCGGTCCAAAATAGAGCCCCAAAATCGGCGGAATCATATTTGCAGGTCGAATCTCTGTCACACCGGGTAACAATGTAAACAGGCTTTTAAATGGCAGCGCAACAACAAAAAACAGCGCAGCACTCAAAATCATTCTTCCCAAAGCACGTTTGGAGCGAAACACCGAAAAAATTTCTTTCACCTCTACAACCGTTCCCTTTCTGCTACAAATTCTACTTACAGTACTACTAAAAAGTTGTTGAATCCCACTGTTCTTTTATAAGAATAGGATTTTGCAACTTTTTTCACCAAAAAGATGCCCAGTTCATTGTGCCCCTCTTTATGGGCTTCGTCGGATAGTTGTTCTATGGTCAAATCCTCCGTTTGGGTCGGGTCAAACTCTGTGGCATCGTCACGGATGCGCAATGTGATGTCGCCATCTTTTTGCACCGTCAACTTGATGTCGATGTAGTTGTCCTGTTCCTTTTGGAAGCCCAGCTGGATGATATTGACCACCATTTCTTCGATACAAAGGCTGATGTAGTATTGCTTTTTCAAGGCGACCTCATGTTGTTGGCAAAACTCATCAATTTGCTCCGAAATACCTGCAATATCCTCGTATTTGTCTTGGATCAGCACTTGATATGTATGCTCGCTCGTACGGTCATCCGTAGGCAACAGCAAAATGTGCGACTGCCCTTGTTTTCTGTATTTGTACAAAAACAGATACCATACCAACAAGGTGCCATAATCCGAAAGCACCAAACCGACATAAACGCTATTGCTTGCCAAACTTGTAAAATTGGACAACAACAGAATGAGCGACACCGGAAAGATAAGATTGTTGCAAACGGCAATCAGTACTGCCACTTTCTCGTGACCGGTACAACGGTAATACGCACCTAAAAATGCAATGATACCTGCTGTGACACAAAAAACTGCTTGTATGCGAATTGCCGTCATGGTCATACCAAGCATATCCTGCTCGACGCCAAACACAGCACAAATAAGCGGAGCGCATACCATCAAAAGCAATGTTATGCTTATCGACATCACCATCATAATGCGAAAAGACACACGCATGGTCAAGCGCAGGTTTTCGTTTTCTCTTTCGCCGTAATAAATGCCCAACATGGGCTGGATCGCACCTGTAACACCATCGTAAAATGCATACAAAAAGGTGATCAGGTATTTTACCACAGCGTACACTGCCACGGCGTCTGCACCGCCCGTACTCATAAGAGTGTGGTTGATGACGATGGTAAGTACCACCTGTAAAAAGAAGATAAGCGCAGCAGGCAGACCCGGCTGCACAATCGCCCGTACTTCTCTCAGCCTAAAACCAGAGGGCAAAAAGTGGAAACTGCTTTTTTTGCGGAACACTTTACGCCCGGACAGAATACAGCTGAGCATCTGCGAAGTGATGGTTCCCAAGGCGATACCGGCAATGCCCATTTTGAATACAACGACCAGCACGATATTCACCATCAAATTCCATAAACCGCTTACCAATACGCAAAACATGGAATAACGTGGGTTGCTGTCGTTTCTTAGAAATGTTTGCAGAATGGGTGCAAGGATCATAAACGGCATTCCCAGCATTAAAATGCCGATATATTGGCTTGCACTTTCCATCATTTCGCCTGGTTTTCCGCCCAAAAAAATAACCAACGGCTGCAAAAATACAGTGCCAAGCACAGCCGCCAACAAACCAATGCTTACCGATGATACGATGGCAGTGGTAAAAACACGGTCGCACCGTTTCAAGTCGCCTTGCCCTAACAGGTTGGAAAGTACGATAGCCGCCCCACCGCCAAAAACAGCCGCAATGATCTGCACGAAGATGGTGACCGGCAGTGCCAAACTGATGGCTGTGAACGCCTCTTTGCCCAAAAGCTGCCCTGCTACGATAAGGTCGGTCATAGAAATGACCGCCAAAGCAATGGAAGAAACCAGCGTAGGGACAAAGAATTTAAAAAAGGTGCGTTTAATTATCTTTTCCATAATCGCTCTCCCAAGCTACTTTTCGCAAAGAACCCTCCATCGGATGAGGATTCAAAAAGCTTCTTGCATCTCCTTTGTAATAAAACCGGTTCTCCTGAAACCACAGATCCAAAAGGTTGCGCTCTGAAATATCTTTTGTTACCGCATTATCCTCTCCAAGGATATAAAGCTGGGGAGATAGATCTCTGTGGCTGCAAAGATACAACGCCAGATGCAGCATTTCCGCAAACACCAAGTCGATCACACGATAGGTCAAACTGATGACGCCTTCACGGTAAAAATTCACCGGTTTTCCTTCCGCCAGCAAAAACAGTTCTTTCATGGTTCCGTTGTAATCAAAACGATATTTGGTGTACAGTGGTTTTTCTTCCACCTCTACCAAGGAAAGCCCTGCTATTTGTGGCTGATGACCAGACAAATACTGCAAGATCTCTTTAAATTCGACGTCTTTCGAAGAACCGCTTGCCAGATAAAGTTTTTGCGCCTTTCCAGCCAGAAAACAGCGGAACATCTCGATGCCAAACGAGGGACGCCCCACACACCCAATTACGATTGTGTCGTGGAAAAACATCTGCTCGTTGGGAGCATCGTACACCTCAAGCCCGTCCTGAAAGGCTAACTGTCTAATGTCGGCATCGGTGTCGTACGCACTCAGCTGACAAAGTCTTCCTTCCAATGCCATTCGGCAGCTGCGGCCAACGATGCCATAGCCTACCAGCAGCACCGAGTGGAACGACAAAAACGCATCCGCTTCGTAAAGCATCAGTGCCAATTCTTCCACGATGCGCTGACCGATAAAGATGGACTCCAGTTCCATTTTAATATCCGATCGTGCGATGCTGGCGCATGGATAAGGGTAACGATAGCCGGTTTTGCTCATGCTGTTTCTTGTTCCGGATGTTGTTTGTTCCACCACGCCGATCGTATTTTTTTCAATATCGGGATACAGCGTACGCAATCGGGAAAGCACTTCAAAATGGTAACCGCCATCCTCGATGACCAGCAATTTTTTTCCGCTTTGCAGCAGCGGGATGATCTCACGGCAAAATGCCTCTTGCATCAGCAAATAGGTCGCCTCCAGAAACTCCGGATGAGATACTCCAAGCAATGCTCCGTTTTTCATCAGCTGATATACGCCGTCCTGACACAGCCCGTGATAGCACGAATTGGGATACGTACTGTCCACTTGCTGGTTGTTGTACGGAACAGCAACGAACACTACATCAAAAAACAGGGTTTTTAGCACATCGTTAAAGAAAAAGGAATTGTCCAAACAGTGGTTGATATGAAGCACCACCACATCATCCCAGATATGCCTTTTTTTCGCATCATTGGCGGTTCTTTCCAAAATTTTCATTTCCATACCAACCAACTCCTTTCCCAACAATGATGCATTTTTATTCAATGGTCAAAATATCAATGAATCCGGTAACGTCAAACACTTCCATGATGGTTTCGTTCACATGGTTCAGGATCATTTCTCCACAGCGGTTCATCTTTTTCTGTGCAAGCAAAAGAACACGCAAGCCTGCCGAGGACAGGTAGTCCAGTTTTTCAAAGTCCATTTTTAAGCAGGTGATGCCGTCCAGTTCTTGGATCTCTTTCTCCAACTGCGGTGCAGTCGTTGTATCCAGACGTCCTTCCAAAATTAATGTAACTTCCTTTTCTCCTGCCCAAGAACGATTGATTGTCAATGCCATATTGATAATACCTCCATCAAGATAAAATTTACAAACAAAGAGTATTTTTTCAAAAGCTACACCGCTTTTATGCTCTGCCCCTCCGTCGAAGCGACCGAAAGCTGTTTCGGCGGAGGGACAGGGCCTAAAAGACCCATTATTTATTTAGCGATGTCTGCCGGACGGACCGCCACCGGATACATTCTCCAGTTCGTCCTCGTTCAGTTCCTGTTCCTGCTCTTTTGCTTCTTCTTCCGAAACATTTTCACCGAACAGCTTTTCTGCCTGTGCCATTTTTGTCACCTCCTTCCATAGTCACTCCATTAAAGTATGAAGTAAAACTCATAATTTTTCAAGAAAAATCTCACAAAAAATCCGATTCACACCAAAAAAACACAAAATTGTCTACTTGAGATCCACTTTTCCATTGCCAATAGCTACTCAACAATTATAGAAGTGCATCCTGTATCGTTTTTTCCATCTTTTGCAACAAGTCTTGCGCTTTTTCTTTGTCCTTTGCAGTTTCCAAAACATAGTCCAAAAAGTCGAATGCATCTGCCATCAAAATAACGCTTTCGCCAAAACAGCCATCATCCACCGACTGGTCCAAAGGCACTGACAATGTGTATCGAATGCCGATGGCACCCGGCAACCCCATATTTTCGTTGCCCATCCGCCAGAAGCACTGCCCAACTGCAAGAATCTGATTGATTTGGTTGATGAACAAAAGCACCAGCGGCATCTCCTCATCCGGCAGAGGTGCAGGCAGTTCGATATACATTTGCAAATATTTGCAAAACTGGGATTGGTCTTCCTCTAAAGGTAAAAAAGAGCAAACCAAGATGCGCTCTTTATTAGAATCGCCTATCGGAAGCTGTATCGACAGTGCAGGTATTTTTTCTTTGCCTGCATCGGTAACGATCTCTGCTTTCATGCCCATATCCTCGGCGCATTCTTTTACAGAGAGCAGATCTTTCATCTGTTCTTCCCATGTCATACTCACAAAAATCTTCCTTTCCAACTATTATCCTTCTTGTGAAAATGCAATGATCAGGCGATTTTTCAGCAGTTCCTTGCTTTCGGCAGTTGCAAGGACTTCCGGTGCTGCCCCCATACCTCTTTGCAAGTCGAGTGCAAGTGCATCATATTCCTTGTATGCTGCTTTCACCAAATAGGGGTTGGGCTGCACATTGGGGGTATATAAATTTCCTAACCTATACTCGGGAGAGGACAACATTTCCAACCGTTCCATAACGGTATCTGCCAACATACTGCGACGCTCTTGTTTGCGTTGCTGATGTCTTTTGTATCGCTCTGTTTGATGATAGATCCACTTGACTGCACTTGAACTTGCTTCCGCCAAACCTTTGCCCAATGACAATCCTGCCGAAACCAAATCGCCGATACCCGGAAAAAGACCTGCGATCGCCGATGCCAGGTCAATAGCGATCTTCGCCAGATCGACCGAAGCACTGATTGCTTTTTTACTTTGCTTGCTTTTTGCCTCGTCTGTTACCCCCAGACGCTGTATATCCTGTGCCATTCGCAGCTGACCGATTTGTTGATCCAACTGTTCCAGCTGCAAATTTTGGGCGTCGGTGCGCTGTCTTGTATTTAGCAAAGCAGCACGCTGCTGTTTCAGTTCCACTTTTTTCTTGTAGATATTTTCGTTCTCAAATCCCTGCCGAAATGCGCTGCGTTGCTGGGCAACGGTACTGGCAGAAATGCCTTCGTATTTTTTACGAAAGAAAGCGCCTTCTCGTTTGTTCATGGTTTGTAATTCCGGCTGTGCATGCCCCAGTTTCTGCTCCTTGTCACGGTTGCGCACCAGCCGTTCTTCCAATCCACGTTTTGCACCTTTCATCGAACTTCTTGCGCCAAGCGCAGTTGCCAAATTGCGAATCGTATTGACTCCGTTTACAACCGCACTGATTGCAGTGACGATTACGCCGACGATCGGCACAAATTTTTCATATTTTATCAATCCGCAGGTATCGAACAGATCGACCAGATCCGATGCGAAGCCCAAGAGGTTATCAAGAAACTCCGCCGATTCCTCATCCGACATTTCTTTGTCGGATGCAAATGCTTTTATCAGCGAATACCCTTTGCTGAGCATACCAAGCACACTTGCAACTCCGTCCAGCCAGCCTGCTTTCTCTATACCACCCTTCAATTTTTCCATCTTATGGAACGTTGCGTGCGCCTCGGCTACATCTTTACTGCCTCCCATAAGGTCAAGAGCGGGGTCGCCTACTTCCTGTATCTTATCCAGTACATCTGTTGCCGTTATCCCGTTGTCATTTTCCTGTTGCGGAACAGTTTGCGGCATACTGCTAAATGCCACGGTTAGAGTGTGCAACGGATGGCTTATCGGATATTTGCCTTTTAGTAACGCAAGGTAATGGTTCGCATCCACTTGCGCCTCTCCACTGCTTTTTTTGAGGGCATCTATTTGCAGATCGGCTTGTATCATGACCGCAACCACGCCTTTAAACAGCATATTTTTGGCGGTCACATCTCCCTTTACATCCATATCCTGCAACTCTGACATACGGGTGCGAAGGTCTTGACGGATTTCGGCTACTTCCTCCAATAATACAGGGCCGTTTCGTTTTTGTTCTCGTTTATCTTTCAACAGTAGGCCTTGGACAGGATTTTTTATCCTTAAAATGGCATCGTTTTTTAAATCATTACACAAGCCGATGTATTCCGTCATCGAAATTTTTTCCGGTTCGGATGTATCTTGTTCCGATGCAGGCTGCATTGGAACACCCAGCAGTGGAGCCGGGGGCAAAACAGGCTCCATTTGCAGCTTAAACATCGGACCGCCGAGCCCAAATGTGGGAGGGATTTCGGGCAATGTTTTTGTGGCGTTGGATCTTTGTCTGCCACCGGTCACCGGTGCGGGAGATAAGTCGGGCAATGTTTTTGTTGCATTGGATCTTTGTCTGCCACTGGTCACCGGTGTGAGGGATAAGTCGGGCAGCGTTTTTGTGGCGTTAGATCTTGGTCTGCCACCAGACTTAATTGTGGTGGATATTTGGGGTGGTGTTTTTGTGGCATTGGATCTTGGTCTGCCACTTTTCTGCTCTAATACCGGATCTGGCATTTTTCATTCCTCCTATCCTACTTTCTCAGTTCTAAATACCCTGCATATTCGCCCAGTTCTCCTGCGGTGAGGGTCTTACCCAATTTCTCGTATTCCCGCTGGATCGCAGTCAGCAAATGCAGCATTGAGATCGGTGTATCTTCTTGGTGTGAAGCAGCCAAAAACGCCGCCGAAACGGCAACATTTTTGATGTTGCTGCCGGACAAAGAGAATCTCTGCGCCAGATACTCAAAGTCCACATCCATCCCCAACGGCGTTTGTTTTGGAAAGACTTTTTGCCAAAGTGTCAAACGCTGTGCCACATCCGGGAAAGGAAAATCCACCACGAATTTCAACCTTCGTTTAAAGGCTTCATCAAAATTTTGCATATAGTTGGTTGCCAAAATGATGATGCCATCGTATTCTTCCATCTTCTGCAACAAGTAGGCTGTTTGTGCATTGGCGTATTTGTCGTGCGAATCTTTCACTTCGGAACGCTTTCCAAACAGAGCATCCGCCTCGTCAAAAAACAGGATATTTTTGCTTTTTTTCATTTCGTCAAAAATAGCACCCAGGTTTTTTTCCGTTTCGCCTACATACTTGGACATCACGCCGGATAGGTCCACCTTAAAAAGTTCCATCTGCAAAGCGTTTGCCATTACCTGTGCTGCCATTGTTTTGCCGGTTCCGGGAGGGCCGGTAAACAGCATCGACACCCCTCTGCCATAAGCGACCTTACCGCCAAAATTCCAACTTTTATACACTTTGTACTCAAAAAGGATCTGATTGCAGGCATCTTGCAGCAATGTCTTTTGCCTAGTGGGAAGAACAAGGTCTTCCCACTGGTATCCACTTTGAATTCGTGTTGCTTTTTGGTTGATATTCAAAACGATCTGATCGTTGCAAGCCTCGTGCAGCATACTGCTGTCTATCTGCGCTTTATGCTGCCATTGCATCTGCTCCATAGCTGCCATGATGCTGCTGCGAATGATACCGCCCGTAAAGGGAAACTTCCCCGCCAGCTGTTGGGCACTGACATCTTCGGATACCGGCAATATTGCAAAATAGTTTTGCCAAATAGAAAAACGTTCTCCTACCGACAGAACCCCCAGTGAAATAGGCAAAAAGCCATAATCTTTTTCGCCTTTTGGATGCCATTTTTCTTCCCCCGACAAAAACAAAATGCGGGTGACTTTCCACAATCGTTCCATCCATTTTTTCAACAGTTCAAACAGTTGCCCTTCTTCCCCCGACGGTTCCATTAGGGCTGTTGTGTGGTCAAATGCCACATACGCTTGTCGGATGGCAGCCTCCGTAAAAATTTGCTGCATCGTTTCTTCAAATTCGTTTGTGCTTTGGGAGATACGGGCAAGGTCGACCACAACAAGTTCTTTTTCACGATGTTTGCAAAAATGGCGCATATGCAGCTTTTTTCCCGACCCCGACGGCCCCGAAAAAGCGATCAAGAGGCGTCTGTTACCTGTATCGAAAGCAAGCATCCGCTCGAGAACTTCTTTTTGTGCCATCAAAGGTGCCAAACTTTCGTCTGTGGGACTGTAGGTATGTACAATGCCTTGCAGCTGTGAAGCAGTGCTGTTCCAGTTAAAGGCAAGCTGCACGACTCTGTTTTTAAGCTTCATTCTTTGGCTAAAGCAAGCAGGTCTTCCCATCTCAAATTCTTCAAAAAACACCTCATAAAAAGTGGTGTCCCGCTTTATGTGCATCAACAATTCCTGTTGCTCTTGGAAATCCAGCGTATACGTTGCCAAACAAAATTCGAGTGTCGGAATGGTCTGCGTATAATCACTTTGCAGATATGCGACCGCTCTGGACAGATCACGATCCAGCTCGGCTGCGAATGACAGCAAAACGCAGTGCCGTGCAAACTCGTCTGCCCCAAAGATACGCAACATTCTTTCGAGTGTGATCTCATCTCTACTTTTCTCGTCAAACGTCCGCCGCATCAGTGCGTATTCCTGATACAGCACACTGCGTGTTTTTTGGTACTGTTGCTGTTCCTGCTGCGAAAAGGCAGAATGCAACTGGTGCAGATCCAGTGCAGAAAGAGTGATGCCTTTGATTTTTTCCATCGCTCCATCTGCCCCAAACTCTACTGCCGTTGTTGTGTAAGACTCGATCAATCTTGCCATCAATCGGATAAGATTTTGATAATACTCCCGCTGTACGTGCTGTTCCAACTGCTCTCCCCCCTTTCTAAAATTATAACTAATTTTTTCGGTCATGTCATGGTGTTGGCGCAAAACAATCGTCAGTATTTCTCCAAATAAATATTCTGCTCATCGGTTTCATGCTCCAACTGCCAATCGCATCGGAACAAATATTCCTTGGCTGCGTCATCTCGGTGTACTTTTTTCAGCACATCAATAAACATTTTTCTTGCTTCATAGTAGGAACGGGAGCAGTACAGCTCGACACCACGCTCAAACGCCTGCTTGGTTTCGTCTTTCCATTTACGCTGCTGCACCTCGTCACCGTCATAGCAATCATAAATGCGCTCTACCGTACCGGTTGCAGAGATGTAAATAAACCCGATACAACGGAAATGGTATTTTTTCTCCCATTCGGGGATTTGTTCCAAAATGCTACCGGTAACCAAAATACTGGCAGAATATTTGGGGGCGATTTTTCTAAGGAACTGCGCCAGATTCGTCGATTCCGATATTGCCACAGCCTCTAAACGTTGATCTGTGCCGACGATACCCAATTTTGTTTGCCCATAACTCAAGCCGACTGCCGGTCGAATGCCCTCAAAGCCCTCCTGCTGCTCCAACGGTGCCAACCGATGGCAGACCGAGATCGCACAGTTGAGTGCCAGCTCGCTGGAATCAGTGAAAAAGCTTTCGATGCCGGCATTTTGAAACTGGCTGATGATGCCCTGATTTTCCAACACCGCCGGAACGGTCACCGAAAGGATCTCGTTGATAAACTTGTACATCTGTTCGCCGGTCATGGTGCGCATTCTCGTGTTAAATGTAACAGTATGGAAAGAGAGCGCAGTGGCGGGTTTAGTGGTGTTGTCACCTTTTTCTATATCCGCAACGCCCTCTTTTTTCAGCAGTTTGAAAATAGAAGACGGGATAAACCGAAAACTTGCACGGTTAAATCGATCGACCTGACGGATATGCCCCTGAATATTGAAGGACATTCGGTTGAACACTTCAGAAATTTCGGCAACTTCATCTTTTCCACGCACCGGAACGGTCACACCAAAATTGCCGTCCCGTATTTCTTCAACGCCTTTTTTCAAGCGTTTTAAAGGATACAGCCAATAGCCCAAAATCAAAGTGATCAGCACCATCATGCCGACCATGATAAACAAATTAACGATGGTCAGTTCTCTGATCTCTTGTGTAATGTTGTAATCTACCAGCACCTTCGACATTCCTGTTTCCAATACGGCGACCACGTTTTCATCTTGGTCGTACACCGGCACTAAAACGATGCTCCAGTTGCCGAATTTATCCCGATATTCTCCTTTTACCGGTTGCTTTTCTTCTACACACTGGTAGAACAGTTCGGTCATATCTCTGCTTTGCTTATACTCCACCGGTATATTCACCGGCTGAGGGTCGCAGAAGTAGGAATACAGTTTTCCGTCTTTCACTTTATAAGCGAAGATATACGAAAAATAGTCGATATTGGAAC
The DNA here is from genome assembly GCA_944385945.1 of uncultured Anaerofilum sp. Classification (GTDB taxonomy): domain Bacteria; phylum Bacillota; class Clostridia; order Oscillospirales; family Ruminococcaceae; genus Anaerofilum. Next base: position 4,766 of record CALWZD010000098.1, on the reverse strand, counting down.
TCTTTTCGCCTACATCGCCTACCAATTCCACCGAACCGCCTCCCCGATTGAAGAAAATGTCCTGAAAATCAAAATATTCGGGGGTTTCGTAGGCATAGCGAGGGTCGATGTCTGTCCAGTAAAAGGACTCGACACCCGCCAAAAAGTTCTGGCTGTTTTGATACAGTTCACGGTATTGTGCGTTCACCAATTCGTTGGTCATATTGCGCTGGGTGTAATACCGTGTGATGAGTGCGCTGATGATGATAATGGGGATCAAGGAAAAAATCAGTTTTACAAGGATGGGGTAGCGATGTTTGGTAAGATGCAAAAATAATTTTCCAGCGATCAGCAAGATCAAGGCTGCAACTGCCAATAGCGGAAAGACCTGAAGGAAGATCTTTACACAGTCCTCCGCTTTGAGATGCAACTGTGTGATAACATAAAAGCGTCCATCTTGGTACAGCCCCAAACCGCTGGTCGTATTGTCTATCTGAACCGTAGCAGAAAAATCGCCTTCTTTGTATCGAATCTTTTCCAGATCGCTGTAAACATAGGTCGTACCGTCCAAAACGGTTTCTATATCATACAAAACCGTCTGTGTTCCGTTTTGCAGGTCGATCTGCACTACTTTTCCCAGCGATATATCGGTGACGTAAACGAAGTCTTCGCCGTCGTAATAAAAATCTGCCAGTTGGTGGAGTTCGCCGTCGGTGGGATAGACCTGTTTTACACTTCCATCCTGCAAAGAATGGTATACCTTATTGTCTGGGGTAACGAACACCAAATTCCACTTTTCGCTGTATGCGTAGTCGTGGATGTTTATCATGGGGTCAAAAAATGTTTGGTGCAACTGCGACACCTGCCCGTTTTGGTCGAGTTGGTAAACAGTCACCACCAATTCATCCAGAAACTCATAGGTCAAATAGGTAATATTTCCATTTTTTACCTTTACCGAAATATTGTTTTGCCCATCTTCGTATACCATCGGCAAAGTTTGGTACAGCTCCAGTGTGCCTTCTTCAAAGTTGCACAGATAGACCGACTCATCCAGATAGCGGTTGCTTACGGTGTCGATCTTGATGCCATAGACATACATTTTACCATCCTCGTCCAGAGAAAGGTAATCGAACACACGGTATATACCGCCCTCTTGCCGTTCTACCGTAAATTGCTGCTGCACTTCGCCTTCTTTGTTTGCCACAAAAAAACGAACCTGTTCTTCGTCGTCATCTATGCCATACACCAGTTGTCCTTTTATGAAAGAGTCCAAAATATAGCTGAGTGGCTCTCGCTGTTTCATACAAGCCACTGCCGCTGCCAGTGTAAAACAAACCAACAACGCAACCAGCAGCGTTTTTCCTATCCGCTTGCTCATACACTGCCTCCTACGGAACCATGATATTTGTAACGCCAGGGGTACCGATACTGATAACACCGCCCCATGCACACATACATTTACACGTTTGATTTAATGCAGGATACCCGCCATACAACACGGTCGGACTGCCCGGTGCCCAAGGAGCTGTGATAACCGGTACACAAGGCATCGGGGTCAGAACTCCCATTGCCGCCGTCGTTGCTGCCGACACAGTGGGATTGCTTAAACTGCTGCACATTCCAAAAGGCATGATATTGGTCAAGGGAATATAATCCATGATAGTCGCCAGTGGCGTTCCGTTCATCACTCGATTTGTCGGAAGTACCACCAAGCTTGAAGGTGCCATTCCAAACGTGCAACTAAGCATCGCACCTGCACGCACTGCCATTCCCATTTTATTTCCGCCTTTCTTTTTTCAAGTTCCGCTGTCTAAAGCAGCGGTCATCTTTGCTGCACCGTTACACAAAATCCACTGTCAGCTTTTTTTCGGTCACGCTGCACAGCTGCTGCATTTTTTTGCCGTCCGCCATACATTCGCAGCAGATCTGCTGTGAATGCTTACAATAGATCGGCACAAGGTAGGTTCCATCTTGGCTTGTGTAGGTCTGTGCGACCGGACGAATGCCAGTCAATCCCTTGACATAATTCTTCTGCAAAGGCTGCTTTAGCGAGTAGGAGAACATTTCTCCTTCTATTTGCTGTTTAACAGTAAATTGTTCTGCATCGCTGCCATCTTTTGAAAAAATTTCGAAGCATTTTTCATCCAAACACAGTCCCTCGGGCTGAAACAATCGGATCTGCTCACTTCCTGCTCTGTAATCCTCCACCAGTTTCACAGAGGGAAAATCACTTCCCAGTACCTGCACCAAACTTCCTGCCGGAGCCGTTCCCTGTACGAGCGTTACATCTTTGGGAAATGGGTATGTATCATTGGGATATAAGCGCACCGAAAAAACGGGCGGTTCCTCGGTTTGTTGGCGCAGGTCTGCCTGTATTTCGACGGGGTGGAATGCAGGGGAACGCAGTCGAACCGACATCACCTCTGCCGGAAGATTGAGAAACACATAGTATCCCGCCGCTTTCCATACAGGCGGTGCCTGATGCGGCACCCACACCTGCAAGAAGTTATCTTGGATAATTTTATTGCTGAAATCGTCGATACCGATCACGACCATCGAAACCTTGCGGTGTCTTCCGTTTTTGGGCTGTATCATCATGCTGTTTTCCCTTTCCGTCCGCCATAAACCACCTTATTTTTCTTCCACGGACAAATTCAAGTCGGTCACTCTGCGGATCTTGCGCATTCTGGAGGACTCCAACACGACCGGTGTCGCCTTGTAGTAGAGCGACGCTCTATACGGGATGTCGGGTGCATTCCAAAGTCGCAGTTTTTGTTCGAGGGTCGGCATTACAGGGTCAAGCCGAATGTCCAGCCCTTTGGGAAATTCCACCGGCTGGTAGGTATTGCAATCGAAGGTACCGTAATCCTTTATCACCTGCACCACTCTGCCCAAGATGCGCTGTTCTTCCTCTGCCCTAAATTTGCGGTCACTGTTGGAAAAAGCGGTTATCATATAATACAGGCTTAGATAGGTAGGAGGATATTTTTGACGTTGCAGCCCCACATCTACCATCTCACTGTCCCGCATTTCCACACACTCCTCGATGCTGTAAAGATGGACACCGAGCATAAAATCACCTTTGTCCGAAGGGCGACACAGTCCGATGCTGTCTGCACTCAAAATCGTATCCGGTACCAGATACTGCTGCAACAAACGAACCAAAGCATTTCCAACATCTGCAATCGCTGTATAACTTCCCATGATATTGGCTCCTTTCTCATATCCGTACAAATAGACGGCATTTATTTTTTTGTGATCCTATCACGGCATAGACGTGCTACCAGAAGAACTTACATCCGGTGTAGGGATGGGCGTAGGTGTTGGCGTCGGTGTTGGCGTCGGCGTCGGCGTTGGCGTCGGCGTTGGCGTCGGCGTCGGCGTCGGTGTCGGCGTTGGGTCAGTGCTGCTCGAAGAAGAACCGCTATCGGGCTTTTCGCTCGGTGGAGGTGTCGATGTATCGCTGCTTGCAGAAGAACTGCTGTCGGGCTTTTCGCTTGGCGGCGGTGTCGATGCATCACTGCTTGCAGAAGAACTGCTGTCAGGTGCCGGCGTGGGCGCAGTTCCCATTGCTTCTCCTTGGCTATCGTTCAGATCTTTTTGGGGCGTGACCAACTTACCTGCACGAAATTCACCCATCTCTGCCACTTTACCGGAAGATGCATCGTATAGAATACCCGTACCGTCGTATAATCCCGACAAAAAGCCACCTTCGTACAACAGGTGTCCTTCTTCTGTATAGGCTTTTCCGTTGCCTTCGTAAAGCCCCTCAAAAAATTGACCTTCGTAGATCATTTTTCCTGTTTTTACATGGTACAGTTTTCCATCTCCCTGATACAGTCCACGATAAAATGCACCATCGTACAACAAGCGACCGGTTTGGGGGTCAAACAGCTTTCCTGTACCGGAATACAAGTCCTCCTCGAACGTTCCCTCGTAAACGACTACACCGGTTTCGGGGTCGAATTCTTTTCCGTCGCCCGAACGTTTGCCCTCTAAGAAAGTGCCATCGTACAGCATACGTTCTTCTTCATCGTACAATTTACCGGCACCCTCATACAAGCCCTTCGCAAAGCTTCCCTCATATACCAGCTTTTCTTCTTCGCCGTACAGTTTTCCTTCGCCTTCATACTGTCCTTTAACGAAAGCCCCTTCGTACAGCAATGCTCCGTCTTCGGTATACAAGGTACCCTCGCCCTCATACAGACCATTTACGAATGCTCCGGTATACAGAACGCTCCCGTCCGGAGTATACAACGTTCCTTCGCCTTGGTAGACATCGCCGATCATTCCGCCTTGGTACAAAAGCGTACCATCTTCATAATAGACAACGCCCATACCCTCTACGGGGAGATCGTTCTCAAAGTTCCCTTCATAGATCACCGCACCGGTGCTGTCGTACCAAATGCCAAGACCATTCTTTTTCCCTTCTTTGAACTCTCCTTCGTACAACAACTGTCCATTAGCATCGTAAAGTTTTCCTGTACCGTTGTACGCCCCCTCGGCAAAGTTGCCTTTGTAAAGAAGTACGTTTTCTTTTTGGTACAAACTTCCTTTTCCGCTAAACGCTCCTTTTTCAAAGTCCCCATCGTATTGCAGCCAGCCTTCTGGAGTATACAAAAGCCCACTACCCTGATACAAACCGCTCTCGAAATTGCCTTCGTACTTCAAAACGCCTGTATCAAAATAAAGTTTGCCTTTTCCAGAATACTGGTTTGCCAAAAATTCCCCTTTGTATTCCGTTTTCCCATTGGGATAATACAACTGCCCCATTCCGGAGTATTCTT
>CALWZD010000097.1 GCA_944385945.1 uncultured Anaerofilum sp. | reverse complement strand
GATCTGGTCGGTGACCACTTCGCCCTGCCATTTGATGGTGTAGTAGTAACGGCCGTTGTCGGTGCGGGTATGAGTCAGGCTTGCGTTGATGGTTTCAAATGCTCCTGTTTCGCTGTTGTATGCTTCTACACGCACATTATTGATAAAGTTTTTGTCGACAGGCTCGCAGAAGCTGATAGAACCAACACTTTGCTCGTTGTTGAAGGTAAACATCAGACCTTTGCCGTTGCGGGCAGGATATACTGCGCCGTCGTCCCAGTCATTTACACGGTAGTAGGAACTTTCGTTGTTATCCACCAAACCAAAGGCAGTTCGTGCGCCTTCGTCCAGCACACTGCCCACCATATTTGCGACCGAAGCCGGACGTTTAATCTCGACCGACTTGATATTTGCAGTGATCTGTCCTTCGCCGTTGCTGGTATTGATGAGTTTATACTCCGGCATTGCAACAGGGTTGATGTTGGAGGTTTCGCCTACTGCGATCAAGGACGGCTGGCTGTAACCCATGTCGTTTTTGCCGACAACGTACACCTGGTATTTTGCGCCCGGCTCAAGATCCGAGATGGTGTAATAGTTATTTGTGATATTTTCAGCAGCCAACACATATTCGCCCTGCTCGTAAGGACGGTAGTAGACCGAATAACTGTCGGTATCTTCCATTGCTTTCCAGCTTACATTCAGGGCACGGTAAGCACTTTCGATCTTCACGCTGTCCGGCGCAAAAGGAACCTTGCTTGCCATCGGACGAACAACGATCGCTTCGCTGTATCCGCTGCTCCAATCACCGTTGATGGATTGTACACGCACAGTGTATTCCTTGTTGTTGACAAGTTTTTTGTCTGCAAAAGAAGTGACCATCATCTGATTGGTGCTGGTGGTACGCACTTCGGTCTGTCCGTTGTATGTGATTTCTACCTGATAGCCGGTGACGTTGGGCTGCTCGTCCCATGTGAGCAAAAATTCTTTGTCACCTGCTTCGCCATGCAGCGAGGTGGGAATGTTCATGGTGGGTTCGGGAATGCGGTTTTCCATTCCGTTCAAAAATTCCACTTTCGAAATCTCGGCAAGATTGGTGTTGTTTTTGGTGCCGGTGATGACAAAAGTAACTTTTTTCACGGCAATTTGGCTGCCAAAGTCGATGACGATGTTTCCTGCCTCGTCCACCTGAGCGGTCACGCCACCTGCACGCATTTGTGCAGCTGCCGATACGACGGGAACTTCCATTTGCTGTTCTGCACCGTTTTCGTCCAGATATGTCACAGTGAAATAGCCCTCACTTACAGGGTTCTGCTGCGAAGTTTCTACTGTGATGCTCTGCATCTCGGTAGCACTCTGCTGCTGGCTTGCAAAGTCGAAGCTGACAGCAACAGGGGTCTGTTCGCTGATGGTCTGCCCATTTTCGGGGGTCAGCTGTACGGGTGCGGTGTTGGTGAGCAGATCCGAAACATTGCCCTGCACCGAAGTCCCTTTTTCCGGCACTGCCAAAGAAAGCAGACGGCTTTGTTCGGTAGCAGTATGGCTCATGCCTGCATTATCCAGCGTCGCTGCGATATAACCCAAATCGAGAAGATCGACCAAACCATCTCCGTTAAAATCCATTGTACCTGTGGTACTTTCCGTGTTGATCGCATCAACCAACAATGTGCTGTCGGCGTAAGACACCAAACCATCGGTATCCAAATCACCAATTTTGAGCGCACCGGGGTGATTTCCGGACTCGGTATACTCGTAGTATGCCAGATAGCCTGTATAGATTTCCAGCGATACAGCTTCCCGCTCAGATACAGAAATGGTTTGCTCCCACCGTGCAAATCCATCTGCTGCAATGGTAACAGTGTAGTCGCCGCTTTGCAGATCTTCAAAGCTGATCTGCGATTGTGCAGCATCTTTTCCCAAAACCAATGTCTTGGTCAACAGTTGCACACCATTTTGAGAGAGCGAAACGGTTGCTGTGACATCCTTTTCAAGCGGCAATGCACGCTTAAGTTTTACTTCGACCATTCCTCCGACCATTACGACCGGAGCATCTTCCTGACCGTTTTCTTGCTGCTCGTCGCTCTCACTATCGGAAGCACTGTTTACTTCGCCCAATACGCTGTTTGCATCACTCGATGCGCTGTTTACTTCGCTCAATGTGCTGTTTGCCTCACTCGATGCGCTGTTTGCTTCGCTCGATGCGCTGTTTGCCTCACTCGATGTACTGTTTGCCTCGCTCGATGTACTGGTATCGTTTTCCGGCAAAATTTCTTCTGCCAGAGGAATCGCTGCAGGAATTACGTTGGGAAGCGCAATACTCGCAGCTAACAAATACGAAACGATTGATTTCATAAATGGTTTCATTCCTTTCCACGGATCTCTTACTTCAGCGACCTGATTTTTGGTCACGATTTTAGTATTTCAATCTCACATTTATTTTTTTGTGACTGCTGATTATTATATCCGATTCAATCCTAAAAAGGAATCCCTATCAACATAGAAGATTTCTGATTATTGTTATCCTGTTTTGTAAAAAATGCTATATGTTTCCTTTTTAACAGGTGTTTTTGTTGAGCATTTTGTTGATTCATTTTTTATTTTGGGACATTTTCTGTCCGTTTTTTGAATTTATATTTTTGAATATGAACGTATTATCGTTATTTTGATTTTTTGAAATTAAAAAAAGCCGGCAAAACCGCTTTTTGCCGGCTTTTTACATCATCACTTTTGTTTTTTAAAAAATCTTTGTCTGTCTATTTTTACCAAACACCTGTCACAAATGGAATCTTCTACGTGCTTCTTCACGCAATGCAGGGCGTAAACGAATCACCGACAACGGCAAAATCAAAGACACGCACACCGCTGCGGTTACGATCGACCACCCGGGAGAATATTGCTTTGTGACCCACAAATCGAGCAGGAGTTCCAACAGCAGCAAGAATACCCCCACACAGCCGATAAAACCCATGCAGCCGGTCAGAGTAGAGCGTTTATTCCAAAATACAACACCAAACCCACCAAATAAAGCCCCAAATAAAGCGATCACCGGCAATGCCAACCGAATATACCACTGCCATCCATTCACGGTATAGGCGATCATTGCAACATAAGCAGCTGTTGCAGCAAGGTCAAGCACAAAATATTCTGCTGCACGAAGCTTCAACTTAAACAAAGGCAAAATCACCCATACCCACACAAGTGCAAGACCACCTGTTACATATGCCGACCACGGTATCTGTGGCGAAAAAAAGAATAGGTTCATAATTCCGCAGCTTGCACTTGCAGCCGCCATTAAGGTCGATATGACCAGTGCCAATTCTTTTTTACTTACCGGTGCCACCTCCTGACGATTGAGCGGAAACGGCGGCGGACTTGTGCGGTCGACAGGCGAAACCGGATTGTTCACCGGTGTTTGACACAAAGGACAAAACGATGCCGTTTTATCCAATTCCACTCCGCAATTCACACAGTATGACATGGCTGTGGCTCCTTTCTGTTGGAAATCACCTTTACCTTTACACCATCTTTTACCAACCAACGAAAGAAGTCACGCTCTACGCTGCTTTCTTTTAAAGTACCTGCAAAGGTGATGGTCATTTCATTTTGATAACTCATAACGGCACAATTCACACGTGGTGTATAGGACTGCCCCAAAATCATTTCCATACGCTCGATATGTTCACACATTTCAGGCGGTACATCGAATACTCCCGGATTGGTAAGGGTAGTCGAATACGGATTGTCGCCCACAAGCAAAAATCCCAGTGCCACGGCAAAATTTTTGATAGGGCTGGGGATCACTTTCAGCAGTGGCGCATTTTGCATTGCTACATTTTGCGTGATATAGGAACTCATTTCCTGTTTGGTAATGTGCAGACGCATAAAGTGATGCACCTGCTGAATGATCTCCTGAAAGGTATATTCCCCCAGCTCGGGGTCAATGCTGGGACGAACTGTAAGGATAAAGTTGCGCAGCGTTCGGGACGGAAAGTGTGGACGCAGATTGATGGGAACTGCCAACGACACCGGCAATTCTTTGCGTCGTTTTTCACGACGCTGACAGGCGAGCAGGGATTGTATCAGCACCGCTGCCAGATACTCTGTAATAGATGCCTGATATTTTTTTGCAGCTTGTTTTATCGCATCTACTTTTATCTGTCCCATCGTTACGTTCAAGGTATAAAACGGCTCTGCCGTACCCGTTTGATGATACGCCCGCCTTTCTTTCAGTTTGCGCTTGGTGCGTGACTTTGCGTATAGTGGGTACGCATCTTCCCACTCTTGTGGGTCCGGAGATGTATCTACATCGTATCCGTTTGTAAGATACGGAATTTGAAATCCCTGCTCCCGAAGGTAAACTGCCAACAGCGTTTTCAAAAAAACGAGCGCACCTGTGCCATCCGCCAAAGCATGAAAA
>CALWZD010000096.1 GCA_944385945.1 uncultured Anaerofilum sp. | reverse complement strand
GCGAAAAAGAATATACAGATAGCTGCAAACAGGTAAAACAGCAGATAGCGCAAATTGAATGTCAGCCGGATAGCGAGTTCAAAGAACGGGTGGAGCAGGTAAAAAATGAGCAGTTGCCAACAAAAGAGGTGTTAGTGCTGTTGGAGAAAATGCTTGCTGCGGACGAAATCGCCCAACAGCAGCTGCAACTTGAACATAAACAGTTGCAAAGTGAGATGCAGGTGCTTGCAACCAGAATTGCACAAGGGCAGCAACGCAAACAAAGCGAGCAGCTTTTGCATCAGCTTACCTTAGAAAAAGCAAAAAATGAGCAGGATCTCCTTGCGGCAAAACAGAGATACCAACAGGCATCGGAGAAAGGAAAAGAAATCGAACCACTTGCAGAAAAAATTGCGCTGATTCAACACCAGCTGGCAGATTACAGCGAGTGCGACCGCTTGAAACAGTATATCCAAACACTGGAAAAGCGTATAGAGAAGATGCAAGCGCAACTGGTAGATAAGACTACTGAACAGCAGATCCTCCAAACACAGAGCGTGTCTGCAAAACAGGAGTATACCGACCTGCAACAAGCAGGCGAAGAAAAGCTAAAACTGGAAGCCGAACAGAAAACGATAACGACCACACTGGAAACATTGCGGACACTTCAGCGAAGTTTGCAGGAACTGCATAAACTGGACACCGAGTATCGCAGCAAAGTTTTGGACTACCAGAAAAAGCAGCAGGTTGCTGATGTACAGGCGCAACAATATCAGCAAATGAACCGTGCATACTTGGATGCACAAGCGGGAATTTTGGCACAACAGTTGCAACCGGATGTTGCTTGTCCGGTTTGCGGTTCAAAAAGCCACCCTAAACCGGCACAGATCACACTCGAAGCCCCCAGTGAACAACAGCTGAAAGAAAGCGAACAAAAATACCAGACATACAATAGACAAATGAACGAGGCAAGTGCCGAAGCAGGTAGGTATCGTGGAGCAGTTTTGGAGAAAAGCACCGCCTTACAGCAGCAAGCGGAACCTTTATTTGGGCAGATAGACCTAAAAACCTTTCAACAACCGCTTTTGATAAGGGGAAGGCAGGTCGCACAACAGCTAAAAGAATGCCAAGAAAAAATCGCTGTACAAACGAAAAGGATGCAAAGAAAGCAACAACTGGAACAGCAGATACAACAGCAAGAGCAGCAGGCGGAGGTTTTGCAAGCAGAGATCGCCCGTATTAACGAAGCACTTGCCGGTGATAAAACAGCGTTGGCTACATCTCAGCAGCAAACGCATCAATTTGCGCAAAAACTCGCTTATCCCAACGAGGCACAGGCGAAAGCTGCACAAGCAGAATTTTCGCAGCAAAAAAAGCAGATCGAAGCCGAACTTGCACAAGCAGAGCAGGTATGCGCAGAAGTAAAAGAAAAAGCTACCGTATTAGCGACAAAAATCACACAGCTTGAAAAAACCATTGCACAGCTTCCCGACGAGGATGTACAACAGCAACAAGCCAAAAGTGCTATGCTTGAGCAGCAGGATACAGCGATCCTCCAGCAGGAAAAGATGCTCCATGCACGATTTGCCAAGCATGACCAAATTCGAAAAACGATTTTGAACAAGCTGGACGAGAGCACCCGTTTAGAACAGCGGTTACAGCTGATAAAAAGTCTTTCTCAGACGGCAAACGGCAGTTTGAGTGGAAAAGAGCGCATCATGCTGGAAACGTACGTCCAAATGACCTACTTCGACCGCATCATTCGCCGTGCCAATAAACGATTATTGGTCATGACCAACGGACAGTATGAGTTGAAACGAAGTACACAAGCAGAAGATAATCGAAATAAAAGTGGGTTGGAACTGGATGTTGTCGACCACTACAACGGTACCGAGCGCAGTGTAAAGACACTTTCGGGTGGAGAATCGTTCAAAGCGTCGCTTTCGCTGGCGTTGGGATTGTCGGACGAGATACAATCCTCGGCAGGCGGCATTCGATTAGAAACGATGTTCGTGGATGAGGGATTTGGCTCATTGGATGAAGAATCCTTGGCACAGGCGATCAAAGCTCTTTCCGACCTCACCGACGGTAACCGACTTGTGGGCATCATTTCGCACGTTTCGGAACTCAAAAACCGAATCGAAAAACAGGTCATTGTAACAAAAGAAAAAAGTGGCGGAAGTCGCATCACGATCGTAACATAACTGGAAAAGTCCACCTTTTTTGCCCGCAAATGAAACGGGAAAAAGGTGGACTTTTTATTATGGCAGGTGATTTCGTTTTCGGTATTCGCCCGGTGAAACACCCAAGTGGTGGGTGAACTGGCGGATGAAATATTTTTCATCTTTGAATCCGCTGGACAGTGCGACTTCTCGCACCGATAGCCCATATTCCGATAACAGATTTTGTGCAGCCAACAGACGGGTATGGATGATATATTGGGATAACGAACGGTCGAGTTGGCGACGGAACAAGGCGGAAAGATAGTCTGGGTGGTAGCCGAATTGCTGTGCAACACTGCTTGCGGTGATAGGTTGGTGATAATTCGTTTGTATCCACTGAATGACTTGCAGAACAAGGTTAGAAACGGGCTTTTGCGTAAGTTGACGGTAAAAATCGGTGTGGATGATGTCCAGAAGTAAGGTCAAAGCACAGTTTGCAGCATAATTATCTCCATCACAGTCCTTCATCAGCAGGCAGATATGCTCGGCAAGCTGGTTGGCAAGCTGTGACGGCTGAAGAAAACCATGTTCCGGAAAAAGCCGAGTGTCGGCAGCGAGATTTGCAAGCTGTTGTTGAGAGCAAAAGCTGCCCGTCGGCGAACGGAAATGGATCCAGTGATAAAGAATGGGTTCTGTACAAGGCAGAAGCCCCTCATGCTCTATGCCACCAAATAAGAAAAGATATTCGCCACCTCGCACCGAGATCGCATTGCCATTTTGCAGCATATGCAAACAGCCTTTCTGCATCAAAATCAGAACGGTGTCCTCCATCTTTCGTTTCATATGCAAAAATCCGTTGGAGGAAGAAAGGATACCAGCGCATTTGCACTGGATAGGAGTTGTGGGAAAGTGGGTCTGATAGATCAAATTTGGAAAAGACATTTCGGAAAAATCCACCTTTATATACGAATTAGCAGTTGTTTCAAAAAGCATCCAACGCTACAATTATAGCAGTACCCACACAACAAGAAAAGAGGCGAATTTGCTTATGGACAAAAAGCTACATTCTGTTTCGATGAAACAGGTGAACGTTACAGATGCGTTCTGGGGCAATTATATGGAATTGGTGCGCACCAAGATGATCCCATATCAATGGCAGGTTTTGAACGATGCCGTAGAGGACGCAGACCCCAGCCACTGCATCAAAAATTTCCGTATTGCAGCAGGATTGGAAACAGGAGAATTTCAAGGTTTTATCTTCCAAGACAGTGACCTTGCAAAATGGTTGGAGGCGGCTGCTTATACGCTCATCACGCATCCGGATGCAGAATTGGAAGAAAAAATCGACCAGGTAATTGAGCTGATCGGAAAAGCTCAACAGCCGGACGGCTATCTCGATACCTATTACATCATCAACGGTTTGGACAAACGTTGGACGAATCTGCGTGACAATCACGAAATGTATTGTGCCGGACATATGTTGGAGGCTGCCGTTGCATATTATCAGGCGACCGGAAAACGCAGCCTGCTCGAAATCATGATCCGCTTTGTAGAACACATCGCACAAAATTTTGGTGTGGAAGAAGGCAAACGAAAAGGCTATCCCGGTCACGAGGAACTGGAACTTGCATTGCTGCGTCTTTACGGAGTAACACAGGAAGAACGCTATTTGCAGCTTGCAAAATACTTTGTGGACCAGCGTGGTCAAAGCCCCAACTACTTTGCGCAGGAAGCAGAGAAAAACGGCCCGGCATGGACGAAAATTCTGGGGCTGAAATATTATCAGGCAAACCAGCCCGTTCGCCAGCAGAAAGATGCCGAAGGTCATGCTGTACGTGCGATGTATTTGTACAGTGCAATGGCAAGTCTTGCCAAACAAACGAATGATGTAGAATTGCAGCAAGCCTGCGAACGTCTTTGGCAGAGTGCTACCCATCGCAGAATGTATATCACAGGTGCCATCGGTTCGTCGCAGTATGGTGAAGCGTTCACCTATGATTATGACCTGCCAAACGACACCATCTATGGCGAAACTTGTGCGTCGATCGGTCTGGTGATGTTTGCACGCAGAATGCTGGAACTTTGCCCCAAAGCGGAATATGGCGATGTCATCGAACGTGCGCTTTACAATGGGATCATCAGCGGCACTAATCTGGAGGGAAACCGCTTTTTCTATGTCAACCCGTTGGAAGTATTTCCCGAAGCGTGCGAAAAAGACAAGCTAGTCAACCATGTAGAGCCACTTCGCAGAAAATGGTTTGGCTGTGCGTGTTGCCCGCCGAATTTGGCACGAACGATCGCATCTATCGGCGATTATGTATACACACAATCGGCAGACACCTTGTTCGTCAACCTGTATCTTTCTAACCGTGCCGAGGTAAGCTTGAACGGAGTGCCTGTACAAGTGGAAGTGAGCGGAAACTACCCGTGGGATGGTAAGATCAGCATTGCTGTGCAGCCCAGCGAGTCGGTAAAAGCAAAAGTTGCACTGCGTATTCCCGCATGGTGTCGAAACTGGAGCATAACCTGCAATCGTGATGTCATACAGCCACGAATGGAAAATGGATATTGTGTGTTGGAACGGGAATGGAGTGCAGCAGACCGCATCGAGTTGAATCTGGAAATGCCGGTCGACCGGATGCGTTCTAACCCGTTGGTAAGAGAAAACGCCAACAAAAATGCGGTCATTCGTGGACCTATCG
>CALWZD010000095.1 GCA_944385945.1 uncultured Anaerofilum sp. | reverse complement strand
GAATGTCTTTCTGCTGTGCTTGCATAATTCTCCTATTACATCAAACTACGGTAGAATGCTGTAATTTCCTTGACGAAAATTTCTGAGATCGCTGAGATGGCAAGTATCTTTAGAGAAGTGCTTTCTTGCTATATACTGCTCCCAATATTATGCCCTCTCGGCTACTCAGAGGCATCCGTCCCCTCTCTGTAACGATAACTTCCGACAGTCAAAATATGCACAATTATACTGTATTCTCTTAACATAAATCGAACCGCTAACGAGCATTTTTACGAAAAGAAATTCATTTCACTGGCAAAAATACTCTCTTTTTGAAAAAGGGCAAAACTGTAAAATATGCAGCTATATCTGCAATCTATTCCTATACTATTGAATGATATTATAGGGTTAACTATAATTATAAACATAACAAGCCTGTTCAAAAAGGAGGAAATTTTTTGAAAATAAAACTTGCGGTTTGTAAAGAAAAATATCCCGAATTAAAAGCTGCTTTTGAAAACTATGGATTCGAAATAAATGATTCTGCCGATTTAATGGTATGTGAAAATAATTCCTTTGTTGATAGCCTGATTGTACGAGATAAAGTGACCTGCGAAAAAGTCATTGTTCCAGTAGATGAGATTGTGTTTATTGAAGCGTACGGACACAGTATCGAGATTCATTCGACAGAGGGCATCTATCAATCTTCCGACCGGTTGTACAGACTCGCTTCACTTCTTGACCCTGCCGGATTTTTGCGTATCAGCAATTCTGTAATCATTGCTAAAAATAAAGTAAAAAAGATTACACCAACTCTTTCTATGAAGTTTATTTTAACAATGACAAACGGAAAAAAAGTTGACGTAACAAGAAATTATTATTATATTTTTAAAGAAAGTTTGAATATTTAGGAGAATACAACCATGAAAATCCCAGTATTTTTTGTTCTTATCCTATTTCTCTTGATTTTACTAATTCTTCTAATTTACATGCAAATCTACAAAAGTAAAATTAACAAAGCATTAAATACAACACAAAATCATCCAAAAATGCCCTCCCCTCATAAGGTTGCAACCGCTTTAACCATAGTGGTTCTGACGATTGGAATTATCGCAAGTTATCTTGTCGGCTATAAAACTTCATATGACCGTTTCGAGAACAATACAGAACAGCTTTCACCGGCAGATATTCAAACCTTTTACGCAAACATTCAATCTATTAGCGAAAATACTCTCACTGTAAATGGAATCCCAATCAATGATCAAGCCTACCGTGGAGTATTAAAATATGATATTTCACAAGGAACGGCCATTTTCTGCAACTATAAAACAATGACCTTAGCGGATTTAAAATCCGGTGACTTGGTTGCAATCACACTTATAACTGCCGGAGGAGATGTTGTCGATATTTATAAAATACAACTTATCAGCCAATAAAATCTTCAGCCGTATGCTTTATCATCCTAATCATCCGTTGCGATATTGTGCAACCGAAAAAGTTCAGAAAAATGAAGCATCTGCGTTTATCATTCGATTTACCTTGTCGCCCAACAGAAAATGAAAATTGTTTGAATCATGGGATATTTTTGAAAAAGCGTTTTATTGCAAAGATGGATATTCACAAACATTATAGATAATTTTTTCTGTTTTGACGAACAAGAAAATCAGACCAACTTGTACATTTTATAGATTTTTACTGCAAAATGGCGGCAGAGAAGTTTGCATCTCTGCCGCCATTCATTATGCATTCATTATGGGACGAAAATTGGTCATGAACCAGCCTCAAAATAGGAGTACAAACAATCTGCCCTCCACTTCAAAAGCAAAACAAAACCACGCTATAGCAAAGAAAAAGCACCAGCTTTTCAGCTAGTGCTTTGTGGTGGAGATGAGGGGGATCGAACCCCTTACCTCTTGAATGCCATTCAAGCGCTCTCCCAAGTGAGCTACACCCCCACGGCTATAATCAGGAGTCCTAACAAGAAACATTATAGCAACTGTCTTTTTAAAAGTCAATACTTTTCTTAAATTTCACAAAAAAAGATTTTTCACCCCAAAACTCGGGCATACTCTTGCAAACGATGATAGTTCCACCGAAAGGGGTTTTACAATGATTTGGATGAAAGGCTTTTCAGAGAATGCAACAAAGTGCGTCGCCTGTGCGCTTGGGTTTGCCTCACAATGGGGGCACGTTCCGGCAGACAGTTCCCACCTGCTGCTTGGAATCCTAAAAGAAAGCAATGGGGCGGCTGCTGCATTTTTACAAGAACGCAAGGTGCAATATTTCCGTCTGGCTCAACAGATTTGTAGGCGTGGATTTGGCGAACCGCTAAAGCTAACGCCAGACGATTTTACCGGCGAGGCACGTCAATGCCTTGAACTCGCCTATATCATGGGAAAAAATTCCATTCAAGGCGCAACTGCCGAGCATCTTCTGCGTGCCGTTTTAGAGCACCCAAACACGGCCGCCGTTCAATGCCTAGCCGCTTTGGGTGTAAAATCCGCAACGGTCACGCAGGAATGTCAACGGCTTACCCAGACCATTCAGCCTCGCATGGCATTTGCTCCCCGTGCGCAACGTGCCGTAGACCGCTACAGCAAAGACCTCACCCGTCTTGCAGCCGAAAGAAAACTTGATCCTGTCTTCAACCGTGAGCAGGAATTACAGCGCATGGTAGAAATTTTATGCCGTAGACAAAAGAACAATCCCTGTTTGGTCGGCGAACCCGGTGTGGGCAAAACTGCGCTGGCAGAAGCCCTTGCGCAACTAATTGCCTCTGGCAACGCTCCTGCTCCTTTACAAAGCAAACGAGTGCTTTCATTGGACATGACCTGCATGGTAGCGGGGACAAAATATCGTGGTGATTTCGAGGAGCGATTTAAAGGCGTTTTGGAGGACATCATCCGTGAACAAAATGTCATCTTGTTTATCGACGAGATCCACTCGATCGTAGGTGCCGGTGCTGCCGAAGGCAGTATTGACGCTGCCGGAATCCTCAAACCTGCATTGGCACGGGGAGAGCTTCAGTTAGTGGGGGCTACTACCGAGGACGAATATCGCCGCTGCATTGCAAAAGACGCCGCCTTAGAGCGTCGATTCGGTCGGGTGCTTGTAGAAGAACCCAACACCATACAGGCACAACAAATCCTACAGGGGCTTTCCAAACGATACGAAGAATTTCATCATGTTCTTCTTCCCTCTCAAACCATCAAAGCTGCGGTCGAATTTTCGGTACGGTATCTTCCCTCCCGTCGATTGCCGGACAAAGCCGTCGATTTATTAGACGAAGCCGCCGCTGCCGTGCATCTGCAATGTTTGAAAGAGCGCAGCAGTCAACCTGCTACCGTCACCGAAGAAGACATCGCAAAAGTTACCGCTCGTGCAAGCGGCATTCCCGTTCAAAAAATCACCGAACAGCAATGCCTGAAACTACGTCAGCTGGAGCAACGCCTTTCCTTGCGGGTGGTCGGTCAACAGCAAGCTGTGCAAGCTGTGGCAGGCGCTGTTCGACGTTCCTGTACAGGGTTGGGAGAAGCCGGACGCCCAATGGGTGCCATGCTCTTTTTGGGGCCCACCGGTGTTGGAAAGACCGAACTGGCAAAAGCACTTGCCGAAAGTTGGTTTGGCACAGAAAAGGCACTTTTGCGCTTTGATATGAGCGAATATATGGAGGCACACAGTGTTAGCCGATTGATCGGCGCACCTCCGGGATATATCGGACACGAAAAAGGCGGATTGCTTACCGAAGCGGTACGCAGAAAGCCGTATTCCATCGTACTATTGGACGAAATCGAAAAGGCGCATCGTGACATCCAAAACCTTTTACTACAAATCATGGAAGAAGGAACTTTGACCGATTCGGACGGCAGAAAAACCGATTTTTGCAACACCATCCTCATCCTTACCAGTAATCTTGGGGCAAAACAACTGTGTGAAAATCGTCCCGATATTGGTTTTTCTGCCAGCGGAACGGGGTATCAGGCATCTCAAACCGCCGCTTTGCAGCAGGTAAAGGAATTTTTCCGCCCCGAACTTCTCGGAAGATTGGACGAAGTAGTCATTTTTCATCCCCTTACCGATCAGCAGCTTTCCGAAATTGCAGAAAAGATGCTTTTGCAGCTTGAACAACGTGCAAAACATCAGGGGTACACTTTATCCCATACCGACCAGACCGTTGCATTTCTGGTCGGGCAGTGCAAGCGAGAGTATGGCGCACGTGAACTGCGCAAATGTGTAGTACGTGCAGTAGAGCAGGCATTAGCAGATGCCATTCTGGACGGCAGCGCACAGCCTAACACAGCACTGATTGCCGATGTTTGCCAGCAGCAAATCGTTCTGCGTCCGCTCGCCTCTTTGACCACAGCATAAAAAACGCACACAGACGCCTATTTTCAGACGCTCTGTGTGCGTTTTCCTTTACCGTTTTGTCATTGGGATATACTCCTGTCGGTCGCATACATTGCGGTATGCAGGACGGATGATTTTTCCCATATTGATCAATTCTTCAATGCGGTGTGCGCTCCAACCGGAAATTCGTGCGATCGCAAAGATCGGGGTGAACAGTTCCATCGGCAACCCTAACATTCGATACACGAATCCACTGTAAAAGTCCACATTTGCAGAAACGCCCTTGTAAATAGTACGCTTTTTGCTGATCAACTCCGCTGCCAATCGCTCGGTGCGATCATACAAGGCAAATTCGTCGGTCATTCCTTTCTCTTTCGAAAGAGCCTCAACAAAGCCTTTCAGCACACGTGCTCGTGGGTCGCTGAGAGAATAGACCGCATGACCCATACCATAAATCAAGCCACTTCGGTCAAATGCCTGTTTTGACAGCAATTTATCGAGGTAAGCGGAAAGCTCCTCCTCATCCTCCCAGTTAGATACGTTCTCTTTTATGTTCTCGAACATATTCACAACTTTCAGGTTTGCGCCACCATGCCGTGGTCCTTTCAAGCTTGCCAATGCAGCTGCCATACAGGAGTAAGTGTCTGTTCCCGAACTGGTTACGACGTGGGTAGTAAAGGTAGAGTTGTTACCGCCGCCATGTTCCGCATGGAGAACCAAACACAAATCCAACAGCTGAGCTTCCAAAGCGGTATAGGACGAATCCGGACGCAAAAGATGCAAAATATTTTCTGCCGTGGAAAGATTCGGATTCGGTGCATGGATGAACAGACTTTTTCCCTCAACGGAATAGCTATATGCCTGATAGCTGTATACTGCCAGCATCGGGAATACAGCGATCATCTGGATACATTGCCGTACTACATTGGGCAGCGAAATATCATCGGGATTATCGTCATAGCTTGCAAGGGTCAGAATGCTTCGTGCCAGTGCATTCATCATATCCTTGCTGGGTGCTTTTAAAACGACATCCCGCACAAAATTACTGGGCAAACTGCGATAACCTGCTAGTTGTGCCGTAAAGTCTGCCAACTCCTTTTGGTTGGGCAATTTTCCAAACAACAATAAATAACAGGTTTCTTCAAAACCTGAGCGACCATCTTCTACAAAACCTTTTACCAAATCACGCACATTGTACCCACGATAAAACAATTCGCCGTCGCAAGGAACGGTCGTTCCATCCGGTAAAGTTTTGCTTGCGTACACATCACCGATTTCAGTAAGACCTGCCAAAACACCTTTACCATTGATGTCACGCAGACCACGTTTTACATCATACTTTGTGTAATCATCCGGGTTGATGGTGCTATTGGATTGTGCGAGGTGCGCCAACGCCTCGATTTCAGGTGTAACAACGGAATATTCGGGATTCGATGCCATAGTTTCCCCTCCTTTTTCTCATTCATCCTTCTAATAGCCAACGGTGCGTTTTTTAAAAATCGCATTTTCGGCATTCTTTTATTTTCAGAACCATCCCAAAAAATTGCGGCTATGTAGGTTTTATTATAGCACAAAAAATTGTTTTTGGGTTACAAATTTTGTGTTTTCACCTTAAAAATTTGTAAAGTGTATATAACTTTTAGAAACTTCGCCATGAAAACAAGTATCAGCGAACAAAAAATTTGATTTTTTTATATTTTTCTATTTAATTTTCAAAAAGGTATTGCATTTTGAAAAAAAAGCTGATATAATAAACGAGCGTCAGAAATGGCACAAACAGAATATGGGAGATTTCCCGAGTGGCCAAAGGGGACAGACTGTAAATCTGCTGGCTATGCCTTCGGTGGTTCGAATCCACCTTCCCCCACCAGAAAGCAGCGGCATCTTTGAGGTGCCGTTGTTTTTCTAT
>CALWZD010000094.1 GCA_944385945.1 uncultured Anaerofilum sp. | reverse complement strand
CATTCAAGCTTCTTCGATATTGTTTAATTTTCAAGGTCCTGTGCCAATCAGCTTATCGCTGACAGCCTAGTTATTATATCATGCAATCTCTTGCATGTCAAGCACTTTTTTCAAAGTTTCTTGATTTGTTTTTTCAGGCTCGGTGATCGCTCACCGTGGCTGTCGCTTTCGGCGACTTTTGTGTGATACCACACTGCAATACCAAAAGTCAACAGCTTTTTTCGCATTTTTGTTCTATTTGTCGCTTTACATAGTATTTTGTCGTAACAACAGTATCTTGTGTTTATTTTTTTGCTTGTTAAGTTAATTTTTTTGTATTTTTCTTAAAATTATAATAGTTTCATCAAGTGAAATATGATATTTTATCTTCAGATGCATTTAGCTCCAAAAATGAATATCAATATCAAATAGGAGGATTTTTATGCGTGACTTAAAATCAATCATTTCTCAAATGACACTTGAAGAAAAAGCCGGAATGTGTTCCGGTAAAGATTTTTGGCGTTTAAAAAGCGTCGAGCGTTTGGGCGTGCCGGAAGTAATGGTGTCCGATGGTCCCCACGGTTTGCGTAAGCAATCCGGAGATGCTGACCATCTTGGCATCAATGATTCCATCAAAGCTGTTTGCTTCCCCACCGCCAGTGCAACGGCTGCTAGCTTTGACCGTGACCTGCTTTATCGCCTTGGTGATGCTTTGGGACAGGAATGCCAGGCAGAAAATGTGTCTGTGTTATTGGGACCTGCTGTAAACATTAAACGCAGCCCTCTGTGCGGACGTAACTTCGAATATTTTTCCGAAGATCCCTATTTGACTGGTGAACTTTCGGCTGCACACATCCAAGGTGTTCAGAGCCATCATGTTGGAACAAGCCTAAAGCACTTTGCTGCTAACAACCAAGAATATATGCGGATGAGTTGTTCTTCGGATATGGACGAACGCACTTTCCGTGAAATTTATCTTGCCGGTTTTGAAACTGCCGTAAAAAAAGCCAAACCTTACACTTTGATGTGTAGCTACAACAAAATCAACGGTGAATATGCCAGCGAAAATGAATATCTGCTGACCAAGATCCTGCGTGATGAATGGGGTTTTGACGGCTATGTAATGAGCGACTGGGGAGCTGTAAACGAGCGTGTAAAAGGGTTAAAAGCCGGTTTGGAGTTGGAAATGCCCGGTTCCGGTGGCTGCACTGACGCCGAGATCGTAGAAGCTGTCAAAAACGGCGAGTTGGACGAATCAGTGCTTGACCGTGCCGTAGAGCGCATTCTCGACGTTATTTTCCGCTATGTAGACAACCGTGAACAGCAGACCTTCGATCTGGACGCACATCATCATTTGGCAGCAGAAATGGAAAAAGAATGCGCCGTTTTGCTAAAAAATAACGCTATGCTTCCTCTGACACGTGGTGACAAAATTGCTTACATCGGTGGTTTTGCAAAAACGCCTCGTTTCCAAGGCGGTGGGTCTTCGCACATCAACAGCAGCTACATCCCCTGTGCATTTGATGTGACCAGTAAAAAGTGCGAAATTCTTTACGCACAAGGATTTGCACACGATAAAGACGAAATCGTTCCCGAGCTGTTTGCGCAAGCCATCGAAACCGCAAAACAGGCAAATGCTGTCGTTGTTTTTGCCGGTCTGCCCGACTCGTTCGAATCCGAAGGATATGACCGCAGCCATATGCGTTTGCCTGATTGTCAGAATCGCCTGATCGAAGAAATTTTGAAAGTACAACCTAATGTTGCAGTAGTACTTCACAACGGCAGCCCGGTAGAATTGCCTTGGGCTGACAAAGTAAAAGCCATTTTGGAAATGTATCTGGGCGGTCAGGGCGTTGGCGAAGCCACCGACGCATTGTTGTTTGGTGATGCAAACCCCTGTGGACATCTGCCCGAAACATTCCCCATTCAGTTGGAAGACAATCCTTCGTACCTCAACTTCCCCGGTGACGGCAAGCACGTAAACTATGCGGAAGGCGTATTTGTAGGCTACCGTTACTACGAAAAGAAAAAAATGAAGGTTCTGTTCCCGTTTGGTCACGGGCTGTCCTACACCACTTTCGATTATTCTGATTTGAAGCTGTCCAGCGATACTATGACTGACGATTCCATTGTGACTGTTTCGGTGCGTGTGACCAATACCGGCACCGTTGCAGGAAAAGCAGTCGTTCAGCTGTATGTGAAAGACACCACCGGTGCAGCAAATCGTCCTGAGAAAGAACTGAAAGGATTTACCAAAGTTGCACTGGATGCAGGCGAAAGCAAAACAGTAGAGTTGCAGCTGGATGCTCGCTCGCTGAGCTGGTATAACGAAGAACTTCACGATTGGTATGCTGCTAGTGGAACTTATGAGATTTTGGTAGGTGAGTCGAGCGCAGATATTCGCTTGCAGGCAAACCTTTCTTTTGAAACTGCAAAGAAACTGCCTTTCGTAGTGACTATGAACACCACGACCGCCGAACTTCTGGCGCATCCGGAGCTGGTAGATGCTGTTCGTGCTTTCGAACAAAGTCTGAAGAAAGAGGATGAGCAACCTGCAAGCGAGGTAGCATCTGAAGCTGTCAGCGACGAGATGGCATATCAAATGTACTTGGCATCTCCTCTGCGTTCTATGCGCAGTTTCTCGGGCGTACCTACCCAGACACTGCTGGATCATATCAACAACTTGAACGCAATTTTAAAGAAATCATTTTGATTGAAAAAGAGCAGGCAGCTTTCCTTTTATGGAAAGCTGCCTGTAACTGTTTAATATTCAAATTCGTACCGCTCAAAGGCATTGATGATTTTAGTCGCATTATAATCTTGTATCCGTGGGATACTGTGACCATAATTCAGGTGGATATGTCCATGTACAAAATACTTCGGGCTGTACCGTTCAATCAAACGATTGAATTCTTCAAAGCCCCAATGCGCACGGTCTTCGCCATCGTTGATGCCACTGGCGGGTGCATGGGTAAGCAGAATGTCGAACCCTTTGCTTCGGTACAATTTCCACCATAATTTTCGCACACGGTTTCGCATTTGCTTTTCGGTGTACTGATTTTTCCCGTTGGGATTATATCGCATCGACCCCCCAAGCCCCAAAATACGGATGCCATTATAGCAGTACACCTCATCTTCGATGCAGCGACATCCTTCAGGTGGGCGAAACTCGTATTTATCATCGTGGTTGCCGTGAACATACAACACCTGCGCATGGCTGAACGTTGCCAAAAACGTCAAATAACGAGGGTCCAAATCTCCGCAAGATAAAATCAACTCTACATCTTTCATTTTATCGGGTTCAAAATGATCCCATAAATACTTGGATTCTTCGTCCGAAATCGCTAAAATTTTCATATCATATCGACACCGGCGGAGGATCTTCCGCCGGTTTTCCTCTCTCGATTTTATAATATGCGTGCCGCAATATCCTGTTTATTTACACCCTGCAATTTTACCAGGGCACGTGCTTCGGGAATCAGCTGCTCCAAGCTGGGGATCTCTCCCACAACATTTTCTGCAAGCCAATCCATGTGGATCACCTGCTCGGGGGTCAAAGTGCCATTTTCTTGAATCACTTTTCCGCCTTGTGCCGTTAATTTTCCAGAGAATACCTCAAAGTTTTTACTGCAAATACCCTGCCGCAGCAGTTCTACCAACCGCCTTGTTTCGGGTGCCAAGCTACGGGAATACAACACATCTACCGCCCCAGACGATAATCCCCACCAATAATTCAATGCACGGGCATCAGTACCTTGGTCATCGCTTTCCCAGTTTCCGTCCAAAATGGATTTTATGATTTTGACATAAAATTCACCCCACTGCCAAAACGGCATTGCAATGTCCTGATATTCTCCGTTTTCCAAAATTTGATACAAACCATATTTTTTAGAAGAACTGCTGGGGATTCGCATATCTTGGCTGGATACCAAATGGACCCCCAAACGGCGGAAATCTTCGTCTACATCTACCCCTTTTACTGCTGTCCACTCCAAATAGATCTGCGCACGGGGATTGACCATTTTTGCCCCCAATGCAAATGCGTTGATGCCTGCGGTCATACCAAAAGTGGGATAGGTCGCTACATATCCGATTTTGTTATCGTCTGCCATTGCACCTGCGATTGCTCCCACCAAAAATTTCGCTTCGTGGATACGTCCATAATAAGTGCGGATATACGGATGCGGCATATTGAGCGAACAGTTCAGCACCTTTACTTCGGGGTGTTTTACCGCCATTTTCAGGCTGGCTGACATTAGTTTGGGGGTAGTGGTAAAAATAACATCGCATCCGTCGGCGATTGCTTGCTCGATAGTCTGTTCGTCGTCTATCCCTGCCCGAACGTTGTCATAGCACACCGTAGTCACACGACCGGGGAAAGTGCTCTCCAACTGGTTGCGGCCAAATTCATGCGCATATGTCCACGCAGAATGGGTGGCATCTTTTTCATGGATAAAGCCGACCTTCAGGCTTAGAACTTCATTAGAGAACAATTTGTCCAAAATGGAGCTCTTGGTAGGTGCCGGCTTTTCCGGCTCCATCGAAAGCTCTACCACTTCTTCTTCCAACAAAGCCATGATCTCGATCCAAATTTTATCCAGATCCTGCTTAAATTCGTTTACAGAGTGATTCAGTGTTTCGGCATAAGTGTAAATTTTAATATATGCCAGCAACGCATCCCCTACTGTGATGGGTAATTTGTCGCCGCCTTTCGTGTGGAACGCCTCTTTAAAACGCTGATATACCGAAAACAACAGCGAGCATTCTTCGGTATTCCATTTTTCGCCGGGTTTTTTACCTACTTGTTTGACAAATTCAGCAAAGCGTCCTTCTTCGCTGAAGTAGAGATAATTTACCCCACTCAGCTGATAAAAGTCCATAAATTCGTAATATATCTTATTCTCTTTGCTGTCTGTTTTGCGTGGTACCAACCGCATGACACGCCCTTGAACGGTGACGGCATCAAAATATTTTAAAACGCTGACACGTTTATTTCCCTCTTGTACATAAAAGCGATTGAGATACTCATATGCCAAAATGGGGTCACGAATGCCTTCTTCCAGATGAGAAGCGCACAAATTTTCCCATTTTTGTGCAAATTCTGTTTCGCTATCCAAAAGTGGCATAAAATTCCCAGCAAATGCTGCTTTTCGTCCGGCAGTTTTGGTACCAACGATTTGGTCGGCAGGAATGCTTACCACTCCTAAATCGACAGTCGTAATATAATCGTTGCTGTCCACAATATCATCCAGAACCTGTAAATAGGGGTATGTTCCCTTTGCAACACAGTTGCGAAAATAACGCCGTGCCTGATTGCTTGCTTTGCGGTATTCCTCCAGATTCATTTGTTCCTCCTTCTTTCGTGAATTATTGCTTAAATATAGTTTACAATTCCTACTTTTAAAATGCAATCCTTTCAAGAACAAATTTTATTTTCACAATTAAAAAAAGATGTCCCTCAGCAATCGCTGAAAGACATCTTTGTATAATATAGCAAAATTACTCGTACAGATGGCAAGCGCAATAATGACCATTGCCATAGTCTTTGTATACAGGGGCTTCGGTCTTGCACTTTTCCATGCAGTTGGGGCAGCGAGTGTGGAACTTGCAGCCCTTCGGGGGATTTGCGGGGCTGGGCAGGTCGCCTTGCAAAATCACACGGTTCATCTTAACGTCAGGATTGGGAACCGGAACTGCACTCAGCAAAGCCTTGGTATAAGGATGCATTGCGTGTTTGAACAGTTCTTCTTTGGTACCCATCTCAACCAGAGTGCCCAGATACATAACGCCAACAACATCCGAAATATATTCAACAACCGACAAGTCGTGGCTGATGAACAAATAGGACAGATTGCGTTTTTCCTGCAAATCACGCATCAGGTTGATGACCTGTGCCTGAATCGAAACGTCCAAAGCCGAAACAGGTTCGTCGGCAACGATCAGGTCGGGGTTCAATGCCAACGCACGTGCGATACAGATACGCTGACGCTGACCACCCGAAAATTCGTGGGGATAACGGTCGGCTTGGAAAGCACGCAGACCGCAATCTTCCATAACTTTCAGAACATAGTCACGATATTCTGCTTTCGAAACGATGTTGTGTTCACGCACAGCCTCGCCAATGATCTCGCTGACCGACATACGGGGGTCCAAGCTGGAATAGGGATCCTGAAAGATCATCTGCATTTTGGGGCGCATAGCACGCAGTTCTTTGCGATTCAATGCAAAGATGTCCTTGCCCTCAATGATGCACTTACCGCTGGTGGGCTGAGTCAAGCGCAGAAGGGTACGACCAATGGTACTTTTGCCACAGCCACTTTCGCCTACCAGACCAAAGGTCTGACCGGGCTTGATGCTAAAGCTAACGCCGTCTACTGCACGAACGTGTCCTACAACACGCTGTGTAACACCGGCTTTGATGGGATAGTGTTTTACGAGGTCAATTACCTCCAAAACATTCTGCTCCTGTGCCATTACTTCTGCACCTCCTTCTGATTCTCAAGTGCTTTGTAGCAAGCAACACGATGGGTGTCGCTCAGCTGTACCATCTGGGGGAACGGTCCCTCACACTCTTTTCCACAACGATCGCAACGATTGTGGAAATAGCAATAGTTGGGAAGATCAACAGGGTTGGGAACGCTGCCCGGGATGGAATACAGACGATCACCTTCACTGCCCAAAATATTGGGACGGCTTTTCATCAAGCCAATGGTGTAGGGATGGCTGGGATTGTGGAAGATATCCTGCACAGTACCCTGTTCAACAACACGACCTGCATACATAACCACAACATAGTCTGCCATTTCGGCAACTACGCCCAAATCGTGGGTGATCAGCATGATGGAAGCGTTGATCTTATCTTTCAGATTGCGCAGCAGATCCAAAATCTGTGCCTGAATGGTAACATCCAAAGCAGTGGTAGGCTCGTCGGCAATGATAAGGTCGGGATGACAAGCCAAAGCCATTGCGATAACAACACGCTGACGCATACCACCCGACAACTCGTGGGGGTACATTTTATAAACGCCCTCTGCGTTAGCGATACCAACTGTTTTCAGCATTTCAACACTGTGGGCAGCAATGTCTTTTTTGCTCATTTTTTCGGTGTGCAGCTGAATGGCTTCATCCAACTGACGGCCGATAGTGAACACGGGGTTCAGGGTGGTCATCGGCTCTTGGAAAATCATACTGATCTCGCCACCACGAACCTTTTCCAGCACTTTCTGCGGTGCTTTGGAGAGGTCGATCGCACGGTTCTCTTTGCGCTGTGCAAAACGAATCTGACCACTGGTAATCTGACCCTGCGGCTCTTGCAGCAGTCGCATGACCGACATACTGGTAACCGATTTACCACATCCACTTTCGCCTACGATACCAACTGTTTTGCCACGGGGAACGCTGAAAGTAACACCGTCGATGGCACGAACGGTTCCAACGTCAGTATAGAAAAAGGTGTGCAGACCGTCGATCTCGAGAATGTTATCCTGATTCTTCATCTGGGTAACATACTCGCTTTCGGGAATCTTGCGTTTTTTTGCTTTCTTAAACTCTTTGAAACGGCGGGCATTTTCTTTTTTCACTTGCCGCAACCGCTGGTTGCGATTTTTATCTGCATTCGTCATCAAATTGCCCTCCTTATCGTTTCATTTTCGGGTCAAATGCATCACGCAGACCATCGCCCACAAAGTTGAATGCCAAAACGACCAACAAGATGCACAGTCCCGGCGGTACCCAGATGTTCATATACTGGCGCATGATAACGTTATCGTTTACCGATTGTACCATGTTGCCCCAAGAAGCATACGGGATACCAACACCGATTCCGAGGAAGCTCATGGTGGACTCCATCAGAATAACGCTGCCCAAGTCCATGGTAGCCATAACGATGATGACCGGCATAACGTTCGGTACCAGATGGCGGAAAATCTTGCGGCTGGTGCGAATACCGGTTGCCTCAGCAGCTTGCATATACTCCATCTCACGCAAAGCCAAAATCTGACCACGCACCATACGTGCAACGCCAGCCCAGAAAATCAGACCCATGATGAACATGGTGTAGTAAATTTTATACTGCGGGCTGATTTTGAAACCAACCAACATACTGGAAACGATCAACATCAACGGGATAAAAGGAATTGACACGAACATCTCTACGATACGCATGATGATCATATCCACTTTTCCACCGTAATAACCTGCGATACCACCCAAAGTGATACCGATGATCAGCTCAACAGCAACAACTACGAAGCCTACCATCAAACTGATTCGACCACCGTACATCAGGCGGGTCAAAACGTCCTGACCTTGCTCATTGGTGCCCAACCAGTGTGCAGCACTGGGTTTTGCTTTTGCATTCAAAACTGCACTTGCAATACCGGCATGGTCGCTCATACGAACCTCAACACCGGTTTCGGGATTTACATAAAAGATCTCTGCCTCGCCATATTCGCTGAACAAAGGACCTACAAAGCAGAACAGTGCCATTGCGACCAAAATCACAACGCCAAACACCGCCAACTTATTGCGCAAAAACTGACGCATAACGATTTGACCGGGGGTCATAAACAGGCGGTTTTCTTCCAACTCCTCCATACGATCCACAGAGGCAGCGGTCTGATCATTTTTCATTTCTTCACTCACGGCTCGCTCCTCCTTTCTTAGCTCAAACGTACACGGGGATCAACGACCGCATACAAAATATCGGACAGCAAAAAGCCCAAAATCGTCATGGTAGCCAACAACATATTGAAGCCCATCAGATAAGGAACGTCTGCCATCTGGGAAGCACGCAGACCGATGTTGCCCAAGCCTTCGATACCGAACAGGTTCTCGGTAATCGCTGCACCGCTGAACAAAGCAGGCAGACTGGAACCCAGCAAAGTAACGATAGGAATGAGGGTGTTGCGGAATGCGTGAGAATAAATAACACGATGCTCGGGCACACCTTTTGCACGTGCGGTGCGGATATAATCAGCACTGAGCACTTCCAACATATTGGTACGGGTGTAACGCAGCATACCGCCCAAGCTGGTGATAACGAATACCGAAATCGGCAAAACCAAGTGTGTGAAATAGTCGCACAGCTTTGCCCATGTCATTCCGTCGGGATAGTTTACACGGGCATTCAGCATACCTGCAATGGGGAACCAATCCAAGCCATAAGGACCGAAAGCACGTTTCAAAATTGCTGCAAAGAAGAAACTGGGCAGTGACAATCCCAGAAATACCAATGTGGTAATGATATAGTCAGTTTTTGTATACTGCTTACGTGCAGCCAAAATACCCAAAGGGATGGCAATCAACATTTGCAGGATAAGAGAAATCAACGACACCGAGAAAGTAATGGGGGCATACTCAGCGATAACCTGAGATACAGGACGCTTCATAACCATACTTTCACCCAGATCGCCCCGCAAAGCACTCAGCAGCCAATCAATGTAGCCTTCGAAAATGCCTTTGTCCAAGCCGTAAATTTCACGAAGATGGTCACGCATTTCTTCGGTAACATTGGGGTTTGTGGATGTTGACAGAGTGACATAGTCCGATGGCATGCTGCGAACCAGTGCATACAGCATAATTGATACACCAAACAGCACCACCAAACTGATGAGCACCCGTCGAATGATATATTGTTTCAACGGACAACACCTGCTTTCTATCGCCAAAACAGCGTATGCCGGCTTTGGCAATTTTTCTTTTTTGGAAATGATTTTCCATACAATACACGAACTACATTATATCACAAAGAGCGACACAATGCAACATTTGTAATTCTTAAAACAACAGATGTATTGTATTTTTTGTTATATTTTCTTGAATAAACAGTTTTTTTAAAATATTTTTGTGAAAACAACGAGATAATATGATAGTTTTATAGAATTTTCATGAATAAGCTGTACTTGTCACAAAGACAATTTTCTTTTCTTGAAAAATCTTCCAACAACTTCTTCTTTGTATTTTTTGTACAAAGCATCCGCAAAAGCTGTTCGGCTGTGGTTCGTTGCTTTAAAAAAACTGTTTTTAAAACAGAAAGGCAGCCCAACTGTATCGTCACAGTCGGGCTGCCTGCTAATCATTCAACCTTCAAGTGTCGAGATTAGTTCATCTCGATCTGCCACAGGAAGTCGGTGAAGTCCCAACTTGCGCTGGACTCCTGAACAGTTTCCATGTTGATGTTGTCGGTGTTGTATGCCCATACGTTTTCACGCTGATACAAGGGCAGCTCGATAGCCAGCTCCATGGACAGATCCAGCATATCACTTACCAGAGCCTTGCGCTCCTCCAAATCAGCAGTCTTAACGATGCTGAGCAGCAGTTCGTCCAGTTCAGGATCGGAAATCTGATAACGGTTCTGACCGCCACCGGTTGCAAACTGTACGCTCTTGTCGCAGCTGTTTACTGCGCCCCAAGCCATACACCACATATCAGCAGTACCGTCGTTCATAGCAGACTGCAATACGTTGAAGTCAACGTCCTGAATCTGCAGCTCGCCACCCAGCTCAGCCATTGCGGTTGCAGCCTGAGTCAGCATTGCGTATGCAGGGTGATCACCAGTACCACTACCACCAACGTAAGCAGACAGAACCAGCTGCTCACCGTTTGCATTTACCAGCTTGCCGTCCTTCTGGGTGTAACCAGCAGCCTCAAATTTCTCCAAAGCCAACTGAGGATCGTAAGCGTACATCTCGGTAGCATCCTGAGGATACTCAGCCAAAGTGGTGGTCATGGGACGCTCGATAACCTGTGCCAGATCGCCGAAGTAACCCTGAACAGCGGGCTTACGGTTCATCAGGTGGAATACGCCCTGACGTACTTCTTGGCTCATGCTCTTGCAGTTCATGCCCATGTAGCCGTAACCTGCATTTGCAACCAGCTGATAGCTCATGTTTCCGCCTGCATCCATCTCGTCCAGAGTTTCCTGGTCAGAGTTGGGGTTAGCGATGTCGATACGGCCTGCTGCCAGCTCAGCAACAGTATCCGTGGGGGGAACGTACTGGAACTTTACGTTAGGAGTTTTGGGCTGACCCTCGAAGTAGCTGTTGTTTGCAGTCAAAGTAACGATGTTGTCTGCAAAGCCACCCCATACGTACGGACCGCTGCCCATGGGCTCCATGTTGTTCTGCTGCTTGCTTACGTCACCCTTGGTCAGTTCGCCGTAGTAGTGCTCGGGAACCAGAGGCAGGTTGATTGCACGGTCACCAACGATGCTCAGCTCGCTGTAAGTAACGGTTGCAGTGTAGTCGTCAACACGCTTTACACCTGCGATCTCGGCAACCTCAACACCCTCGCTCATGCCCTCTTTGATGAGGTTCTGCTTATAGGTGGTCTGCAACTCAGGCAGGATGTACTCC
>CALWZD010000093.1 GCA_944385945.1 uncultured Anaerofilum sp. | reverse complement strand
AAGCGGAAGCATTCGCATTGCAGGAAAAGAGGTCGCCTCAATTCCACCGCAAGAGCTGTACAGGATGTTTGGGGTCGTTTTTCAAAACGATGTATTGTTTTCCGACACCATTTATCAAAATATTGATTTTGGGCGAAATCTGTCACCGAAGCGGATTCACCAAGCGGCAGAAGATGCGCAGGCAATCGAGTTTATCGACTCTTTAGAAGATGGATTCGACCATCGTCTTACAGCAAAAGCAACCAACCTGTCGGGCGGACAAAAACAACGGTTGCTCATTGCACGTGCTCTTGCTGCAAAACCGCCGATTCTGATTTTGGACGACTCCTCCAGTGCGCTGGACTACAAAACCGACGCTCGATTACGGCAAGTGCTGCGTCATTCCTACGCTGATACGACAAATATCATTATTGCACAGCGAGTAAGTTCCATTGCACATTGTGATAAAATTTTGGTTTTGGAAAATGGTTCTATCATCGGCTGTGGCACACACGAACAGTTGATGAACTCTGGCAGCGTATATCAGGAAATTGCATTTTCGCAGATGGGAGGGAATTGAATGAAACAAACGGCAAACACATCGCAAGTGGGAAGGATGCACCTGTTTATTCGTTTGTGGGGATATTTATATCAACAACGATTTATGGTCGTTTTAGCACTTTTTCTTAGTATAAGCAGCAATGTTCTGGCATTGTTGGGACCATTTTTGTCGGGATTAGCGATCGATGCCATTGGGACACAAATGGGCAAAGTGGATTTTTCCAAAGTATATCTCTACTGTGGATTGATGTTGATTTTTTACATTCTTTCGGCGTTGCTCAGTTATTGGCTTTCTGCGCTGATGATCCAACTAAGCCAAAAAGTCGTTTGTAAAATGCGTGAAGATGCTTTTTGTGCGCTCACAAAATTGCCGATCCAATATTTTGACAGCCACCAAACGGGCGACTTGATCAGCCGTATTTCATATGACATCGACGTGGTGAATGCCTCGCTTTCCAACGACTTACTGCAGATTGCAACCAGTGTTATTACGGTGGTAGGTTCATTTGGAATGATGTTGGCGATTTCGCCACAGCTCTTAGTCGTATTCGTAATCACCATTCCGGTAGCGATTTTATTCACAAAATATCGGACCAATAAGGTACGCCCACTATTCCGCAAACGGTCGAAAAAACTGGGCGAATTGAATGGTTTTGCCGAGGAAATTTTATCAGGGCAAAAAACGACAAAAGCCTATCATCAGGAGCAAACGATGATTTCTCGCTTCGACCGGAAAAACCAAGAAGCTTGCGATGCCTATTATCGCTCTGACTATTATGGCAGCACAACAGGGCCCTGCGTAAATTTTATCAACAATATTTCGCTTGCGCTTATCAGTATGCTAGGGGCGATTTTGTTTTTGTATCAGCAAATCACACTTGGAAATTTATCTTCGTTTGTGCTATACTCACGCAAATTTTCAGGGCCTATCAACGAAATAGCAAATATTATCGGAGATTTGCAATCAGCTTGTGCAGCTGCCGAACGTGTATTTCGTCTGATCGACGAACAGCCCGAACTTGCGGACAGCAGCAACGCACAGCCTCTTGTACAGGCGCAGGGGAGTGTGCGAATGGAAAATGTGCGGTTTGGCTATCGACCCGAGAAAATTGTTCTGAAAGATTTAAATTTAGACGTTCGACCGGGACAACTGATTGCGATCGTAGGGCATACCGGTGCAGGAAAAACGACCATCACAAATTTGTTGATGCGATTTTACGAACTGTCAAGTGGACATATTCTGATGGACGGAAAGGATATTCAAACGCTCACCCGTGAAAGTGTCCGTCGTTCGTATGCGATCGTGTTGCAAGATGCGTGGCTGTTCCAAGGAACGATTCGAGAAAATCTCTGCTATGGAAATCCCAATGCAAGCGAAGAAGAAATGGTAAAAACGGCTCAGGCAGCACGAATTCACGATTTCATTGTGAAACTTCCGCAAGGGTATGACACACTGGTCAGCGAAGACGGAATCAATATTTCGCAAGGACAAAAACAGTTGCTCACGATCGCCCGTGCATTGTTGATGGATTGCCGTATGCTCATTTTAGACGAGGCGACATCGAATGTCGATACCCGTACTGAGATTAAAATCCAGCAGGCACTGCGAGAATTGATGAAAAATAAAACTTGCTTTGTCATTGCACACCGCTTGTCTACCATCCAAAATGCCGATCGAATTTTAGTGGTCGAGCAAGGAAATATTGTAGAACAGGGAACACATACACAGCTTTTACAAAAAAATGGTGTGTATGCAGAGCTGTATCACGCACAATTTGAATAGTACCAATTTGCAGAAACCCCCGTTCGGCTTTGCTTATAACGCAAAATCGAACGGGGGATTTGATTCGACGCATTATGAAATTTCAAGCTGTAAAGGGGGACGTTACGGTTTATTCATGTCGTTGTCGATTGAAGATGTGATTCAGCC
Source organism: uncultured Anaerofilum sp. (assembly GCA_944385945.1). Taxonomy (GTDB): domain Bacteria; phylum Bacillota; class Clostridia; order Oscillospirales; family Ruminococcaceae; genus Anaerofilum. Next base: position 5,375 of record CALWZD010000093.1, on the reverse strand, counting down.
AAAACTAAAATATCACCGGGCTTGATGATCGTTTTGCCGGTTGGGATGATGGTGTCTATCCCACGCTTGAGCAGGATGACTCGATTGGCGTGTGCCTGGGGAATTTCTGCAAGGGGTTTATTTGCAAACGGAGCCCCCAGTTCTACTACCATTTCGTGCAAGGCGAGATGCTCTCGGTCTTCAAAACTGCGAGCAGCCAATACCAACAGGTCGCCTGCTTCCAGTTGGGTATTGCCATTCGGAACGAAAGGCTCCTGTTCACGTACGATCATGGCAATCAACAGGTCGGACGGAAACTGCAATTCGGAAATCGTCTGCTTACACCAAGGGTGATGCTGTTTTAGGTGCAGTTTAATGAAGTGGATATCACTGTCTTCTTGATAGTCTGTAAAGGTGCGTCCGACGTCAGCGGTGGGGTCGATCATACCAAGCTTTTTGGCAATCCAAGGAAGCAAAGTGCCTTGGATCGAAATAGAAAGCAGTACCATACAAAACACAAGATTGTATAGATTATACGTCGTTTTTACACCGCTGAGTACCGCAGAAATGGCAAAAACGATAGAAGCGGCACCTCGCAGCCCCGACCAAGAAATTAAAGCAATTTGTGATAATTTTGCTCGAAAAGGAAGAAGCAGGACGAGGGCAATCACCGGTCGTGCTGCAAAGGCTAGGAATAGTGTAAGGATAAGTGCAGGAACAATGACTGCTGGTAAATTTACAGGGGTAACAAGCAAACCCAGCAGGAAAAAGATCATCACTTGTGAAACATGAGTCAGCACATCAAAAAAATGCACCAAGTATTTCTTTTGGGGAAGATGTGCATTGCCAATCCAGATTCCGCAAATGTATACACTCAAATATCCGTTTCCGTTCAATACAACAGGAATTGCGTATGCCAAAATCATGATTGCAAATAAAAACACCGTGTGACTATGTTGTGACGGCAAAAGTTGTTGATGCAGAAGTTTAACAGCCAGCCAGCCCATCGCAATACCAAAGAGAATGCCAACACTGAGTTGCTGTATCAATAGCTGTGGGATAGAGATGGAATGTCCACTCAACAAAGCGATGGCTACGGTAGTGAGCATATAGGACATGGGATCGTTCGAGCCGGATTCGATCTCCAGCAAAGAGTCGGTATGATACTTGAGTGCCAATTTTTGCGAGCGAAGGATATTAAATACCGAAGCGGCGTCGGTAGAGGAAATCACAGCACCGATCAAAAATCCTTCCAACCACGACAGATTTAATACAAAATGTGCAAAAAGAGCGACCATTCCGGCAGTACCTACGACGCCCAGCGTAGACAAAACCGCTGAGGGAGCCAGAACTGGTTTTGCCGCTTGCAAATTGGTTCCGAATCCGCCGTAAAACATAATGAAAATCAGCGAAACCGAACAGATGACATTGACGATAGCATAATCGTCGAAAGGAATTTTTAAAACGCCGTTTTCTCCGAAAAACATACCCAAGGCAATGAAAAAAAGCAAAGAGGGGATAGGAATCTTGTCCAAAAAACGGCTGAGAAGAATACAAATCAAAATCACAAACCCGATCAACAGCAGGGCTTCATTCATCAATATAACCACCTTTCTTGAGTGTGGGGGGCGACATAGTACCTCGAAAGAACAATAGCGACATCAATGCTCTAAAAGACGAATATCGTTTCCGAAAAAAGTAAGAAGTTCGCAGCTTCCCAGCAATCGGCTGGCAGTTTTTTCAGTGTAGCGAGCCCGCAACATTTCTTCTTTGACGATGTTCGTTGTGTAAATCGTAGGAAGACGGCGCAACATTCGTGTGTTTACAATATCGTACAAAAAGCTGATACCGTATTGAGTTAGAAATTCAGTTCCTAAATCGTCCAAAATCAACAATTCTGCCTCCATCACGGTTTGCCGCAGATCGCTTGAAAGGGCAAACTTTTCACGCTCCATCTGGTCAAACAGATTTCGGGAACTGATATAGATGACATCGGCACCTCGGCTAAGGGCTGTATTGGCAATGGCAAGTGCAAGATGGGTCTTGCCCAAACCGGCACTGCCTGTCATGAGCAGATTAGGGTTTTTTGTCGTGAAATGCTCTGCATATTTTTGACAGTAGTTAAAAATCTCCTCCATATGTTGACGAGGATTGGCACCATACTCTGCAATGTACTGGTTGGGATAATATTCCAGACGAAATGTATCGAACCGAGAAAGTTCCAGTGCAGACAAAGCGGAAATTTCTTGGCGGCGCAGCTGACGAACCAACAGGTGTACGCAGCGACAGGTTTTTCCCTGATATTCTCCACGGTCTTTGCAAAGCGGGCAGGAAAACTGTGGGTCGAATGAGTGCGAATGATAGCCGTGTTTTTTGAGCAGAGCAGACAGTTCGGCATCGGCAGCTTCAAGTTGTTGGGTTTGCTGCGCAAGTTGTTCGGGTGTGCCGAATACGCTGCAACGGGACACAGCAACTTTGCAGCGGTTGAGCTGACCGAACAAAGCGGGCAGCTGGGGAATTTCGGCACAGGCTTGCTCATACTGTTTTTGTGCAATTACGCAAGCACGTTGATGGTTGCTCTGTATTTGTCGTAGTGCTGATTTATACAGCTGTTCTCTTGTTTGCATCGTTTATTCCTCCACCAAAAATTCCAGCGGTTTTTTTCGGCGTGCCATACGGTCTTGTCCGGCAGGCAAGGCAGGTGCTGCGGGTTGGATGTTGACTCCCTCCAAAGCCTGCGCAGCCTGTACGTCTTTTACGCTGCGCCAACCTTTGGAAAACCAACTTTTGAAAATACCGTTGATATAGCGAATATTTTTCTTTCCTTCCGCATACAGACACGCCTCTTGTACCATTGCAAGGTCATACTTCATTTCTTCAAACCACGAAGCGATCAGTTTGCGCTCTGCGGTGGTAAAATGGCGATCTTCACATCCAAGAACATGGGCGACCTCTGTCTCGATTTTTCGCCGTTTTTCCAGCAAATGCAAATATCGTTCGGCTTCTTCGCCGGTAACGATCCCGCTTTCTTTCCAGCGCAGAACAACACGTTCGATATATCTTGCACTGCGATGTCCTTCCCCAACTGAATAAGCGGCAGCATATAAAATCGTGTCAACCGGTATTTTATCGTTGCAATAAAGACTGACCAAAATATTGGTGTCGTTTTGATTGATCATACAACCAAGCAGCTTTTGGCATTCTTGTACCAAAACGGAAACCTGTGGATCGTTGCAGCTTACGGCAGCAACTTCCGCACTGGTCAACCTTGGTGGGCGCACTGCTGTTTCAGGTTCGGGAACGGCGGTGCTTTGCTCGGCACGTTCCAACAATCCGGCACCGTACCAAAAATCGAGCGCACGTTGCGCAGAGGAAACTGTGCGCAAACGCAAAGCCCGTGCAATGTCAGTAGGGTCGAGATTGCCTGTGGAAAGAATGTAAAGCGCAACACGGGTGAGATTTTCCTCACCACGTTCGAGTTGATTCAATACAAGCTGCGGGACGGCAAGACTTTCGCCACTCCATTTAGCAAACTGATAGAGCATAGTAAAAACCCCTTGTTTTAAAATAGCGAGGATATAGAAATCACGATCGGTTGAAGTCGACCGCTTTATCGGAAGAAAAAAGATTGCCCAGCTCACTCAGCCAAGCAATCTTTTGCGGCATCAATATCCCAAGATCCCGTCCAGAGATTCATCCTGCTCCACCCAATCCGAAACAGCAATGGTACGGTACTCGTTTTTGCTATCTCGAATATAAACTGTTTCGATCCCAGCATTGATAATCATGCGTTTACACATCGAGCAGCTGTTTGCATTTTTAATGTAGGAGCCGTCAGAAACCTCTACCCCCACAAGATACAGGCTGCTGCCAATCATTTTGTCACGTGGAGCACTGATGATGGCGTTCGCTTCGGCGTGTACGCTGCGACAAAGCTCATAACGTTCGCCACGTGGAATATTCAGTTTTTGACGAATGCACACTTTTAAGTCGGTGCAATTTTTTCTGCCACGTGGAGCACCAACATAACCGGTAGCGATCACTTCGTCGTTCTTTACGATTACAGCTCCATATAAGCGTCGCAAACAGGTTCCACGCTGGGAAACCATTTCCGCCAAGTCCAAATAATAATTTTGCTTATCCCGTCTTTCCATAACCAACGCTCCTCTGTCTGTCGCTTGTCTTTGATATATAACAACCATACCAGATTTTGAAAGGTGCGTCAATATTTGTGTTACGATTCAGCATTAAAAAAGGAGAGTGAAACGTCGTTGATGATAACACATTCGATGTCTTCGGTTTTCAAAGGCGTTTCGAAAATATTTTTGAATAGGATGGAGTCCTCATTCGTTGTAACGGAAGAACTGTTGCATTCGATCGTGCTGCCGTCCACACGCTTCACAATGATATTGGGTGCAACGGAATAGGCAAGCAACTCGCCTTTGCCCGAAACCGAAACTCCGATCGGTGATATGGTCACACGGTCGATGGTCCACGTATCCATATCAATAGAACACTCCTGTGTTACAGAATATTCCTGTGCATTTTCAATTTCAAAAGTTGCATCCCAACTTCCCTCCAGATATTGGTCATAAGTGATGACATCCGCAAAAATGCCAATATCCTGATACAACATTTCCCCGGGAATAGCGATGATTTGTTCTTGCAGTGCAGGATAACGATGTTGGTCGTCTGGCTCATAGTAGGCAATATCCATTGACAGCTCGGAAGTTTCCAATACAGCAGCATCATCATTTTTATCATTTTTGCCCAGTTGCAGATAAAGTTGGTTGAATCGTCCCATATCTTGGTCATACGCAACACGAACATGAAGAAAATTATCGACCACAGCAATATTTTCTACTTCAAACCATGGGAATTGCGCAACAGAAAACGGAGCCTGTTCGTTTTTGTTTAAAACAGGCATTTTACCTTGTTCTACCAAGTCGCTCAACTTTTCGGAAAGCAATCCGGAAGTGCTGTAAGAAGAAACATCGGCGGGATAAGACACGGTGGGAAGCGGGTTAAAAGCACACACGTCTGCAAGTGTGTATCCGGTAGCGATCGAAGAATATTCCTCACGACCAGCTAAAAGCGCACGAACAGAAAGGGAAAATTTGGAATTTTCGATCCCATGCAACCCTTGTCCTATTAGGCGGAGGGTTGCGGTCTGGGTTTGTGGGTCATACCACAGAACTTCTGCGTGGGAAAAAACACGTTCGGCTTCTTGTCCCAAACGGGTAGATTCGGTCGAAAAATCGACCAACTGCAAAGTATCGTCTAACCGCCCTTTTTGCTCGGTGTCACGCAGCGTTAAGTAGACTACGACCACTTCTTGATCGCTCATTGCTGCAACGACGTTCATTTCGATACCGTTGCTGATGCTGGTGGTGTTG
>CALWZD010000092.1 GCA_944385945.1 uncultured Anaerofilum sp. | reverse complement strand
TAGTCCTCTGGAAGCGGAGTGTTTCCGTTTGCAAAAATCATTCGCCAATCACTTGTGTTGGTAGTAGATGACACATCAATGTTTTGCACCTGTGAAGTAGAATCCACCTGTGCTTGGCTTGACTGCTGCGAATCCGGCACGGATTGGGATTGACTTTGTTCGCTCGATGAAGAACTGCTTTGTTCTGTCAAAGAGCCTACTGCTTTTGTGATGAGGAATATGATTCCAATCACTGCGACCAAAATAGCCGCAAGCAAACATAAACGCTGTTTTTGCCGCTGTTTGCGCCGCTTTTCCCGCATTTTTTGCCGTAGCCTCAGCTCGGACGGACTCATTGGTCTGCTGGGTCGACGGTCATACATATTATCTCATTCCTTTCCAGTGCAATGCACTGTTTTGTCGGCAATGCGACAAATCAAACTTTTTATAAACTGCTCGGTCTGCCGTTTTGCAGCCTGTTTTTTGCAGTACGCCTTAATATTATACAGCGAATCGCACTTTCTGTAAACGGCTGAGCCAAAATTTCAAAAAAGAAAAGGAGCTGCCTGTGCAGCCCCTTTAAAAACAGCTTTTATCCTACAAAAGCGTTGTGAATTGCATTCACTGCCTTGTCTGCCTCTTTTTTGTCGATCAGAACACTGATTTTGATTTCACTGGTAGAGATCATATGGATATTGATATTGTTCTCGTACAGTGCCTCGAACATGGTGGATGCAACGCCGGGATGGCTCTGCATTCCTGCGCCTACTACGCTTACCTTTGCAACATTATCTGCCACTTCGATCTTATTTCCGCCAAAGCGACCCATGTTTTCTTCCAGTGTCTTGCGGGCGATCTCCATTTCGTCCAGAGGAACAGTGAAGATCACATCTTTATACCCTTCGTTGCCCGAACTTTGCAGGATAATATCTACATTGATCTTGCGCTGTGCCATCAGCGAGAACACCTTGAACGACATTCCGGGAACATCTGGAACACCCAGAATCGAAATTACCGCAACATTTACATCCTTCGCAACACCTTTAATCAACATACCTTCCACGTCGACTACCTCCTTAACGATTGTACCCGGAACATTGTTCATCGAAGAACAAACTTCAAGATTTACCCCATACTTCTTTGCCAGTTCTACACTGCGGTTGTTCAGCACCTGTGCGCCCAAGCTTGCCAGTTCCAACATCTCGTCGAATGTGATGACATCCAGCTTCTTTGCTTTTTTTACGATACGAGGATCGGCTGTGTAAACGCCGTCCACATCGGTATAAATCTGGCACAGATCGGCGTGTAAAGCTGCTGCGATCGCTACCGCACTGGTATCCGAACCGCCACGTCCCAAAGTGGTGATGTCGTCGTGACGGTTGATGCCCTGAAATCCTGCTACGACCACAACACGATTTTTTGCCAGTTCGTTCGAGATTCGTTCAGAATCGATTCGCTGGATACGTGCTTTGGTGTGGGTGCGGTCGGTGCGGAATCCTGCCTGCCAACCGGTCAGACTGATGGCAGGGCAGCCCAGTTCGCCCAACGCCATGGTAAGCAGAGCGATACTGATCTGCTCGCCGGTAGATAACAGCATATCCATTTCACGCTGTGAAGGATTGTGGGTGATTTCTGCTGCCTTTTCCAGCAGATCGTCGGTCGTATCTCCCTGTGCAGATACAACTACTACCACATCATTTCCCTCATTTCGAGTGTTGGCAACGATTCGTGCCACGTTGAACAGGCGATCTCGATTTGCCACCGATGTTCCGCCAAATTTTTGTACAATCAACGCCATACTCTTTCCTCCTATGTTCTTTTCCGCACCTCGATCTATGGGGATTGGATTTCAAAACGAATTGTAAACGATGCTGTCGGTTGCTGTTGAAAAGACTTGCCTTTTATTTTACGCCATTGTATGGCTCTTTTTTCGACACATTCACGCCAAAACAAACCTTTTCCAAGCCTTTCCAGCAAACTTTTGCATCTCATTGTACCACAGCACCATGGTTTGCTGCAAGTAGATGTTTTACTTCAAATGCACCAACATTTTTTCCGGCTTCTTTTGCACGGGTAAGCCACTCGTTAGCACTTGCAAAAAAAGCTTCGTCGCTTCTGCGCACGACCGCCATGATGGTTGGCCCTGCGCCGGAGATGTACACCGCCAGTGCGCCAAGTTCTTTTGCCTTGCTGAAAATCTCCTCGCCACCGGGAATCAAAGGCAATCGGTATTGCTGATGCATTGCATCTTTGGTTGCTACACCCAAGAGCTCGTAGTCGCCGTCGCAAAACGCTGCGGTAGCCAATGCTGCACGGGACAGATTATACACAGCACTGCGATAGGACAGCTCCTTGGGCAGGACTGCACGGGATTTTTCGGTAAGCAGCGGAAAATTAGGGATAAACGCAGCGAAAGCAAGTTGTTCGCTGATGTCCTTTTTCACACTGTAAACCGCATCTTCATCCATTACACTCGCCACGAATCCCCCCAACAGTGCCGGTGCCACGTTATCGGGATGACCTTCGATGCCTGCTGCCAGATGCAGCATTTCTCTGTCCGACAAGGGGGAACCCATCAGCGCATTCGCCCCTAAAATACCGGCAACGATACAAGCCGAACTGGAACCTAAGCCCCGTGCCATCGGGATGGGATTTTCCTGCAAAATTTTCATTGCCGGAACCGGTCTGCCACAAAATTCAAAGGTGGCACAAGCAGCACGATAAACCAGATTATCGGTTCCGGTCGGTACAGGGGTATTATCGGTGCTGGCAATCACCAATTTGTCCGACAATTCAAAAGTGACCGTATTGAACAGATCCAATGCCAGACCCAGTGCATCGAATCCGGCACCAACATTTGCACTTGTTGCGGGTACTTTTACCGTTATCATTTTGCACACCTCTTTACTCTGCCATCAATTTGATGGAAAGGGTCGGATTCCAGCCCTGATTTTCCATTTTCTGATACATTTGCTCTAAGCGTTCAGCGGTCAGGTCAGGCAAAATGCAGTATGCACCGATTCCTGTTTCTCCGCACTGTGTCGCTTCGGGGAATACTTTTTTCAACTGTGCAGCCGTACAGCCATCTACACGAATATAGTATGCATTTGCATCGTAATCGGTGAGCAACTGGTCGCTTTGTGGGGTCGCCTGCCAATAGAGACTGTCGTGAATCGCTGCACCGCTTTTCAGCGCATCAATAACATCGGCAACGACTGCACTGGCTGTTGGCAGTTTTCCTGCGCCTTTGCCATAAAAAATGACATCGCCCAGCATATCGCCTTCGACCAATACTGCATTGAACACATCATCTACGCTTGCCAAGCGATTTTCACGTGGAATCAGCATCGGCTCTACTCCGGCAGCGATTTGCCCGTTCTTTGCCTGTTTTGCCCATGCGATTAGCTTGATGCTGCACCCCATCGACGCAGCCGCAGAGATGTCTTGGGCTGTGACGCCACGAATGCCCTTGGTGGGAACCGTTTCGGGGTGTACCTCTTTTCCAAAAGCAATGCCTGCCAAAATCGAAATTTTGCGACACGCATCAATTCCGTCGATGTCTGCCGACGGATCACGTGTTTCGGCATATCCAAGTTTTTGCGCCAGTTGCAAAGCCTGTGCAAAATCCATATTGTCCCGTTCCATTTTTGTGAGCATGAAATTAGTGGTACCGTTGACGATACCGCACACACTGCGGATCACATTCGCAGCCAAACACTGATGCATCGGCGTGATGACCGGCATTCCACCGCCGACACTTGCTTCAAACAAAAAAGCAGCACCATTTTCTTTTGCCAGTTGCATCAACTGCGCACCGTGCATCGCCACCAACTCTTTGTTACTGGTAGCCACACTGCGTCCGCTTTGCAGACAGCGAGTGACAAATTCGAGTGCCGGACGAACACCGCCGATAGTTTCTACGACCGCTTTCACTTCGGGGTCGTTTAGGATAATGTCCAGATCTTTTACAAACAATGCTTCATGCGGATGCCCTGTAAAATCCCGAATATCCAAAATATACTTTACTTCGATGGGTTCGCCTGCACGTTTTTCGATCGCTGCTGCATTTTTTTGTACGACCTCCAAAACACCGCTCCCCACGGTTCCAAACCCCATGATCGCTATTTTCGCCATTCTGCATTTCTCCCCTCTATCTTTGCCTTTATTCCAACGATGCCGTTTTAGATGCCACGATGAATTTCTACAACTGTTTTTTGCTTTGCCAGCTGCGAGATCATCTCCTCGATGGTCAGCTGCATGGTGCCTGTACGGATTGCCACCGCCACCTGTGCCGTGCCATTTTCGGGGGTCGATTGATTGATGGTCACGATGCTTGCCCCTGCTGCCGAAATGCCTGCAAGCAATGCCTGCAATGCACCGGTCTGATCCAACAAAGTAGCCATGACTGTAAGCACTTCACGGCTGTTTTCGGAATCGAAAATACAATCTTTATACTTATAAAACGCACTGCGTGAAATTTCTGCCATACGAGTTGCGCAAGAGATGTTTTTTGCTTCTCCGCTTGCAAGAAGTTCCTTTGCTTTCAGTACCCGCAGAAACACCTCCGGCAGTACACTTGCCTCGACCAGAAAAAAACGCTTTCCCATCATTGTCCACCTCTTATGTACAAATGTTTGCATAGAATAAATACACTATACCACCCTTTCGGTCGTGTTTCAAGACCTAAGCGACAAAATTTTGTCGATTTTGTACAAATAACAAAACTATCCCTTGTTTCAAGCCCGATTCTTTTGCGATTTGTGCATAAAAAAACTTGCACTACACGAAGTTTTCCTTCGTGTAGTGCAAAAGAATGCAAAATTATGCAGCCGGCACCTCGTGAGCACCGTTACAGGTGTCCACTAAGGTATAGTCGGATGTGTAGTATCCCTCCGCAGCGGGACAGCCCGGACCTGCCAACAGACCTGTGATCGTACAGAAAGCCTGCTTTACAACCCCCTCTGCGGTGGGGAACATCTTGGGTTCTAGTCCTGTTTGAACCGTCGTCATATATTCCTTAAAGGCATACTGCGGGAATTTACTGTATTGACGGTTTTCGGTGTTGTTGTGGGCGATCATGTTCGGCTCGTCATAGCCGTACCAGACTGCTGTGGTGTAATACGGAGTTCCGCCCACAAAGGTATAGTCTTTCCAGTCCTGTGTCGTACCGGTTTTTGCGATAACTTCCATACCGGCAATCTGGCTGCCAATGCCTGCTGCCGTACCTTCGGAATCTACGACAGGCGCACGCAGCAAGCGGTTCATAACCATTGCTGCTTCGGGGCTGAGTGCCTGAACCGTAGTCGGAGTCGATTCCATATACACCTCTCCGCTCGGCCATTGGATCGAACTGAAGAAAGTGGGAGAATGATACTGTCCGCCATTAGAGAACATCTGATATGCCGCTGCCATCTGCAAGGGGCTTACACCCTCTGTCAAACCGCCCAAAACCAGCGGGGAAAGTGCAGAGTCGTTGTACTGTGCATTTTCCGAAGGTGTCACCAAATCGGTCATATTCAGTGTATCGTGCAGGAAGCTGAACGCATTCTCAACGCCGATATAATCGCCTACAATGTGTACCGGGACGGTATTGTAGGATTTTGCGAGTGCTTTATACAGCAAAATATTCTGATTGGAAACCGTTCCACCGTAGTTCATGGGCCATTCTTTCATCTGACCGGGACGCTCGGGGTCTTCGATCTCCTGATAGGGAATGTCGGGCCATGTGTCCGAATAATGGGTCAAACGGTACTCGATGCCCAAAGCATACGCTGCCAGAGGTTTCATAGTAGAACCTGTCTGGTGCTGCGTCAACGCACGATTCAAAACACGGTCGGCTGTTTTTTCACGCAGACCGCCAACGATGGCAAGCACCTTGCCGGTCGCATTGTCAACGGTGACCATTGCAGCGTTGGTTTTGATGATTTTAAGCGGTTTGCCGTTGCTTGCGTACTTCTGCGCTCCGCTTTCGTCCAATGCCCATTCCTCACCGTCCTGCAAAACGCCATCTGCATCTTCCACTTCGATGGGCAGTTCTGCAAACGTTTCGTTGGTATTGAGCATCAGTTTTTCCATTTCTTCCTGCATAAAGGGGTTCACGTTCAGATAAACATTAAAGCCCTCGGTTGTAAAGAACGAATATGCTTCGGCATCCGTTTCAAATCCTTCCCGCTCTTTTACCAGCGGAATGATTTCGTCCAAAGCAGCATCCACGTACCACGAGTTATGCGAGGTGTGCGTGGTCACATCTTCTTCCTGCTCCTCTGCAAGGATCAGCGGATAATTTTTTGCTTCTTGGTATTCCTGTTCGGTGATCAATCCCTGATCCCGCATCAGCATCAGCACGTGATTTCGACGCTGCACATGGTTTGCCGGATTGGTAATGGGATTGTAGTTGGTGGGGCTTTTGGTAACGCAAGCGATACTTGCGCACTCTGCCAGATTCAAGTCTTTGACGTCTTTGTTAAAGTAATACTCTGCGCCTGCCTGTACACCTGCCAAATTTCCGGTCAGGCTGATGGTGTTGAGGTAAGCCTCGAGAATCATGTCTTTCGAATAACGATTCTCCAAGCCGATTGCACGGAAAATCTCACGTACCTTTCGCAGCGGGTCGGTTTCATCATCGCCTGTGATATTTTTTTTCAGCTGCTGGGTAATGGTAGATGCACCCTGCATACTGTCGTACAGACCAACTGTTCCGCCACTGACTTTGTACAGCACAAGGTTGACCGCAGCCGAAATGGTTCGTTTGTAATTTACGCCGTTGTGTGTAAGGAAATCCTTATCTTCGACCGCAATAAATGCGTTTTTCAAGTTTTTGGGGATATTGGTCAGATCTACCCATGTACGCTGCTGGTCATTGTACAGGCTGGTATAATCCTCCCATTCGCCCGAATTTGGGTTCTGCACATAAAAATGTGTCGTGTAGCTGAGCTTGATTTGATCCAAATTCAGCAAGTCTGCGTCATTTTCTGTTGCAGTTACGATATACTGGCTCAGCAGTACCGCTGCAACAGAACCCAACATTACCAAAACGCACAAAATAACGGTGATGAACTTCAGCACACCTTTGATTCCGCCACCCAACACGCTCAAAAATGTACGCTTTTTCTTGCGTTTCTTTTTTGCAGGTGTTGTCGGCGAAGTCTGCGCCCGTGATGTATTTGGCGTACGGGAACTGGTCGGTTTTTTATCGTTGGTGGCCACTTAACTACCGCCTCCTTCATTTTCCATTCATCTGCGCTATGCGCAGTTTGCAAACACACTCGTTTGCCGCATCACTTCGATGCCCTACGCACCGAAAGCAAAGAAGACCTGGAGATCATCATTGGGGATCCCCTGCTTGCGGTCGGTTATCATATCACCTTTTTCGGTTCCCCTGCAAGGGGCAAGAAAAAGGACAATTCAGATAGCGGTATAATAAGCCAACCCGTGGTTATTATACCACAATCCCACAAAAAATGTCACCCCCGCTATAAACAACTTATTCAAAGGATTGCCCGTGCAAATGCTGTCCATACTAAAAGAAAACAATTTTATTCGGGGGTTTTCTTATGTATTTACGTCGTGTGTTGCTTATTTTGATCCCTTTATGTTTGATCTCGCTTGGAGTAAGCATCTGGTTTATGTTTTTTCCCACACAAGAAACCGAACCGGAAAAAACAACGCCTATCTGCATCCTTTCGCAGCAAAACGGGCAGCTTGCCACATTCACGCCCGAAGATTACGAGCATACAAATGCGATACAGGTCTATCCTGTTTACACCCGATTACTGCCGGAGATCGACCAACGACAGCTTACTGCCGGCATCGAAATCTATTCCGATGCACAGCTTCGTCAGCTGTTGGAAGACTATGGGCTTTGACCTTTTACGATTTTGCCGGAAGGATCTCCAGCCAATATCCGTCGGGGTCAACGATGAAATAAATGCCCATTGCCGGATTTTCATAGCAGATGCAGCCCATTTCCTCATGCAGCTTGTGTGCAGCATCATAGTCATCTGTGGAAAACGCCAAATGAATCTCGTTGTCCCCCAAATTATACGGCTCTTTGCGGTCACGCAGCCATGTCA
>CALWZD010000091.1 GCA_944385945.1 uncultured Anaerofilum sp. | reverse complement strand
GAGATTTTGATTTTGGACGATACCACTTCTGCCGTGGATAACGAAACCGAAAAGCGGTTGCGGACGAATTTGAACAACTTGCCCTATCCATGCACAAAAATTATCGTTGCACAGCGAATTTCGGCGGTAAAAGATGCCGATTTGATTTTGGTTATGGACAACGGAAAAATCGTTCAGCAGGGAACACATGAACAACTGGCACATCAGCAGGGATATTACCGTGAAAACTGCGAAATGCAAGGTGTTTTGGAGGAGGTGATGGCATGAGCAGACGAAATAAGTTCGACGAGGACGAAAATCTGGCGGTTTCATTTAACCTGAAAATGGCAAAGCGCAGTTTTGTCTATATCAAAAAGGAAAAACAGCTGTTTGTTCAAGCGATTTTTCAACAAATCGTCGCTATTTTGACGGGGCTTTGTGTACCTGTCATTACCGCCCGTGCAATGGACGTGGCGATTCCGCAAAAAGATATTCAACAGCTTTTGCTTTTATCGGTCGTACTTGTGATTTGTATTGGAATCGGCATTTTCTTTACTACCCTTGCAAGCCGAACCACAGCTGTTATCGGACAAAATATCGTTTGCAATTTGCGCCGTGACCTGTATGCACATTTGCAAGAGTTGTCTTTTTCTTATTTTGATACACGCCCACATGGTAAAATACAGGTAAGAGTAATTAACTATGTGGATTCTGTTTCTAATATTTTGTCGAATGGTCTAATCAATATGCTCTTGCAGATGATGAACCTGATTTTCATCGCCGTGTTCATGTTCTGCATGGATGTTTCACTCGCTTGGATCGTCATGTCCGGTCTGCCGTTTGTACTGGTATTCATGGTACTCATCAAGCCGATGCAGCGAAAAGGTTGGCAACAATATTCCAATAAAAGCAGTAATATGAACGCATACCTCAGCGAGAGCATCAGCTGCATGAAAATTGCACAGCTATTTGTGCGAGAAGGCTTCAACACGGACGTATACCGCAAGCTGATTGCAGAGGCAAAACGTGCATGGTACAAAGCGGTCATGTGCAACAGTGCGGTTGGACCGTATATTGATTTGGTAAGCAAAATCGTAATTGTTGCAATGATTATGTACGGACTGTTCTGGAACGAGGATACAGTCAGCTTCGGTGTTTTGCTGGGAATGATCAACTATTGTTCTCGCTTTTGGCAGCCGATCAACCAGTTATCGAACATTTACAACAGTTTTGTAAACAGTATCGCTTACTTGGAACGCATTTTCGAAACGATTGATGAACCGGTAGAGGTAAAGGATTTGCCGGATGCAATTTCTATGCCGGAAATTCAGGGCAATGTTACCTTTGAAGATGTTTCGTTTGCATACGAAAATGATGTAAAGGTTTTGCACAATGTAAGTTTCACAGTAAAAGCGGGCGAAAGTGTTGCGTTGGTTGGGCAAACTGGATCGGGAAAAACCACCATCATCAATCTGCTTAGTCGGTTCTATAATTGTACAGAAGGAAAAATTCTGATAGACGGGCAGGATATTTCAAAGGTCACACTTGCCTCGCTACGGGCGCAAATGGGACTGATGATGCAGGATAGTTTTGTCTTTTCCAGTACGATTATGGAAAATTTGCGGTATGGCAACCTGAATGCAGAAGAATCTCAGTTGATTGCAGCAGCAAAGTTGGTATGCGCAGATGAATTTATACAAGAATTGCCCGAGGGCTACCAAACGGTGATGTCGGAAGGCGGAAGCATTCTTTCGCAGGGACAACGGCAGTTGTTGGCGTTGGCGAGAACGATGGCATCCGACCCCAAAATCTTGATTTTGGATGAGGCGACCAGTTCGGTAGATACAAGGACGGAACGTCTTTTGCAGCAAGGTGTAAACCAAATGCTGAAAGGCAGAACCTCTTTTATCGTTGCACATCGTCTTTCTACCATAAAAGCCTGTGATAAAATCATGTATATTGAAAGAGGGCATATCCGAGAGTGTGGCACACACGACGAACTGATTGAGAAAAAGGGACTGTATTACCGTTTGTGTCAAAATCAATAATGCTCTGATAAAAGAAAAATCGGATTTTCAAAGCGTACGAACTGCTCTGGAAATCCGATTTCTTATTGGAAAGTAATTATTTCGTTTTGCTTTTTATTTCTGTATGGCAGTTATCGGAGTTACAACCACCGCCACAGCCGCAACCGCCCGAACAACGATGCTGTGCGCATTGTTTTGCAGAAGGGCATCCAATGCAGGTTTGCCCACTCTTTTTGGCTCGAACGATATAACCAATGGCACAGCCAAGAATAAGGACTAACACGATACCTAAAATAATATCAACCATAAAAACACCCTTTCTTACAAATTTGGAAATTGAAAAAACTTTCAAAAATTACT
This sequence comes from uncultured Anaerofilum sp., assembly GCA_944385945.1. Classification (GTDB taxonomy): domain Bacteria; phylum Bacillota; class Clostridia; order Oscillospirales; family Ruminococcaceae; genus Anaerofilum. The sequence goes on along the minus strand of CALWZD010000091.1, from coordinate 2,091 downwards.
TACTGCTTAATGCGTATTCTTTATCAATGTTCTTGCTGGCATTTACGATCATATATACCACGATGGCAATGATAGCTGCAACGACGATAAGCCCGGGAATGAAGCCACTGCCAAATGTACCGGTGGTAATGAAAGTGCCGATTTGATATACCAAGAAAGAAAGTACATATGCTGTGCTAAATTGAAGTGCAATACCGCCAAACAACCATTTTCGGCTTTGCATTTCGGAATTCATCGCACCGATTGCAGCAAAGCAGGGGGGGGTATACAGGTTGAACATCAAATATGCCAAAGCGGCTACGGAGGTCAAGCCCATAGTGGCAGCAACTTCATTTGCACCGCCAATCAGTTCCAGCGCATCGGTGTCAATGAAATTGGTCAAACCGTACACAACGGCAAGTGTACCAACAACATTTTCTTTTGCGATAAAGCCAGTGATCGCTGCGGCTGCCAACTGCCAAACACCAAAGCCCAACGGGATGAGAAGAAATGCGAACGGAGAAGCGACACTTGCCAAAATGGAAGTATTTTCCATACCTTCTTCTACCAGTTGCAGTTTCCAGTTGAAAGACTGCATGATTTGAACAGCCGCATTACATACCAAGATGATGGTACCCGCTTTGATGATATAAGATTTTGCACGGGCAAACATGGAAACCACAGCACGTTTCAAACTCGGCACTTTGTATTCCGGCATTTCCATAATAAAGAAAGATTTGCGGAATTTGTGACCGGTGATACTGCGCACCAGCAATGCACCCAAGAAAATCAGCGCAATACCTACAAAGTACATCAGGGTTCCGACCTGCGAAGAATCGTTAAAAAATGCGCCGGCAAACAAGGCAATCACGGGGAGTTTTGCGCCACAAGGCATGAACGGGGTAAGCATAGCGGTGGTTCGGCGTTCACGCTCGTTGCGGATAGTTCTACACGCCATAACGCCGGGAATAGCGCATCCGGTACCAATTACCATCGGGATGATCGACTTGCCCGAAAGTCCCACACGTTTAAAGATGGGGTCCATAACAACACTTACACGTGCCATATAGCCGCAGTCTTCCAATAGTGCAATCAAGAAATACATCACCATAACAAGTGGCAGGAATCCAACAACAGCACCAACACCGCCGATAATGCCGTCGACCAACAAAGCCTGCATAAAAGGAGAAGCTCCTTCCAGCAAACTGCCTACCCAGCCTTGGAAAGTTTCGATCCATCCAACAAGGATGTCTGCCAGCAATGGGCCAAGCCGTGCCTGAGAAATATCAAATACTGCCCACATTACCAGTGCAAAGATGGGGATACCCAAAATGCGGTTTGCCAAAACAGCGTCGATTTTATCCTGAGTATTCTTTTCTTTGGTCAAAACCTTGCGTGTTTCTACTTCACGCACGATTTGATTTACAAATGCATAGCGTTTGCGATCGGCAGCTTCTACTTCAGCCTTGTTATGCAGGTTAATGCTTTCCTGTGTATAAGGGGCTTTTTGCACACTGCCAGCCAACTGCACAGCAGCGTCTACAACCGCTGCAAGACCTTTATCGGTAGAAGAAACAGAAACAGTTTCGATAACAGGACAACAAAGTTTATTGGAAAGAGCCACAGTGTCGATTTTTGTTTCCTTTTTGGCATTGATGTCGCTTTTGTTCAGTGCAACAACGACAGGAATACCCAACTCAAGCAACTGAGTGGTAAAAAACAAGCTGCGACTCAAATTTGTTGCATCAACAATATTGATGATGACATCGGGATTTTCGTTTTTTACATAGCTGCTGGTGATACTTTCTTCAGACGTGAAAGGGGACATCGAATAAGCACCGGGCAAATCCACAGCGACTAAGTCCTCGTTCGTTTTGCAAAAGATTTTTTTGATGTTGCTTTCTTTTTTGTCAACGGTAACACCCGCCCAGTTACCTACTCGCTCGGTGCGTCCTGTAAGAGCATTGTACATGGTGGTTTTACCGCTGTTTGGATTGCCGGTCAAAGCAATACGCATAGTGAAATCCTCCTCTATAAAAAAGAATACGGTTAAATTAGTTGCAACTAACCAACATCTATTAAAAAACATTCACAAGGAATGTTTTTTACTGC
>CALWZD010000090.1 GCA_944385945.1 uncultured Anaerofilum sp. | reverse complement strand
AGTTTGCGCCTAATCTGTTGCAACTTCACCGGGAGTAGCCTGTGCAAACACCGGCACTGCCAAACTAAAAGCAACGGTAGCGGCACAAAGTACGCTGCATAGCTTTTTCATAACGTTGATTCCTCCTTTTTATGGCAAAAAATATTTTTTCACCACTATTCACTAGTTTACTGCTTAAAAGTCACAAATTCAATTCACTTTTTTCACAATTTTAAAACTTTTGACACAATCAAAGTTAAAATGCGATAAAACGGCATTTTTTCTTAGAACTGTTTTTCAAAAAATAAAAAAACCGTCTAACAGACAGATTTTGTCCATCAATCGGGACAAAATCTGTCTGCAAACGGTTTTATAAACGTTTATTCAAAAATATGCCGGCAAAATGCACAAATTATTTATTTTTGTACATATCCTCGTAATATTTTAGATAATCGCCACTGGTGACATGGCTCATCCATTCCTGATTTGCCAAATACCAATCAATCGTTTTCACAATACCCACTTCGAACGGTGTTTCGGGATACCAACCCAATTCGTCCTTGATTTTTGTGGGGTCGATTCCATAACGGCGGTCGTGACCCAAACGGTCGGCGACATATTCGATGAGGTCTTCGCTGATTCCCTCATCTTTCAGGCGGTCGTGCAACTGTGCAATGATGGTTTTTACGATGAAAATATTGGGACGCTCGTTGTGTCCGCCAACATTGTATACCTCGCCAACACGTCCACCCTCGGCTACCATGTCGATGGCTTTGCAGTGATCTTCCACATACAGCCAATCACGCACATTCATACCATCGCCGTAAACAGGCAGTTTCTTGTGATTTTTTACGTTGTTGATCATCAACGGAATCAGCTTTTCGGGGAACTGGTAGGGTCCATAGTTATTTGAGCAACGAGTGATGTTCACCGGCATCCCGTAGGTGTCGTGAAATGCCATTACAAACATATCGGCACTTGCTTTACTGGAAGAATAGGGGCTGTGCGGACACAGCGGAGTAGTTTCCATAAAATAGCCATCCTCGCCCAAGCTTCCGTATACCTCGTCGGTAGAAACCTGCACATACTTTTTGCCTTCTGTCCAGCTACCATTGTTATACCATGCATCTTTTGCACATTGCAGCAGATTTACTGTGCCAAGTACATTGGTCTGCACAAAAATCTCGGGGTTGCTGATCGAGCGGTCTACATGGCTTTCCGCTGCAAAGTTGATGACATAATCGAAATCGTACTCAGCAAACAGCTTGCTTACCAGCTCTTTGTCGCAGATGTCGCCCTGCACAAAAATGTGGCGTGGGTCGCCCTCTACTCCTTTCAGATTTTCAAGGTTTCCTGCATAGGTCAGCTTATCTAAGTTTACAAGGCGGATCTCCTTGTATTTGTTCAACATATAGTAAACGAAGTTGGAGCCGATAAAACCGGCACAACCTGTAATAAGATAGGTTTTCATATTGACACTCCTGTTTGGAATCGTTTTATTCATTCGGGACGGTAGTTTTGAAAAAATGTTTGCAGCGCATCTTTCCAGTCACGCATTTCATCGCCCACTGTGCAGCGCAACATTCGGTTATCCAATGCGCTCCATGCCGGACGGCGAGCCGCTGCCGGATTTTTTGCTGCATATTCATCACTGGTACAGGGGGAAACTTCGGCATCGACCCCCGAAAGACGGATAATTTCACAAGCAAAATCGTACCAGCTGCAAATGCCATTATTGGTGCAGTGGTAGATGCCATATTCCTCGGTAACGGCAAGTTTCAGCAGATGATGCGCCAAATCTACCGCATTGGTAGGATTGCCCAGCTGATCGTTTACAACGGTCAGTTTTCCGAATTTTTTGCCTGCGTTCATCATGGTGAACACAAAGTTCTTTCCGGTGTAACTGTACAACCATGCTGTACGCACGATGAACGTTCTGCTGCAAAACTGCATTGCATACTGCTCACCCAACAGCTTTGTACGCCCGTACGCACTTACAGGATTGGGCAGCATTGCTTCGTCCAGCGGAATACCGCCGTTTTCGGCTCCGCTGAACACGTAGTCGGTAGAAACATGGAGCAGTTTTGCCCCCACCTGTTGGGCTGCCATCGCCAAATTCCGTGCGCCCAATGCGTTGACACGGAACGCTGCGTCGGTGTTGGTTTCGCACCCGTCCACATTCGTAAAAGCAGCCGAACTGATGATGACATCCGGTTGTTGTTCTTTAATAAATTCCATCACCTGCATTTGGTTGGTGATGTCCAATTCTTCCACATCAGTAGCAAGAATCTGTGCGCCTTTCAGCTGTTGAGGGATCTCACCGATTTCGCTGTATCCGCAAGCAAGCTGCTTTTTCAGCTCGCTTCCAAGTTGTCCGTTTGCACCGGTAATCAGAATTTTCATAATTCACCTCAACTCAATAGCGTACCTTGCCCTCGGCGACCTGCTTCAGATGTGCGCCATAGGGGCTTTTGCCGTAACGCTCGGCACTTTCGAGCAGCTTTTCCTTGCTGATCCAACCGTTTTTGTAGGCGATCTCCTCAGGCGCACTGATTTTAATGCCCTGACGTTTCTCTACCATCCGCACAAAATCCGCTGCATCTACCAAGCTGTCCATCGTACCAGTATCCAACCACGCAAAGCCACGCCCCAACAACTGAACGTTCAAGTCACCCTGTTGCAGATACATATCGTTCAACGTGGTGATCTCCAATTCGCCACGTGCGCTAGGTTTTACTTCTTTTGCCATTTTTGCAACACGGTTGTCGTAGAAATACAAACCGGTGATAGCATAATTCGATTTGGGGTTTGTTGGCTTTTCCTCTACGCTGACGACCTTTCCTGTTTCGTCGAACTCAACAATGCCAAAACGCTCGGGATCGTTTACATAGTAGCCAAAAACAGTTGCTTTTCCCTTTTCCTCTGCGTTTGCAACAGCGTTTCGGAGGATGCGGGAAAAACCGTTTCCGTAAAAGATGTTATCGCCCAAAACCATGGCACAGCAATCATCCCCGATGAATTCCTCACCCAGAATAAACGCCTGTGCCAAACCATCGGGACTGGGCTGGACTTTGTAGCTGAGCTTCAAGCCAAACTGACTGCCATCGCCCAGAAGATTCTGGAAGCGAGGAGTGTCGTCCGGCGTAGAGATAATAAGAATCTCTTGGATTCCTGCCAGCATCAAAGTAGACAGGGGGTAGTAGATCATGGGTTTGTCGTAGACCGGCAGCAACTGCTTGGATGTAACCATGGTGAGGGGGTATAGTCTGGTTCCAGCACCACCGGCAAGGATGATTCCTTTCATTGTTTTTTCTCCTTCCTTGCAAAAGAAATATCTCTTTTGCGTTCAAAATATATAATAACGGGCTAAGTACCGCCCACACCTTACATTGGAATACAAACACAGCTTTTAATGGGGATTACAGAAAACGAAATCCCCATTTTTTCCAGTATTTGAACATGGAATGAATCTGCATAAAGAAATTTTTGAGTTTTTTGTTGGCATCTCGATGCCACGCATGATAGACCGCAACCGACGGCAAATAAACCGCCCGACCGTACTGCAACGCCTGACGGGTGATGTCGGCATCTTCCACGTACACAAAATAGCGTGGGTCAAAGCCGTTCATTTTGCGGTAAACATCACTTCGCATTACAAAAAAGCAACCCGAGCAAAATTCGACATCGGTGGGTTTTGTCAAATCTTCGTCCAGCATCAAATAGTGCTGTTCGACCTTTTTCAAAAAAGGCAGTGGCAGCTGACGGGAAAGCAACGCCATAAAGGTAGGAAATCGCTTTGCGGTTTGTTGCTCTCGCCCGTCCGGAAACAAAAGCCTTGGGGTCACCATCGCAACATCGGGATGTTGATCCATCCAGCGACAAATCTCGCTGATAGCATCGCTGTCCAGAGTGATGTCGGGATTGATGACAGCGTGATATTTACTCTGCTCACTCTGGTTGAGTGATTGAAAAATCAAATTATGCCCTTTTCCAAAGCCCAGATTTTCTTTGCTGCATTTAAGCTGTACATTCTGGGGAAAGGTCGTTTTTTGCAAAACCTCTGCCGTACCGTCGGGGGAAGCGTTATCCAGTACCATCAATTTGAGGCAAATATCTTTTGTATGTTCTGCCACCGAGATTGCTGCCTGTGCCACTTCGTTTGCGCCACCATAGGCAACGATGCCTGCCGTTACGATCGTCTGCTTGTTTTCCACTATTTCAACCTACCTTACCCTATCAAACTGTACTTATTATTATATTTTAGCACTTTTCGTGATGTTTTAGCAAGGTATATCGAAATCATTCTTTGAAACTTGACCCTAAAAGAAAATTCCGAATAAATTTTATTACAAAAGCAAAAACCGGACATCGTTAAATGTCCGGTTTTTATGATTTCATTGGGAATTACTCGGCACTTTTCTGTTTTGCAGCCAAATCTGCCAAAGCGTCCTTGCGGGACAGGTTGATGCGTCCCTGCTGGTCGATCTCGGTCACTTTCACCAGCAACTCGTCGCCCACTGCAACAACGTCTTCTACACGCTCAACACGCTTGGTGTCCAGCTTGGAAATGTGAACCAAACCTTCTTTACCGGGAGCAATCTCTACGAATGCGCCGAAGTTCATCAGGCGGGTAACACGACCCTTGTAGATCGCACCCACTTCGGGATCTTCCACGATGGTCTTGATGGTGTGGATCGCACGACGGGCATCCTCAATGTCGATAGCGGAGATGAACACATGACCGTCTTCTTCAACGTCGATCTTACAGTTGCAGTTTGCGCAAATTTCCTGAATGACCTTACCGCCTTTACCGATAACGTCCTTGATTTTGTCAACGCTGATCTGCATACTCAGCATTTTGGGAGCGTATTTGCTCAGCTCTGCACGAGGCTCGGAAATTACCGGCAGCATGATCTCGTCCAGAATATATAGACGACCCAAACGGCATTTTTCGAATGCTTCCTCGATGATCTCGTAGGTCAAGCCGTCCACCTTAATATCCATCTGGATCGCAGTGATACCTTTGTGGGTACCGCCTACCTTAAAGTCCATGTCGCCATGGAAGTCTTCAACGCCCTGAATGTCCAGCATGGTCATCCAGCGGTCGCCTTCGGTGATAAGACCGCAAGAAATACCTGCAACCGGTGCAGTGATGGGAACACCTGCATCCATCAAAGCCAAGGTACTACCGCAGATAGATGCCTGACTGGTAGAACCGTTGGAAGACAGAACTTCACTTACCAGACGCAGTGTGTAGGGGAACTCCTCTACGCTGGGCAGTACGGGTACCAAAGCACGCTCTGCCAATGCACCGTGACCAATTTCACGGCGACCGGGGCTACGGGGCGCACGTGCCTCACCTACCGAGTAGGGAGGGAAGTTGTAGTGGTGCATATAACGTTTGCTTTCCTCGGTGCTGAGATCGTCGATGATCTGTGCATCACGGGTAGAAGCAAGGGTAGCCACAGTGAGCACCTGTGTTTGACCACGGGTAAACATACCGGAACCGTGCGCACGGGGCAACAAGCCTACCTCTGCATTCAGGGGACGGATCTCGTTGATGCCACGACCGTCTACACGCTTACCGTCATCCAGCAGCCAACGGCGAACCACATACTTCTGCATTTTGTACATGAGTTCTTCCACGACACCCTCGCCCCACTGCTCGCCATACTGGGCAGTGATCTGCTCACGAATGGGCAGCAGACGTTCGTCACGGATGTTTTTGTCGTCGGTATCCATCGCCTGCTTGAAAGCATCCAGATATTCTGCTTTTACTGCGTCGAACAGGTCGTGATCCAGTTCCATCGAGGGGAACTCTTTCTTGGGCTTACCGATCTGTGCAACGATACCGTTGATGAACTCGATGATTTTCTTAATTTCAACGTGTGCAGCCTTAATTGCATTCAGCATGGTGGTTTCGTCCACTTCGTTTGCGCCGGCTTCGATCATAACGATCTTTTCCATGCTTGCTGCTACGGTCAAGTGCAGATCGCTTACCTCACGCTCTTGCTCGGTGGGGTTCACGACCAGTTTGCCGTCTACCAGACCCATATACACACCGCCAATGGGGCCATTCCAAGGAATGTCGGAAATGGACAGTGCAATGGAGGTACCGATCATACCTGCAATTTCGGGGCTGCAGTTCTGGTCAACGCTCATTACAGTCATCACGACCGAAACGTCGTTGCGCATATCTTTGGGGAACAAGGGACGGATGGGGCGGTCTACCACACGGCTGGTCAAGATCGCTTTTTCGCCCGGACGACCCTCACGGCGCATAAAGCTGCCGGGAATGCGACCTACTGCATACAGTTTTTCCTCGAAGTCTACGCTCAAAGGGAAGAAGTCGATGCCCTCACGGGGTTTTTCGCTCATGGTAACGTTGCACAGCACTGCGGTTTCACCGTAGCGAACCAGACAGCTGCCGTTGGACAGTCCACACATTTTACCGGTTTCAACGATAAAAGGTCTGCCTGCAAGTTCCATTTCGAAGGTTTTAAAGTTTTCAAAAGTTTCTTTGCGGGAAGAAAATTCCAAAGCCATAGATAAGCCTCCTTTTATTGAAACGAAGCTGCAGCCCTAGCAATCATTTAAACCAACCTTATCACAAAATTGGCTTAAATCGTTGCTAATCACCGCAAACGCTTCGTTTTTACAGTCCGATTTTCTTTTAAACAAATGGTACAACAGGGAATTATGGAAAAGCAGACGGTGCCACTTCGCAGCACCGTCTGCATCCAAAATCTCTT
>CALWZD010000089.1 GCA_944385945.1 uncultured Anaerofilum sp. | reverse complement strand
TATCCTTACCCCCAAACAAATCAAAGACGGTCTTGACCAATATGTTATCGGTCAGGACGAGGCAAAAACTGTTTTGGCAGTTTCGGTGTACAACCACTATAAGCGTATCCTCAGCGGTCAGGAAAGCAATGTCGACCTGCAAAAAAGCAACGTATTGCTTTTGGGACCTTCCGGTGTGGGTAAAACTCTGTTGGCACAGACCTTGGCACGGATGCTGAATGTGCCGTTTGCGATTGCAGATGCAACCACCTTGACCGAGGCAGGTTATGTGGGCGAGGACGTAGAAAACATCCTGCTCAAGCTGATCCAAGCGGCAGATTTTGACATTGCCCGTGCAGAGCAGGGAATTATCTATGTGGACGAGATCGACAAGATCACCCGTAAAAGTGAGAACCCCTCAATCACTCGTGACGTAGGTGGCGAAGGTGTACAGCAGGCACTGCTGAAGATCATCGAAGGCACAGTAAGTAACGTACCGCCACAGGGTGGTCGTAAACATCCCCAGCAGGAATTTATTCAGATCAATACCAAAAATATTTTGTTTATTTGCGGTGGTGCATTTGACGGCTTGGAAAAGCATATCCAACGCCGCACCGATACATCAGCACTTGGCTTTGGCAGCAAACTGAAAGAGGACAACGAAAAAGCCCGTCAGGAATTGCTGAAAAAAGTAGAGCCGGATGACTTGGTGAAGTTTGGTCTGATTCCCGAATTGATCGGTCGTTTGCCGGTCGTGACAGTGCTTAGCCAGCTGGACGAAGCTGCACTGATTCGAGTGCTGAAAGAGCCCAAGAACAGTCTGCTGCGTCAGTACGAAGCATTGTTTAAGATGGACAATGTGGAGATCGAATTCACCGATGAGGCATTGCATCAGATTGCATCCAAAGCGTTAAGCCAAAAGAGTGGCGCACGTGGTTTGCGTCGCATTATGGAAAATATCCTCACTCCCATCATGTACGAAATTCCAAGCGATACCACCATCGAAAAGGTGACTATCGACGAGGAAACAGTACAGGGTGGCGAGCCCAAACTGACTCACGGGGCAAACCGTCAGCGCTATGCCGGCGAGCAGTTCCCGATTGATTAAAAGAAAAAAGCAAAGCTGGTATGGCTTTGCTTTTTTCTTTTACTAAATTATACGTTTTGCATATAAAAAATATGATTGTTGAAAAATAACTGTAAGTATGATAAACTATATATAGTTTGGTATCTATATAGTATGAGATAGAGGTGTTTTGTATGAGCAGATTGGAAATTCCCACCCCCAGTCGATCACAGCTCGTGATAGAGGGGCTGTACAGGGATTTGGAACGCAGGATCGAGGCAAGCCCCCCGGGGTTATGCCACGTAGACATCACACGTGCATTTCTGGATTTATGCCATGCACAGACCTGCGGAAAATGTGCGCCTTGCCGGATCGGTTTGATGCAGCTAAAGCATCTCATCACTGACGTACTCAACGGCGATGCAACAATGGACACACTCGACCTTATGGAACGAACAGCACGTTCTATTATGGAAACAGCCGATTGTGCCATCGGGTATGAAGCGGCACATATGGTTTACAAAAGTCTGATCGGCTGCCGTGAAGATTACGAGCAGCATATCCGAGTGGGCAGATGTACCTGTACATATAATCAACCTGTTCCATGTGTAACGTTATGTCCTGCACACGTTGATATTCCGGGCTATATCGCCTTGGTCGGTGCCGGTCGATACGAGGATGCAATTCGCCTGATTCGAAAAGATAACCCATTCCCAACTACCTGCGGCTTTATCTGCGAAAATCCTTGCGAAGCCCGTTGCCGCCGAAAAATGGTGGACGATGCGATCAACATTCGTGGTCTAAAGCGTATGGCAGCAGATTATGCAGGCAAAGTCCCGCCTCCTACCTGTGCAGAAAGCACAGGAAAAAAGGTTGCTGTTGTGGGGGGCGGTCCCAGCGGATTGTCGGCGGCTTATTTTTTGCAGTTGATGGGGCATCAAGTTACCGTGTTTGAAATGCTTCCGAAGTTAGGCGGAATGCTGCGATATGGCATTCCAAACTATCGCTTGCCCAAAAATCGCTTGGACGATGACATCGAAGCAATTTTGCAGACCGGTGTACAGGTGCAGTGTAATGTTCGCATCGGCGAGGAGATTACCATTCAACAGCTTCGGGCGCAGTACGATGCCGTTCTTATTACCATTGGTGCAAGCACCGATAAAAAACTTGAAATGGAAAATGAAGACGCTAAAGGCGTCATGTCTGCAGTACAGTTCTTGCAGCTTGTAGGCAAGGAGGAAGCCCCTGATTTGACGGGGCAACAGGTAGTTGTTGTTGGCGGCGGAAACGTTTCGATGGATGCCGTGCGTACAGCGATTCGTTTGGGTGCCAAAAAAGTAAGCATCGTTTATCGTCGGCGCATTGCGGATATGACAGCCCTGTCGGCTGAAATCGAAGGTGCGGCTGCCGAGGGTGTAGAACTGCGCACATTGCAAGCACCTGCCCGCATTCAGGTAGGAGAAGACGGTGCAGTACAGGGCTTGTGGACAACACCGCAGATGATCAGCAAAATTAAAGATGGTCGAGCAAGCGTTGTTGCAAGTGGTGAGGCAGACGAGTTCATTCCTTGCGACACCTTGATTATGGCTGTAGGGCAGAGCATCGAAACCGAACATTTTGAAAGTGCAGGTGTGCCGGTAGAACGAGGCAAGATCATGGCAGAA
>CALWZD010000088.1 GCA_944385945.1 uncultured Anaerofilum sp. | reverse complement strand
ATTGCACAGATGAAAGATGCCATGTGCAGCGAACAGATCACAAGTGATAGTTGCGCCAACTGCGAAATGGAAGCATTGGATCTGGCGAGCGGTACGATTCGAATGCGCCTTGATTTGAAGCCGGAGATTTTTTATCAAATACTGGGCGAACAAACCGGTTTGGAAGTGTTCGACGAAGCAAGCCTGATGCCCTGCATCATCCAACTGGCAAAGGCAAAAAAAGAATACGAAAAAATCCGAGGTGCTATTGAGCAGGTAGAAGCGACGGGATACGGCATTGTGATGCCGACCCTGAGCGAACTGCGATTGGAAGAACCGGAGATCGTAAAACAGGGCGGACGGTATGGTGTGCGTTTGCGGGCAAGTGCGCCGTCGGTACATATGATGAAAGCGGTCATCTCGACAGAGGTAAGCCCCATTGTCGGTACCGAACGGCAAAGCGAGGAGCTTGTAAAAAGTTTGCTGGAAGACTTTGAGCAAGACCCCATTAAAATTTGGGAGTCCAACATTTTTGGGAAAAGCTTGCATGAACTGGTAAACGAGGGGCTGCAAAACAAATTGTTGCATATGCCGCAGGAAGCACGTGCAAGGTTGCAGGAAACCTTGGAACGAGTGATCAACGAGGGATGCAGTGGCTTAATCTGCATTATCCTATAAGGAAAAATAATAAGTCTTTTTCCAGTTTGTATACTGCAAAGATGAAAAATCGACCTTGTGCAGTCAGTGCGAAAAGAAAAAACGGAAGAAAAACGAGGACGTAGCGCAGCTGCACAAATCCCATCAAATGCAAACAAGGCGCAATCTCTGCAAATGCAGTGATTGCGCCTTGTAGTATTTATGATGCAGGTTCAGCATCACTTTGGGTGGCTGTACTGTCCGAAGACTCACTGGCATCCAATGTCTGCTGAATGATACTGTCCATAATTTCACGGGTCATCATGCCGGGAAGATACCCGTATACGTTCCCGTTTTTGTCGATCATATAGGTGGTAGGCAGGCTATAAGCACCATATGCAGCGAACATCTCTTGGTCGGTATCCAATAAAGTGGGATAGGTCAGTTCACGTTCCGCAAAAAAGTCTGCCATTTCTTGCTCGGTCAAACCGTAAGTGATGCCCAAAATGACGACATCGCCACTGTTTTCGCCGTTATCCAAATACAGCTGCTGAATATCGGGCATTTCTTTCAAGCAATATCCACACCAGTCTGCCCAGAAATTCAAAAATACGACCTTTCCTTTGTAATCGGAGAGGGTATGGCTGTTGCCGTATTGGTCGGTCAAAGTAAAGTCGATCGCCGGTATCACAGGACGTTCAGCGTCAGTTTCGCTAGACGAAGGATCGGAGGAGGTGGAAGATTCCGAAGATGACGAAGAAGAATCGCTTTGGGGATCGGATTGCGCAACAGAAGAACTCTCTGTTGTCGATGACTCTGCCATGGGGAACTCGCTGCTGAAGCTATCCGATGTGACCCAACCCGACAACAACAAACATCCCATTAAAATCAAAAGCAACGCTCCGATACGTGTTGTCCAAGCCAGTGCGGCTCTACTTTTTTGAATAAAACCGATGAGCGTATCGGCAAAAATCCCAAGGGCTAAAAAAGGAATGACGAAGCCCAATGTATACAAGCCAATGTAGGAAAAACCCAATGCTGCACTTTCGGCGGTGCCGGTCATCAGCAGTACGCCGGCAAGGGCTGGCCCAACGCAGGGCGTCCATGCAAAGCTAAAGGTAAAACCGAGCAAAAGTGCGGTAAAAGGATTCATCGTTCCTCGAATACGGAAAGGCAAACGGAACTCAAGTCCACCAAAACTACCTTTTCCAAAAAGCTGAAGCAGACCCAACAAAATCAGTAAAACACCGGCAAACAAGGAAAAGACGGCACGGCTATTGGAGAAAAATTTTCCCAGTGCAGAAACGCCTAACCCAAGCACAAAGAAAGCAAAACTGATACCAAGAATGAAAAACAGGGTACTGATCAGCAATGTCCTTCGCCGCTTTTTTGCGTCCTGCTGTTCTGCACCACCCGATAGATAGCTTAGATAAACCGGAACAAGTGGGAGCACACAGGGAGAGAAAAAGCTGAGAATCCCCTGAATAAATACAGTAGCTGCCGAAACAGTGTTGGTAAGGTCAAACCCCATAGAAAGACTCCTTTGCAAAAAGTTGTAATTGATATACACACAAAAGTATACACGAAAGAAATAAAACTATGCGGTTGCATTTGCAACGAATAGCGGAAAGCAATTTTGAAAAAAGTGTGATATTGGTATCAAAAAAATCCCCCGCCATAAAAGCGGAGGAAATTTCTAAATAAAGGTGACGATTTCGGGTGAACTGCAAAAACGCAACGGTGGCCCCGACACACCGATTCCACGGCTGACAAACAAGCTGGCTTTTTCTTTGCCTTGTGGCTGATACAATCCGTATGGGTACATTTTTCCGCCGGGGGGAAGAATTATTTTTGTCAAAACAGGTACTCGAATTTGTCCGTTATGGCTATGTCCTGACAGCATCAGTTCACAGCGGTGCAGGGAAAGATAACGTGCTTTGTCGGGCATATGACACAAACAAATGCGATAGCCCTGCTGCGGAAGTTGCAAAAGTGCTTTTCCGTTGGAATACGGCGAAAGCCCACAAATGCTTAGGTTGGGAGAAATCTGAACCGTTTCATCCCACAAAACGGTAAAACCGCTTTTTTCAAATAAATCGTAAAAAAACGGCTTGGAATTATAGCGAACATCGTGGTTGCCCAGAACGGCGTATTTCCCAAGTGGTGCATGGATAC
>CALWZD010000087.1 GCA_944385945.1 uncultured Anaerofilum sp. | reverse complement strand
AGAAAAAGGGCGACTGTTAAAAAACAGCCGCCCAAAAGGGGGTCTAATACAAGTTGTTTGCTATCCGACAAGCCCGGAAACCGTTTGGGCGTTGGGCTTTTTTTGTACCCATTTTGCCCTAAGCATGGCAAAAAACCGCTTAGAAAAAACAAAAAGGAGGAAAACCACCACCATGAAAAAAGAAGATTTGCAACCGCTGAACCTGAACGAGGAACAGATTACCGCAGTGCTTGCTCTGTCTGCCTCGGAATTAGAAAAACAGCAGCAAACCATCCAAACATTGGAAACCACCAAAAGCCAACTGGAGCAGCAACTGGGCAAAGCAAACGAAACCTTACAAGGCTATGACCCCGACTGGAAAGCCAAAGCGGCACAGGCACAGCAGAACGCCGACAATAAAATCGCAGCATTGCAGCAGGATTTTGCTATCAAAGAGCAGACCGCTGCTTTGCATTTTTCCAGCGAAAGCGCAAAAAAGGCATTCCTTGCTGACCTTACAGCAAAGGAATTTCCCTTACAGGAAGTTAAAATGCTTGGTTTTGACGATTTCGTCAAACAGTGCAAATGCAGCCATTCGGGCTGCTTTTGGTACACAATCTTGAAATGAAAAAGAGAAAACATTTAATAACGCATTTTTTGTATCCATTCTACTCTAAGTATGGCGTTAAATCGCCAAAAATTTATAGAAGAAAGGAGGAAAACCAATGGAACAGGATTTCAACACTCCCCCGAACGAGTTTGGCTGTCAATTGCTATAAAGCCGGAACGTAAAAAACGCAGCTCTTTCCCCCTACTCTTTTACAGAAAAAACTGCATATCGTTTACTATATTCGGCTCTGCTATGGATGTAAATGTCATCACCTTTCCCGTACATACCTACGGTAATACTTTTACAGGATGTACTCCAAAAGCGCAGCCTGCTAACCTCTGCTTTGATGAAAGACATCATCTTAATGCTTAAATGTTCTAAGCATTTAAATTTTAATACCAATCTGCTGTTTCCGCTTTAAAAAAGGGGCTTTGGTGCAAAATCGTACGCAAAGCCCCTTTTATTAACTATAAATGTATTATCTAAATAAAATCAACCTTTTTCCACAGACATTTTATAGGTGGAATCCGCATTGATGTCGGTGGAGTCAACACCAGTCGATGCATATTCTCCGTCAATATAAAATGCCCAATAGGTGCCATCCACGTCGTAGTCGGCTGTAACACCGTTTACCGTCTTTACATACAAACCATACTCTCTGTCTTCGCCTTCAATCAATCCAAGATCGAGCAATGCTGCACCAACAGTGGTTTCATCGGTATGGATTTCAAAAGTGGTTTCTGCACCATCTGCATCGACGACCACAAAGCTGAATTGTGTTTCGCCTTCGCCCATAACGGTTGCTTCCTGCGAAGCCGAAGATGCCGACTCGGATGCGTCTTCGGTTTGCTGGCTGTCACTTGCTGCGGTGCTCTCCGAAGAAGATGCACTTTCGGAAACAGATGCGCTTTCAGAAGCACTTGCTACCGAACTGCTGCTTTGAGAACTGTCAGAACATCCACTTGTGATAAGTGCCGCCGCAACCAGCACAGAACAAAGGAAAGTTGACATTACTTTTTTCAAGCTTTCTTTTTTCATCATTTGTCATTCTCCTAAAATTTTATTCCTCACGGGCAGGCACTCGCAACCACAACGGAGGTACTGCTTTCACGTATTTCGACTTATGCCAAAAGTACCCACCTTCTCAAGAATTTCTTCCCAATGGCTTTATCCCCCCGTTTGCGGTACGGGGTAGGGCAACTTTTATCAAGCACTTCACGGCGACGGGCTCGTACAGGACTTTCACCTGTTTCCAATGAAAGCTATGCATTATTGTATCATAAACTCTGTACGTTTTCAATAAAAAGTTGTCTTATTTTTGGGGATGTTCACAAATGATTTTCATTCCTAACAAAAGCCGAACTTTACAAAAAGTAAAAATGCTCAATGCTCGTCCTTGCGGATTCTTTTAAACAAAACGATGGGAACGATCATCAACACCAAACCCACAAGGAAAATATCGTTCATACGCAAAGGCAAGCTTCCGCTTTCAATCACGCTCACCATACCCGAACACAAAAAGGTCGCCACCACCGACAGCCCCCCGCCCATAAACGACAGTGCAGAAAAATATACGCTGCGCAGATCCATCGGACTGGTTGCGATCTGCATTCGCAAGATTCCCACCGACAGCCCTGCAAAAGGAACTGCATTCATCGCCAACAGTATCGGAACCAACCACCAAGCATTTTGCTCTGTGGTACTGTACCATCCAACAGCGACCAACATCATAATGCCGATCATTAACGAAATGCAATTTCTCCAACCGATTTTTTTAGCAAGTGAAGAAAAAACCGGTGCCAACGCTCCTCGCATAAAATTGCCGACCGCCGACCAAATCATAATCTGCATCAGGTCTACCTTTAACACTCGCACTGCGTACAGGCTAAAAAATCCACCCACAAACATATTTGCAAATGACCACATTGCATTTGCCCACAAAACGCCCGAAAACAGCTTATCTTTAAACACATCTCGCATCATTGCGAACATACGGACATTTCCTTTTCCCACAGTCGTGGGGGCAGGCAGACGCAGCATACAAAAGCAGCTTCCCAACAACAGGAAAATTTCAATGGCACCGGAAATCAAAAAGCCATCTTTTAGTCTGCCGCTTTTTTCGGTGAGCGAAAGAATCGCTTGTATGGCTGCCAATGCCACCGTATAGACCAACATAAACAATGTTTCTCGGCTTGTATAAAAATCGTTGTTGGCTTTTCCTTCGACCGCCTGCACGTGCCAGTCGTTGTATGCAGGAGAAATCAACTGCTGACCGGCACTCATCGTAACCAAAAATACACACACCAACCACGCCCCTTGTGTATACGGCAAAAGCACGGTCAAAAACACTAAGCAAAGCGCAGTACGCCACAAAATACTTAGGCTTAACAAATATCGACGCTTGTGCGTGATCTTGGGATAGATCGTTCCACCTATCGGCTGTAACACGAGCAAGGTGGAAGAAAGACCCGTAAGAAAATTAGACAAGCTAAGCGGAAGTGCATAGTATTCGGTAAACTTTGCCACCAAAACACCCGTGCAGATCCAATACGCACTCATTGCCAAAACGTGTTCTGCCAAAAACAAACGAAGACTTTTTTCCATTGTCCTCTCTCCCATCAAGTATTTTTTGATTGAAGCTGTGCCAAGGTTTTTGTCGAATTGATTTGGCATGATTATACTAATAAATCAAAGAAAAAGCAATGCAAAATTCAGCTATTTTTTCATGGATAAATCAATCATTTTATGCAGGCTGTTGCTCCTAAAAAAGAAAGAAGCCGTCGGCTTTTAAACAGCCGATGGCTTCCTTTGCGTTTTTACTCGAAACAAACCGTTTCATCTGCGATTTCCCGAATCTTATCCCACAGCGGCAGTTCCATTTCATCCTGCACACCGACCAGATAAAATCCTGCCTTTTTTGCGGTTTCAACTGCAT
This sequence comes from uncultured Anaerofilum sp., assembly GCA_944385945.1. Lineage (GTDB taxonomy): Bacteria > Bacillota > Clostridia > Oscillospirales > Ruminococcaceae > Anaerofilum. The sequence continues at coordinate 8,029 of CALWZD010000087.1, read as the reverse complement.
ATAAAGCATCTTCATATACAGCGATCTCGCATGGCTGTGCGCCGAAACGTTCGGCTGCCGTATGGTAAATATCCGGCCTGCGTTTTGTTGTATGTAGGGTTTCGCAAGAAAGACAAAATTCAAACCGTTCCAACAGCCCCAGTCGCTGCAAACACAGCTTCATCAAGGGTTCTGCCGTTGCAGTTGCCACACACATCCGAACTCCTTTTTCTTTCAGTTCGTTCAAATACTGTTCCACCTGTTTTTTGGGTAGAATATCCTGTGCGTAATGCTGCTGCATCATCTGCATCATATCGGCAAAAATTTGCTCCGGTGTTTCGCTCCAACCAAACTTTTCCACGCAAAAAACTGCTGCTTCTGAAAGCGTCATCGCTTGCAGCTGTTGATTGAACTCTACCGATACTTCCGGAACTCCTTTCTGCTTCAGGTATTCTTCGGCTAGATGATACCAATACGGCATTGAGTCGATCAGCGTTCCATCCATATCAAAAATCGCAAATTTCTTATCCATTTTCTCCCCACTTCCGAAATCTGTTTCACTGTATCATTCCACACAACATTTTGTCGGAATCTTCCCTTGCCATTATATCGGTTTTAGGGGGAAATTACAAGAGTATCGAGCATTTGGATCTAGACATGAAATGCCCTTTATTCTTGTCATGAAAAAGCTTTTTTCTTTAGGTATTTATCGGCGAATAATAGATATAACTTCCTGCTGCTACAAGATGTTTTTTCCCTGCAATGACGATTTCGGCATCTACTGGTGTGTGTATGGTATAACGGAAGGATTCTCCCTGTTTGTTCCATGCCGAGCGAATCGTTCCTTTTCGTGTTTTCAGGGAAACGTCGAGCCAATCCAGCGATTCATTCGGCATCGGTGCAATACGCACTCGCTCGTAACCTGCCGCATCTTCCACAGGGTTGATCCCTACTGCTACACCGTAGATCCAATCTGCCACTGCACCGTAGGCATAGTGATTGAACGAGTTCATATCCGTACTCCAAAATTCTCCGTTCGGCATGATACCGTCCCAGTGTTCCCAAACCGTTGTAGCACCTTTAGTGACCGGATACAGCCACGATGGATATTCCTGCCTAAGCAACAAGGAATACGCCAGCTTCGTATAACCGTACCGTGACAAAACGTGAAGTAGATACGGCGTACCCACAAAACCCGTTTGCAGCTGCACACCGCATTCCTGCACCATCTGAGCCAGTTGGTCGGCAGCCGCTTGCACATGATCGGTCAAGCAAAACTGCGCAGCCAATACACATTCTGTTTGTGTTGTAAAGGTGGGATAGGTTTTGCGGAATGCATCCTGAATCTTATCATATAAAGTTTCATACATCGAAACATCTTTTCCAAGCACCCGCCCTGCTTTTATGACCAACGAAACAGAATGTGCATAAAATGCCGATGCAATAAAATCTTCTCTTGTCGACCCTTTGTAACTTCCCGAAGGCGCATCCAGTCCCAGCCAATCTCCGTAATGCTCGCCACCTGTCCAGAGGAACTGGGTGGTCGTTGTATTTGTAATGTAATCGACCCACTTGGTCATGCTTTCATATTGATTTTGCAAAATCTCCTTGTTTCCATAGGCAAGATATACTTCCCACGGACAAATCGTGGCTGCATCGCCCCATGCTGCGCTTGCTTTGGGTGCATGAATCACATCCGGCACTACATGGGGAACATATCCGTCTTCCCCCTGATCCGCTGCCAAATCTGCCATCCATTTTGCAAAGAATCGTTCGCAATCGTAATTGAAGCAAGCAGTTCGCACAAATGCCTGTGCGTCACCTGTCCAGCCCAACCGCTCGTCACGCTGTGGACAATCGGTAGGCACATCCAAAAAGTTTCCTTTTTGCCCCCAGACGATGTTTTCGCACAGTTGATTTAATAATGGATTCGAACTGGTGATCGATCCCGTTCGCTCCATCTGCGAATGAAGTACGATGCCTGTAAAATGATCCGCCTGTGCCTGTTCTACTCCTCCCGGAAATGCATTGATGCGAACATAGCGGAATCCATAAAAGGTGAAGAAGGGATGATAGGATTGCTTTCCATTACAGCAAAAATATTCGTACTGCGATTTTGCCCCTCGGTAGTTTGCATTGTAAAAATTGCCGTCCTTATCCAGTACTTCTCCAAACGACAGCGAAACACGCTGCCCTTTTTGCGCAGTTACAGAAACTTCTACGTAACCGGTGATCTCTTGCCCAAAATCCAAGATGCGCTCTCCATTGGGAGCTGTAAAAATTCCCACAGGCGAAAGCCGTTCTTGCATTCGCACCTCACTGCCTTGTTGCGGAATCAGCTGCTCGAACGATTCGTTTAATATCGTCACTGCATCGGAAGCATCTGCGATATAAGCTGCATCGTAAATTTCGCCGTCATAAATCTCGGAAAAACGAACGGCACTTTCTTGCACCTGCCAGCTACCATCGGTGCAAATAACAGTAGTTTCTCCGTCCTCATACACAATGTTTAACTGTGCCAAAAGAGCAGTATTCCGCTGGTGGTACATCTTTTTTTGCTCCTCATTCGCCCACCCCGGCAGAGGGCTTTTCCACCAACCTTTTCCAACCAGAACCTCCAGACGATTTTCGCCCTGTTTTAATTGGGAAGATACATCATAGCACTGATATTGCAGCCGTTTTTCATACACCGTCCAACCCGGTGCAAAAATAAATTCCCCTACTCGGCTTGCATTCAAGCTTGCCTCATATACGCCTTTTGCGGTAATTTGCAGAACTGCGGAGGAGATCTGTTTCTGCGGCAAGGTAAACACCTTCCAAAAACAGGGTACGACGTCCTGTTGCCGATCCCAACCGATCCACTGTGCATTCCAATCCAAATTTAAACTCCCCTTTCTAACATTCGCTATCATTACGTTTGTCCTTGACTTTTATGTTACCAGATTATAAACTAATAAAAAACACACAAATTACACCTAGATCGGGGGCTTTTTTCTTCTGTTATGCAAAATCACCATACCATTCAGCTAGACGTTTTTGAAACACGGGACAAAATCGCCATGGTGGAATATCAACAGCAGGATATTGCCCCACATGACCATAGTTTTTTTTGAAATCGCTTATATCACAGGCGGAACAGCCGTCCATACGCTCAACGGAGTAAGCAGCCTTATGAAAAAAGGAGATTATTTCATTGTGGACTATGGCAGTTGCCACAGCTACACCAACAGCCGTGATTTTTCGCTTATCAACTGTTTGTTTTTGCCTCAAATGATCGATGAGTCGCTGAATGGCTGTGAATGCTTTGAGCAACTTATCCAGAATTGTCTGATTCGATATTATCGCCAGTATCGTGGGCATACTCCCGAAAATCGCATTTTGTCCGATACAAACCAGACTATCTTTTCAATTATTCAAAAAATGTGTGCCGAATATTCGACCAAGCAAACAGGGTATCAGGAATTGCTGCGTGGCTACTTATTAGAGATTCTCATTTTAAGCATCCGCCAAATGATACAATGTGACCTCTCCTGCACTCAAACGCCTCAAACCCAAAACTCTGCGGTTGCACAGGCAATCCTTTATCTACAAAAACACTACGCACAAAAAAGTCTTCTCAGCCGCTTTTGTGCCGAAAATCATTATTCCCTGCAATACATCAGCACTCGGTTTTATAAAGAAACCGGTATGGGTGCTGTGGAATATCTTCAAAAAATCCGTATCGAAAAAGCCTGTGAGCTTTTATCCGGCACTGATTTATCCATCCAGGAAGTCGCTCGACTGGTGGCATATCACGATGCCACAAGCTGTTACCACTCGCTTCGCAACCGGATGCATCCCGCCACCCGTGAATATCGAAAAATGAGTACACTCCCTTGTTAATATTAAATAGTTTAATCGGTGTTGCGTAAATTAGGCAAAAACAGGTGCTTGATTTTTTCACACGTTTCTTGTACACTTTCTTTTATAATATCTACTAAAAGCAATGTTTTTATGGAAAGGATTGATATTGATGATGGATCTAACCACCGCTTTGCAAAAATTCTCCGAATTTGAGCATAAGCTGTACGCCTATTCTTATGCAATGGGCGTGATGAGCTACGACAGCGAAACAGCTGCGCCCGAGCATTCTGCCGAAGGGCGTGGCGAAGCATTGGGTATGCTGAGCGAGCAGGTATATCAACTGACTGCCGGCGCAGAAACAGGTGAACTGTTGGACGTTCTGCAAACACACCAAAGCGAACTGTCTGTCCAGCAGGCAGCACAGCTTCGTGTATGGAAAAAGGACTACGATATGAACTGCAAGATCCCTGCGCAGGAGTATATCGAATATGCAAAATTGATCAACAAAGCGGGGGCTGTTTGGAGAAAGGCAAAAAATGAAAATGATTTTTCTGCTTTCGCTCCTTATATCGAGCAGATCGTAAAAACACAAAAAAAGTTTGCCGGTTATTTCGCACCCGACAAAGACCCTTACGATGCTTGGTTGGATGAATACGAACCCGGCATGACCCGTGCGCAGTTGGATACGTTTTTTGCCAATCTGCGCAGCAGAATCGTTCCAATGGTACAACGCATTCAACGCTCCGAAAATCAAATCGACATTTCTTGGCTGCATCAGCAGTGGCCGCTTGCAGGACAGCAGCAACTGGCAAAAGAGCTGATGGAACTGATGGGGTTGAACAATGGTCGGTGTGCGCTTGGCGAAACGGAACATCCTTTCACCACTGGTTTCAGCCGTGACGATGTGCGTATCACCACCCACTATTATTTGGAAGATTTCACCTTTTCGCTTTTCTCGGTCATCCATGAGGGCGGTCATGCATTATACGAATTGAACACCGCACCCCGTTTGCAGCGAACCTGTTTGGCTGGAGGTGCCTCTATGGGCATCCACGAAAGCCAAAGCCGCTTTTACGAGAATCTGATCGGACGAAGCCGTGAATTTTGCGGGGTCATTTGGCCTATCATCTGCAAATGCTTCCCCGAACAAACAAAAGACGTCAGCGAAGAAACTTTCTGGAGAACCATCAACCGTGTGGAACCTTCTTTGATTCGCACCGAAGCCGACGAACTGACCTACTGCCTGCATATCATGGTTCGCTATGAATTGGAGAAAAAGCTGTTTGCCGGAGAGATCGAAGTAGATCAGCTTCCCGAAGCATGGAACTCGATGATGAAAGAATATCTTGGAATTACAGTTCCGGACGATACGCACGGTGTTTTGCAGGATACGCACTGGGCGATGGGAAGCTTTGGGTATTTCCCCAGCTATGCACTGGGCAGTGCATACAGCGCACAGATGATCGCCAATATGCGCAGCGATATTGATGTAGACTCTTTGGTCGCACAAGGAAATCTGGAGCCTATCACCAACTGGCTTACCGAAAAAATCCATCAGTTCGGTAAAGAGCAACTACCGGCTCAGTTGCTGCAAAACTCCTGTGGCAGTGCTTTCGACTCCTCTTACTACACCGACTATTTGGAAAAGAAATATACCGAAATTTATAAACTGACCGACACGGATAAATCCTAACCGATCACATTTGCCGATGGGAACAATACTGTTTTCATCGGCATTTCTTTTATCCTATTTATTTTTTTGAAAAAAGCTATTGACATTTACCCAAAGCCGTGATATTATAAGCTCAGTTAGTTAAGACTAACTTTTATTTTAGGGTTTTGGTTAGTTATAGCTAACCAAAAGGAGGTTGCAATGTCTTCTCAATTCGATCATCAGCTGGCGCAGCATTGCGCCCCCGCTTTAGCCGGAATCAAAGCTGCAAATCTGTTCAGCTGTTTCAAAAAAGATTTTCCTGCGTTCGAGTCTTTGCTGAAACAGTATCAGACTGCTTTTGCTGAAACCGACATCCGTTTTTGTGTGTTGTGTGAGTGTTCGAAACGATATTTGCTGCTGGTATATCGTGAATCCGCTTTGCAAAAACAGCTTTCCCTTCCGCTTGTACAGCAGATTTTACAGGACGTCGGCTATCCGTCAGGCTCTTTTCTTCAACTGTTAGAACACCTGCAAAAACGCTTTTCCGAGTCTGACGCATTTCCGCATGAAATTGGTCTATTCTTGGGGTATCCCCCCGAAGATGTGCTGGCATTTCAATTCCACAAAGGAAAGAATTTTTCGCTGTGCGGTTACTGGAAAGTGTACGGCGACCCACATCAGGCACAACAGCTTTTCCGTCGCTTCGACCGATGCCGTGATGCTGTTTGCCGTCGAATCAATCAAGGTTTTTCGATTGCACAAATCTTTGGTGCAGCTTAACTTTTTATAAATATAGTAAGGAGTTGTGTATTATGACAATGAAAATCATCTATTGGTCTGCCACTGGTAACACCGAAGCCATGGCAAATGCCATTTTTGAAGGCGCAAAAAATGCCGGTGCTGAAGTAGAACTTTTTTCGGTGGACTCGATCTCGGCACAAGATGCTCTCTCTGCCGACCTGCTTGCACTTGGCTGTCCTGCAATGGGTTGCGAAGTGCTGGAAGAAAGTGAATTCGAGCCTTTTTTTGCAGAGCTTGAGGGAAATCTGAGCGGCAAAAAAGTTGCACTGTTCGGCTCTTACGATTGGGGTGACGGGCAATGGATGCGTGACTGGAAAAGTCGTGTTTGCGATGCCGGTGGCATCTTGTTCAAAAATGAAGGTCTTATCATCAACAACACCCCCGATCAAGACGGCTTGAATGATTGCGCAAACTTTGGCGCAGGATTTGCTGCTTTCTAAATCGCTTTTCTCCCCCCTGCTGAAACCACTTCTTTCTCCTATCAAACAAACTCTTCTTTTCGCTCCAATTTTAAAACAAGCATACCAAACAACAGCGGGGTTACCAAAACGAACCGCCCAGAGGATTCAGTACCTCTGGGCGGTTCGTTTTAAGTAAAATCAATTTTGCACAGCCATATGCCACGCAAAAAGCAAAGCGTACACGACCGGCTGATGCACCATGTAGATCCACAAGCTATACCGCCCGATCCAATGGAACGGGGGGATTTTTTGATAAAACACCGCAGACTGACCAAAATTCTTGGTCAGATATGCTAAATAAAAACCTGTCCAGTACAAAAAGAGCCATGGAATCACAGAAAAATAGTCGCTGGAAAAAAAGCCATTATACGGAAATCCCAATGGATATAGAAAGCCGGTTTCGTAAAGCTGTGTTGGCAATGGATATAAAACCGAATCGCCTATCCCCACTCCACCCGTCGGTACGGCTTTTGTTGCCAAAAATAGCAAAAAGCTTACCACTATGCCTGCTGATGCAGGGATTTTTTTCAAAACCGGCTGAAAAAGCTCTGTCAGCATCATAGCCACACCTAAAAAGCTTAATATGCCAAATCGAACTCTCTGTTCCGGCATTACAACCACTGTGACCAAACTTATAACACAGCCCATTGCAAAAATCATGCCACCACGCCGAAAAGGACGTTTGCCCAACCGAAAGCAAAACCCGCTGAGTAAAATAAAACACCAGCAGATACTTTGCTGCCAAAAATATCCCACATTGGAACGATACCAGTCGATGGGATGCCCAAAAATGTAAACGACATCGTACAACGCATGATACAAAATCATGTTGACCAATGCAAATCCACGCACCGAGTCCAGAAAATACAACCGCTCTTTTTGTAACATAGACTTTTTTCCTACTTTTCAATATTTTTCTATCGTTACGATTGTACCATATTCTCCCCTATTTTAAAATACACCGGTCACGAAAATTTCGACCCCAATCAAAATCAGAATCACGCCTCCAAATACACTTGCTTTATTTGCAAGCTTGGTTCCAAATTTTTTGCCGATCTGCAACCCTGCTGTGCAAATCATAAAGGTGACAACGGCTATGATGAGCGCACTGGTCAACGCCATTATAAACCCGTATTCTGCAATGGTAAACCCAACCGACAAAGCGTCAATCGAAGTCGCTACGCCTTGCAACATCAAGGCACCAAGCCCCAATGCACTTGCCTGTTCTTCCTCTTGCTGTGTGTTCAGCCCTTCCAGCAGCATTTTCCGCCAATGAAAACCAGCAACACCA
>CALWZD010000086.1 GCA_944385945.1 uncultured Anaerofilum sp. | reverse complement strand
CCTTGTTTTATACAGGGCGGTTTTGCTTGTGCAAAAGGGAGGGGCATGGGACGCACTCGGTACGCTTTGCGCACAATGAATGCTTGCCAATGCCCCTCCCCCTTTGTAGGAAAAGTTTTTGTCCACTTTTTTCAAAAAGTGGGGTTTTCGTCCACCTTTTCTCAAAAGGTGGAACCGCTCAACGCTTTTTATCAAACGCTGCACGACGTGCGGTGCTTGTGCGGAACATCTGTTTCAGGCTCTCCCTGTCCTGTTGATGCAGATGCTGCTTCATCTTTTGCAGCGTATCGGTAAATGCGTCGATCTCGTCGATCAAAATTTCCCGATTTTCCAAAAACAGCTCGCTCCACATCACTTCGTTGATTCGAGCGATACGGGTCAAATCTCGGAACGAATCTCCCGTATATTCCGCCAAATCGGTGCGGTCACTGGCACACATCAGGCTGACCGCAATGGCATGGGTCAACTGGCTGACATATCCGATCATGCGGTCGTGTTCTTCCACCGTTAGCCGACAAATGTGCGCAAAGCCCAAATCTTCGGCGATCACCTGTGCAAAAGCCAAACCGGCAGCGGTGTTTTTCTCGGTCGGCGTAATGATAAAATTCGCCGGACGGAACATTTCCGTGTTGGCATTCTGCACACCGCTCACTTCTCGCCCTGCCATCGGGTGACTGGGAATGAACTCGACCCCCTCGGGCAGCATCGCCTGAATCGGTTGCACGATGCCACATTTTACACCCGAAACATCGGTAAATATCACCCCTTTGCGAAACAAATGCCGGTACTGCTCTACCCAACTGACGAACGCAGCCGGATACAGAGCGAATATCATTCGGTCGGCAGCCTGAATCATTTCCTCAAAATCTACTGTCGCCCCGTTTTGAATGATACCCAGTTCTTTTGCGTAAGCGATCGCATATTCATCTACATCAATGGCATCTACCTGCCAGCCCTTTTGGGTCAGCCCCATCGCATAACTTCCGCCCAGCAAGCCCAGACCTACGATCAAAACCCGTTTTTTATTGCTCATCTTCCTGCACCTCTACCCCCAGCGAGCGCATCGCTGCAAAAAATGCAGGCCAGCTTTTGGTCACTGCCTGTGCATCGTCGATGGTCACGGTCAGCCCTGCTGCCAAAGCTGCCACGGTACACGCCATCACGACACGGTGGTCGTTGTGGCTGTCGATATGCACGGTGGGCTGTGTCGGCATCGTTCCGTTGATCTCCACCGTTTCGCTGCCCAACTGACGCACTGTGACCCCGAACTTTTTCAGCTCGGCCGCCATCGCCTCGATGCGGTCACTCTCTTTGATGCGCAGCCGTCCGGCGTGTTCGATGCGGGTCGTGCCTTTGCAAAAGGCTGCCAACACCATCAAAATCGGTCCTAAGTCGGGGCAATCCGCCAAGTCGATGACCGCTGCATTCAACTCTGTTTTCGCAAAGTCGAACACGCCCTCGGCGTTCTCGGAAATCTCTACCCCACAGCGACGCAGAATGTCGAAAATGACCGCATCGCCCTGCTTGGTGTCGGTCTTCAATCCTTTCAGCGCAACTGTATTGGTCAGCGCACCCAACACCGCCGGAAACGCTGCATTGCTCCAGTCCCCTTCCACTGTTACGTCACGGGCAACGTACTGCTGACCGCCTGCAATGGACAAAGTGTATTCGTCTTTCCAAACCACCTGCACTCCGAACTCCGCCAAGGTCTGCAAGGTAAGCTCGACATAGCTGCGACTTTCAAACGGAGGCAAAATGTGTATCTCGGAATCCTCCTGCGCAAGGGGGAGCGCAAACAGCAGCCCCGAAATAAACTGGCTGCTTACATCTCCTCGCAAAGTATAGTTTCCGCCACCAAGCGGCCCACACAGTTGCACTCCTTGCTCGTTTTGCGAAAATTTCAACCCACGCTCTGCAAACAGGTCGGCATATACCTGCTGGGGACGCTGTGGCAGACGTCCATGCCCCACCAACGACACCGGCTGTGCCGTTTGCGCCAAAATAGGGATCAGAAACCGCAAGGTACTGCCGCTTTCGCCACAGTCGACCGCTGCTTTGGGTGCTGTGGGCTGCCCGATACCGGTGATTTTTGCCCAGTTTTCGCCCATTTCCACCTGTGCGCCAAAGTCTTGCGCCGCTTTTAGGGTGGCTTTTACGTCGGCAGACCATTCCAGATTTTCCACCAAACTCGTTCCCTTTGCCAGTGCTGCAGCAAGCACTGCACGGTGCGCCATGCTTTTGGATGGTGGTGCGCCGATGATGCCTTGCGCTTTCCCAGTTACTGTTACCTGCATATCGCATTCCCTCCAAACAGACACAGCCTGTCACCTGCCAAAAGGCAGACGGCAGGCTGTTCCTACAAAATTGAATTTACAGATTCCGTCCGATGACCTGTGCAATGGGACGACCTTTTTCGATGACCTCACGGAAACGGTCGGGCTTCAGGCTCTGTGCGCCGTCGCTCCAAGCGTGTTCGGGGTCGGGGTGTACCTCGATGATCAAGCCGTCTGCACCGGCTGCGATGGCAGCCAGACTCATGCTTTCGACATACTTCCAGTTGCCGGTCGCATGGCTGGGGTCGATGATGATGGGCAGATGGGTCTTTTCCTTGATGATGGGAATGACCGACAAATCCAACGTATTACGGGTATATTTTTCAAACGTACGAATACCACGCTCGCAGAAGATAACATTTTCGTTACCGCCTGCCATAATATACTCTGCCGACATGATCCATTCTTCGATGGTATTTGCCAGACCACGCTTGAGCAGAACAGGTTTTTTCATTTTGCCGACAGCTTTCAGCAGTTGGAAGTTCTGCATATTTCGTGCGCCGATCTGTACCAAGTCTACGTACTCCTCAAACTCGTCGATGCGGTCTTCGCTCATCAGCTCGCTAACGATGGGCAAACCGGTGATCTCACGGGCTTTGACCATATCCAAAATGCCCTCTGTGCCCAGACCTTGGAACGCATACGGAGAAGTACGGGGCTTGTATGCACCGCCACGCAGCATCGAACCACCGGCAGCTTTTACCGCCTTTGCGATCTCGATGGTGCTTTCTTCGCCCTCGACGCTGCAAGGGCCACCGATGACCACGATCTTCTCTTTGCCACCGATTTTGATGCCGGCAACGTCGATCACGCTGTCCTCCTGATGGAACAGACGGTTCGCTTTTTTATAAGGTGCAGCCACACGGGTAACACTGTCTACCCACGGATTTGCAGCCACGATTTTTTCATCCAGCTTGGTGGTATCGCCCACCAGACCAAACACGTTGTAATCGGTGCCCTGAATCAGAGTGACCGACAAACCCTGTGCCTCGAATCCGGAGATAATTTTTTGCAGTTCCTCCTGCGGAGTGCCACGTTTTGTAGAAATAATCATTGTATTCTTCCTTTCCTTTGGATCTTTCCAAATCCCCTCTATCCTCTACCGAATCAATATTCAGTGAGATGCAATGTATTCTTTCAGCTGTTTTGCGGCGATGCCATAACCGGCAATGCCTTTTCCAATCACATGGCAACAGCAAGCCATGCCTGCGTAGCTGATCTGACGAAAATCTTCCCTCTTGGTCACATCGCTGATGTGTACTTCGGCAGCGGGAATCGCTACCGCTTTCAGTGCGTCTAAAATGGCAACACTGGTGTGGGTATAAGCAGCCGGATTGATAACGATGCCGTCGAACACCCCACGGGCATTCTGGATCGCATCTACCAGATCGCCCTCGTGGTTGGACTGATAAAACTCGGTTTCAATGCCCATTGCGCTGCACTCGTCGGCAACGATTTTGAGCATCGAATCGTAATTCACATCGCCGTAAATGCCCGGTTCACGCAGACCCAGCAGGTTGATGTTGGGTCCGTTAATGACCAGAAACTTCATAAAATGCCTCCTTGATCTGCTCGACTACCTGTTCGAAGCTGCCTTCGTTCTTTACGGTAGCGTGGGCTGCTTTTTGGTACAGCGGACGGCGTTG
>CALWZD010000085.1 GCA_944385945.1 uncultured Anaerofilum sp. | reverse complement strand
TGTTGCATCGTCCACATCACCTCCGAGAACCGTTCCAATGCCATTTCCTACACAAAGCCTCGAAGCTCCGGATTCGCTTTCCATACACGGTGCAGCTCACCCGAGGAGATAACGGTCAATTCGCTATCCTTTTGTGCAGAAATCTGCACTTCGAAAGTGATCTCTTTCAACACACACGCCGCCGAAAGCACACACGCCTGCCCTTCCTGAATGCGGTACAGCGTGATCTCTCTGCCTTCCGGCGACACAATGCTCACCCGCAATTCCCCTTGTTCCACCAGCACCATCCCTACACATTCCTGCCCACCAGTCAGGAATGCCCCCTTTTTATGTCGCTGACGGTTAGCGGCACTGAGCAATATTTGTTGCTGCGCTGCTGTAAGAACTTGCCAAAACGGCTGCTTTGTAAGGATCGTGTCCATTTGTTGCCCTCCTTTTGTGCATATCCCTGCACATTTTTGCAATACTGCTAATAAAATACAAGCAAAGTGAATGCCGTTTATAAGCGGCTATGTCGATTTTGAAAGGAGCATTTTTATGAAAAAACTACTCGCCTATATTGGGTTCCCTGCGATTGCTCTTGGCACGGGATTTCTTTCCAGCTTTCTTTCCCGTGAGGGAATGGAGAGCGTGCAGCCTATCCTTGACCAAATCCCCCTCAATCCACCGAATATCGTGTTTCCCATCGTGTGGTCGGTACTGTACATTCTGATGGGAATCAGTGCCGCACGAATTTTTTTAAAGCAAGATTCTTTCCGTTCCACCGCTGCTGTGCTTTGGATCGTTCAGCTTGCGGTAAACTTTGGGTGGAGCATTCTGTTTTTCCGAATGCAGCTATTCTTTATTTCTTTTTTGTGGTTGATTTTGTTGTGGCTTCTGGTAGGTGCGTTTATCCTTGCTGCAAGACCCATCTGTAAAGCCGCTGCATATTTGCAAATCCCCTATCTGCTGTGGCTGACTTTTGCCGGCTTTTTAAACTTTTCCGCCTGGCAAATTTCCCAAACCCAAACGGTCAAAGCAGCTTTTCTCGTATAAGCATGGGTTGTGTATAGGCAGTTGCCATCGGCTGAACTGTACAGCGGCACAGCATCGACAAATCTTCGGCATCTGCATGAAGCTGTGCCACCAGTGCTGCAGACGGACTTGTTTTTTCCAACTGTACCAAACCGGATGCACAGGGCAGTTTGGGGGTAGCCGTTTTTAAAAGCGAGATGCCCTGCGCAGATGCGCCCAAAACATGGAGATACGGCGGCAGCGGGGGAAGATTTTGCGGAACTGCCAACACTGCATCCAACACTAAGCGGCGGATACGTGCATGTGCGTACCGCTTGCTTTTTATTTGTTCATAAAGTTGTTCCAGTGTCTGGGCTGTTTTTACTGCCGAAAGCACTCGATTTTCCAATCCTTCACCCATTCCACGCACCTGTTGCAGCTGTTGTTTTTTCATCATACGCAATCGGCTCAAAAAGGCGATGTCCACCGCTTTTTTATCCGGTAAAAGTCCCTGCTGTTGCGCTTGGCGATACAGTTCCTTGCAAACATCGGGGGTATATTCTTCCCAACCTGCGACCCCTTTGGCTGCCGTTTGCGCACGCAACCAGCTTGCACTGGCAAACCCGCCTGTTGGCTCTCCGCCATGCCCTGCGCCTTGTCTGCGAATAGCGATCGGTTTTAAGCTAAGCTGCTGGTTTTGAATGGCTTTGCAATATTCAATGCCCAAAATATCATTAGGGGTTTGCAGATACTGCGCTGTTTGTGCATCCAACAGTTGCATGGTACGTGTTCTTGCGCTTGCAAACGAATCCCCTTTTGCAAGCTCTTTCTTCAGCAGTTGCGCAAATTCTTCGCTGCGCAGAATCGTTGCTGCTTGCATCAGTGCATCTGCCTGTCCACTTTCACTGCCGAATACAAGATGGTCTACATTGCCCAACGCTCCTAAAAGTGAAACCGCAGCTGCACCAAACTGCTCGGCAGAACTTGCCGCATATGGTGCCGGAAGACACACCACCAAATCGGCACCTGCCAGCAATGCCGCTTTCACTCGTACCCAAACCGGAAAGATCGACACGCCGCCCCGTTGTACCACGCTTGGACTTATCACACACACCACCGCCTGTGCGCCCATTTGTTTTGCTTGTTGTATCTGCCACATATGGCCTGTATGAAGCGGGTCGTATTCGGCGATAATTCCGGCAATTTTCATCGTTTTGGCTCTCCTTTATGGTGCAAAAGTGTTTGCTTTTTTTGCGATTCCTGTAAATTTCTTGTTGTTTTCCTTGCGTTTTGGTTGTGTATGGGTTGAAAATCTTTTTCTAACATTATATAATAGAACTGAAATTTTACAAGAGCAAAGAGCTTGCTTCTTTATGAGATAGCTTTCCCCATCCCTTGGACGGTATCCGTTTAAGGGATTTTTGACGCAAAGCTTTCTGTAAAATTGTTCAAACGGAAAACGATATTACCATAACTGGAGGAAAAGACATGAAGATTTTGGTTATCAACTGTGGTTCGTCTTCGCTGAAATATCAGCTGATCGACATGAACGGCGAGCAGGTTTTGTGCAAAGGCTTGTGCGAGCGTATCGGCATCGACGGCAGCAGCATCACCCACAAAGCAAACGGTGGTTCTTGGACTGAGGAAGTTCCTTTCCCCACTCACACCGAGGCTTTTGCAAAGGTTGTTGAGATGATGACCACCGGCGAAGGCGCAGTTGTGAAAGATAAGAGCGAGATCGACGCTATCGGTCACCGTGTTGTTCAGGGTGCCGAGTTCTTTACCAAGAGCGAGATCGTAACCGATGCTATCATCGACAAGATCGAGGAGATCGCTCCTCTGGCTCCTGTTCACAATATGGCTCACGTACAGGGTCTGCGCAGTGCAAAAGCTGTTTTTGGTGCTGAAACCCCCAACGTTGTTGTATTCGACACCACTTTCCACCAGACAATGCCCAAAAAGGCATTTATCTACGGCATTCCTTATGAGATGTACGAGAAATATTCCATCCGTCGTTACGGCGCACACGGCACCAGCCACCGTTATGTAAGCATGGCTGCTGCTGAGTACCTGAACCGCAGCGACCTGAAGATGGTCACCTGCCATCTGGGCAATGGTTCTTCCATCACCGCTGTAAAAGACGGCAAGTGCATCGACACCAGCATGGGTCTGACTCCATTGGCAGGCGTTCTGATGGGCACCCGTTGTGGCGACATCGACCCCAGCGTTGTTACCTACATGGAGCAAAAACTGGGCATCCACGGTCAGGAGATGGCTGATTACCTGAACAAGAAATCCGGTCTGCTGGGTGTTTCGGGCGTTTCCAGCGACAAGCGTGACGTTGAGGCTGCTGTGGAAGCCGGCAACGAGCGTGCGATTTTGGCAAGCGATATGCTGAACTACCAGATCAAAAAATATATCGGTGCTTACAGTGCTGCTATGGGCGGTTTGGACTGCATCGTATTCACCGGTGGTATCGGCGAAAACGACGCAACTCTGCGTGCAGCTGTTTGCGAGGATATGGAATATCTGGGTGTTAAGGTCGACGCTGAAAAGAACAAACAGCGTGGTGCTGACATTATCGACATTTCTGCCGAGGGTTCTCGTGTAAAAGTTCTTGTCGTTTGCACTAACGAAGAACTGATGATCGCTCGTGATACTCAGGCTTTGGTTTGCGGCAAATAATTTTACCGAATCTTTCTGCCGCAGGGCGCCGATTGGGTCCCTGCGGCAGTTCTTTTATTCAGAAAGGACTTTCAAATGGAGCTTACAAAAAAAGAGCAAATTTTTGAACAATATTCGATTCCCAAAGCGGTCGCTACTCTTTCGGTGCCCACTGTTCTCAGCTCTCTTGTTATGATTTTGTACAGCTTGGCTGACACCTATTTTGTTGGATTGCTCAACGACCATGTACAAAGTTCTGCTGTTACACTGGCAAGCCCCATTCTGCTTGCATTCAACGCAGTAAACAATCTGTTTGGTGTCGGTGGTTCCAGCATGATGAGCCGTGCGCTTGGGCGAAAAGACTACGACACCCTGCGTCGTAGTTCTGCATTCAGCTTTTATGGCTCGTTGATCGCAGCCGCTCTTTTTAGCTTGCTGTGTACGGTTTTCCGTCAGCCGCTGCTTGCGACCATCGGTGCTGATGCTACCACTGCCGCAACCACTTCGCAGTATTTGAACTGGACAGTCACTTTTGGTTCCATCCCCGCTATTTTAAACGTTGTAATGGGCTTTTTGATTCGTTCGGAAGGTTCCGCCCTCCATGCAAGCATCGGCACCATGAGCGGCTGTTTCCTCAATATCCTGCTCGACCCGATTTTCGTTCTTCCTTGGGGCTTTGGCATGGGAGCAGCGGGTGCTGCACTGGCGACCTTTATTTCCAACTGTTTTGCTTTGGCTTACTTCCTTGTTTATTTATATATCAACCGTCAGCGTACCTGCGTATGCATTTCTCCCAGTGCTTTCTCGCTGCGGAAAGATGTCGTAGGCGGAGTGTTTACAGTTGGTATCCCTGCCGCCATCCAGAATCTTTTGAACGTTACCGGCATGACCATCCTCAACAACTTTGCTGCACCTTTTGGTACACAGGCTTTGGCTGCAATGGGTATCTGCACACGCATCAACTACGTTCCGCTCAACCTGTTTTTCGGCTTATCGCAAGGCATCATGCCGTTGGTCAGCTACAACTACGCAAGCGGAAATATCAACCGCATGAAAAACACCATCTATTTCACCCGTCGGCTGGCGGTGGCTATCTGTGTTGTAATGGCTGTTGTGTTCTTCCTATTCCCCGAAGCGATGGTGCGTATTTTTATCAACGATGCAGGTACCATTGAATACGGAAAGTATTTCTTGCGTGGATTCTGTATCGGAATGCCATTCCTTTGCATCGACTTTGTTGCAGTAAATGCATTCCAAGCGGTCGGCATGGGAAAGGAATCGCTGATTTTTGCAATCCTGCGTAAAATTGTTCTGGAAATTCCTGCCTTGTTTGTTTTGAATATGCTGTTCCCGTTGTATGGTCTGGCATATGCGCAAACTGTTGCCGAAGTTGTTTTGGCGATCGCTGGTTCGCTGATCCTTGCGAATTTTATTAAAAAGCAGCAAACTCGCATCGAACAGGAAAAACAAAAATAAAAAATTATCGGCTTTTTAAATCCCAACAACAAACCCCCGTCTGATTGTATCGGACGGGGGTTTTGTAAAAAAATATCCCCGCAGACTGCTATCTGCGAGGCTGTTCGATTTATTGCAGCTTAGTTTACCAGTGCTGCGTACACTTTTTCAAGTTCTTCAGGATTTTCGCTTACCAGAAGCACCGGTTTGGTATAATCCAAACTCATCATACCCAGAATGCTTTTTGCATCTGCAATGCTTCCCTGCTGGTCATGCACGCCAATCTGATCCATGCACAAGGTTGCAGCGGCAACAATCGACTTTACTTCATTGAAGCTGGAAATTTTAACCTGCTTAACCATAACGCATTTTCCTTTCATTGCATAATCTACCTTTTTTGTTAAAGGCGTAATAGAAAGGACGCTTATCCCCTTGCATCTACTTTCTATACATCAGTATTATAGCACAAACTTGTATGTTTGTCTTGCTTATTTCAAATTTTCTATTCTTTTACCAAATAAACCCTTATTCTCTTTTCTTATTTGTGGTTTATCACAATAGTGTGGCAAAATTATTGTGATATTTCACGATTGATTTTTCTTTTATTTTCTGCTTACCCCCTGCAAAGAAATTTTTCAAAATTTAATTTCGATGAAACATTTTTCCATACAAATCTTTTTCATATTATTTGCATTTTTTATTCACAATTTGCTTACCGTTTGCATTTTGGACATTTTCGTGGTATAATATTCAAGTATAGGCTGTTCAGCCTGCAAATTTAAAAATTGGAGTGTGGTTTTTTTGGAACTTCCCGGCCCTAGTACCTATATCATTTTTGTGATCCTTTTGATTTTTTCTGCTTTCTTTTCTGCGTCTGAAACGGCGCTTTCCTCTGCAAACAAGATTCGTTTGAAGACACGTGCAGATGACGGCGATAAAAAAGCAGCCCGTGCATTGGAACTGATCGACAGCTACGACAGAACCCTTTCCGCAATTTTGGTCGGCAACAATGTTGTTAACCTGTATTCTGCATCGCTTGCAACTGCTGCGGCGATCGCCATTTTTGGCGAAAGCGGTTCTGCTATCGCAACGACTGTTACGACGATTCTGGTTTTGATTTTTGGCGAGATCCTTCCCAAAAGTTTTGCAAAGGATCACAGTGAGAGTTTTTCTCTGGCCGTTGCTGGTCCACTTTCTGTTATTCGTACCATCCTTACCCCTGTGGTATGGATCTTTATTCAGATCAAGCGTTTGTTTACCGGTCGCAACTCGGGCATGAACCTCGAGCCGTCTGTAACCGAAGACGAACTGAAAACGATCATCGACACGGTAGAAGAAGAAGGTGTTCTTAGCGAACAGGAAACCGATATTATTCAATCTGCCATTGATTTTGACAATACCACCGTGCAGGAGATTTTAGTTCCTCGTGTGGATATGGTTGCGATTGATATCAAGACCCCTGTGGATGACATTCTTACCATTTGTATGGAAGACGGATTTTCCCGTATTCCGGTATATGAAAACAGTATCGACAACATCGTAGGCGTTCTTCATGCAAAAGACCTGTTGAATTGTCTGGCACGAAAAGAGGAGATCGTTGTTTCCAAGCTGATGCGTGATGTGATGTTCGTTTATCGTACCAAACGCATCAACAATTTGCTTGCCGATTTCCGTCGCACAAAACAGCATCTTGCCATCGTTACCGACGACTATGGCGGAACGGTCGGTCTTGTTACTCTTGAGGACGTTTTGGAAGAACTGGTCGGCGAGATTTGGGACGAAACCGACGCCGCCGAAGTGCCGATTCGTGCCATTGGCGAAAACCGCTGGGAAGTACAGGGCGATGTGAACATTGAAGATTTGTTCGAAGCCATCGACTTCAGCGACCGCAACTTCGATTGTGATTATTCCTCGGTAGCCGGTTGGGCGTTGGATGTTCTGGAACACATCCCTGTTGCAGGCGAACATTTTGCCTACAAAAACCTGCGTATTTCTGTGCAGAAAGTTGAGGATAAACGTATCCTGAGCCTAATCGTAGAGCGCAGCGAGCCCGTAGACGAAACCGAAGAATCCGATTGATTTTCTCTCCCCCCGTTGTATTCGCAGCGGGGGGAGATGTAATTTTAGTTGTATTGATCAATTTTTTGGCTGTTTTTCCCTTGAATTTATTTGCATTTTCGTGTACAATATATATAGATGTTGATACTAAATAAGGAGGGGTTTGGTTATGCGTGAAACAACCACGATTTTCTCGATTTACGATGACCGTGAAAAAGAGATTCGGCAGATCATGACCGAGGTTTATGAAGCATTGAAAGAAAAGGGATACAATCCGATCAATCAGATTGTGGGCTATATTCTGTCCGAGGACCCCACCTACATCACTACTTACCAGAATGCTCGAACAAAAATAAGAAAATTAGATCGTGATGATCTTTTGCAGTCGCTGGTGAAAAACTATTTGAATCAGTGATTTTTTCACAAGGGCGGTCGTCGTGCCGCCTTTTTTGTTTCTGTATTTTGGAATTTCATATTTTAAGGAGGATTCTTCTCATGTCTTTTACACCCAAGCTGACCTATAAAAATCGTCCGCTGGTCCGCTGCAAAAATGAAGTGTACTACGGCTCTATGTCCGACCCATTTGTTGTTTTTATTCAAATTTTGACCACCAAACAGGAAGGCAATGCTGAAATCGCTGACAAAGTTCAGGTGATGGTGCTTTCGACCGACACAGCCAAGCCCCTTCCCGAGCGCATTGTGAAAAGCGGCACACGTCACGGATTGTACAGTGCATTGGACATCGGAAATATTTGGCTTGAACGGGCCGAAGCAGACGCTAAGAAAAAATAAGCCAAAAGCAGGTTGCAGAAAAGCCTGCACCTGCTTTTTTTGAAAAAAAAACACGGGAAAGTGCATTGCTTTCCCGTGTTTTTCTGCTTATAAGCCTCGAAGAACGATTTTGCCGTCCTCGGCATCTACAACGATTTTGGGAGGCAGTACATCCTCGGTGGCACGTTCTGCCAGCGGGTCTTCCACCTCTGTTCGGATCGCTTTGCGCAGCTGTCGTGCGCCATACTTTGCACCTTCTGCCTTTTCTGCCAACAGTTGCAAAGCAGCATCTGTCCACGAGAATTCAACTGCTCTCTCTTGCAAGGTGTCCTGATATTCTTTCAGCACCAATGCTGCGATTTTTGCCAAGCTTTGCTCGTCGAGCGGATTGAACACCACGACTTCGTCCACACGTCCCAAAAACTCCGGACGCAAAAAGTCGCTCAGTGCTTTCATCGCTTTATTTCGGCTCATGTCAGCCGCTGTTTTTGCAAAACCGGTTTCATTTGTTCTCTCACTGCTGCCGGCGTTACTGGTCATGCACAAGATCGTGTTGGTAAAGTCGACACTTCTCCCTTGCGAATCGGTGATTTTTCCTTCGTCCAAAATCTGCAAAAGAATATTCATCACATCGGGATGTGCTTTTTCGATCTCGTCGAATAGCACCACCGAATAGGGGCGACGACGAACCTTTTCGGTCAGCTGACCTGCTTCTTCATACCCTACATATCCCGGAGGCGAGCCGACCAAACGACTTACGGTGTGCTTTTCCATAAACTCGCTCATGTCGAAACGAATCAGCGGATCGACACTATCAAACAATGCGGCTGCCAACTGTTTTACCAGTTCAGTCTTTCCCACACCAGTGGAACCTACAAAGATGAAGCTTGCAGGCTTTCTTCTCCCCGAAAGAGCGGCACGACTGCGACGCACAGCACGAACCACCTGTGTCACCGCTTCGTTTTGACCGATGATATGTTTTTGCAGGGTCTGTTCCAATCCTGCAAGACGTGCTGTATCGCTTTGTTGGATCTTCACAGCGGGAACACCTGTCCAAAGTTCAATGACTTTTGCTACGTCTTCCGGCTGGACTTCCACCTGCTCTGCTTTTTGCTTGAGTTCGGGCAGCTGGTTTTCTACCTGAAGAAGTTCTGCTTTGATGGTCGCCAACTTTTCGTAGTCCGGTTCTTTTCCTTCTTCTACCTGCTCCAGTTCAGCCTGCTGCTTTTCCAGTGCGGCTTTCTTTTTGTCCATTTCCAACCACTGGCTGATTTCCGGATGGCGCAGCGCACAACACGCACACGCTTCATCCAGCAGGTCGATGGCTTTATCCGGCAAAAAGCGGTCGGTGATGTAGCGTTCGCTCAACCGTACGCTCATCGCAGCGATGCTGTCCGACACCTGTACATGGTGGTATGCCTCATAATAATTTTTGATTCCCTGTACAAGGTTGATCGCATCGCTCAGCGAGGGTTCTTCTACTTTAACAGGCTGGAAACGACGTTCCAATGCCTTAT
>CALWZD010000084.1 GCA_944385945.1 uncultured Anaerofilum sp. | reverse complement strand
CATCATGGGTGAAGGTGCTGTGGATAGGATCGCAACCTGTCCCTATGCTGAAACAGGCATCGCAGCAACCTTTGCACTCTTGAGCGAATAATAGCTGCCCAACGGGAATTGGGACGAGTAAGCTGCCGTAGCTGGCGGCTCCACGTTCGGTGGTAACAACTATGTTCTATTTCATTAAGAAATAGGATATAGGAATATGCTCGACTTTCTTCAAGCACATTCCTATATTTCCTTTGGAGCTGCTAATGCGACTTGAACGCACGACCTCATCCTTACCAAGGATGTGCTCTACCTGCTGAGCTATAGCAGCAAAAAAGCCTTGCGGACTTTCGCAAGGCTTTGGCAGGGGCAGAAGGATTCGAACCCTCGGCACGCGGTTTTGGAGACCGCTGCTCTACCAACTGAGCTATACCCCTATGCTCTCGCTGAGTGCCTTATTATCATACACAAAAACACTGCGCTTGTCAACACCTTTTTTCATTTTTTCTGTAAAAAATTCATTTTATCGGGCTGCATTTTCTTTTTTTCGTTTACATCGTGTGTAAAATATTCTATAATGTATATTTGGAATTTGGGGAACGGACAAAAATCAACACATTTTTGCCCGTTCTAAGGTCAGGGCATCTGCTGCTCTGCAATTTAAACCACAAAGGAGTGTGTCGATGAGCTTTTCATCGCTTGGATATTTCGCACTGCTGCCCATCACGGTGCTGTTATACTATCTTGTCCCCAAACGTCTGCAAAACGGGGTATTGGCTTTTTCCAGTTTATTTTTCCTGTGTCAGGCACTGCCAAACACGAACCAGTGGTTCGTGCCATTGCTCACCTTGGCTGGCGTTACCCTTTTTGCCTTTTTTCTTGCCAAAGCAATGCCCCACAGCCACAACAAAAAACGGTTGCTTTGGCTTGGGGTAGGCGGATGCCTTGTCGTTTTGGGGGTATTCAAATACTATAACGCCACATTGCCGGTATTGTTTGGAGCCGACATTTTCGAGCAAGGGGCGCAAATGCTCACCTTTCCGCTGGGCATCAGTTTTTATACCTTTGCTATCATCGGTTATCTGGTCGACGTGTCCCGTGGCGATTTGCAGCCCGAAACGAATCTGCTGCATTTTTCCATCTTCACCGGATTTTTTGGTACCATTTCTTCGGGCCCTATCTGTCGGGGAAGTCAAATTCTTCCCCAACTGAAAAAAGAGCATCGCTTCGACCCTGTGCGCACCGGTCGGGCATTGCGTCTGTTTGCACTGGGGCTTTTCAAGAAAGTTGCCGTCAGCGATGTACTGGCACTGTATGTAAATCATGTATTCGAAAATTATGCACAGCGTGGCGGGCTTTCGCTGCTTGTTGCTGCTATCGCGTACTCTTTCGTTCTTTACTTCGATTTCTGTGGTTACTCGGAAATGGCACGGGCATCTGCGCTGCTTTTGGACATCGAACTGCCCGAAAACTTTAAAACGCCATATTTTTCCACCAATTTTTCCGGCTTCTGGAGTCGTTGGCATATCTCGCTGTCCTCGTGGCTGCAAGATTACCTGTTCATGCCGCTGGTTTGGGGACGCTGGACAAGCCATCTTCCCATCATCGGTAAGCGGGTGCAAAATCCGCCCATGATTTCCAGTGTTGCCATCGTCTTTTTTGTTTCCGGCTTTTGGCACGGAAGCACCTTGCCGTTTGTCGTATGGGGAATTTTACAGGCAGTTTATCGGGTGGGGGAAGAACTTTTTCACCGCTATTTGGGAAAACCAAAAAAGAAACCGCCGCTTTGGCTGATATGGACGAAGCGAACCGGCGTATTTGCACTGTGGACGCTCAGCCTTGTATTTTTTAAAATGGGTTCCTCGACCAACACACTGGGAGATGCCTTTTCGGTGCAGGATTGCTTTGCCTATCTCGGCGGTATGCTGCATCAGCTATCCCCTGTTCAGTTTGCGCAAGAATGGTATGCCGACATTCAAATGGCATTCTATGCAAAGCCTGTGATGGCATTTAGCTGGCTGATTTTCGTTGCTTGTGGGCTTGCACTTGCCATCTGGCTGGATTGGCTGCGCAGCAGTAAATTCAAAAACAAAGCCGCCGAACTGGTGATCGCTGCACAAAGCCCTAAGCTGCGCTGGGCGATCGACTATGCACTGGTGATCTTCATTTTGATCGGATTCATCATTCAAAATGGCGGTATGAATGCACAGGGCTTTGCTTATGCAAACTTTTAAAGGAGGAATTTCGTGAAACATCTTTGTAAAAAACTTGCATTCCTCTGCATTCCTCTGGTGTTGTATCTGGCATTCTTTATTGCATTCGAGCCAAACAATTATTTTGGTATCCGCAGTGGGGCAGGGTCTACTGCTCCCATCGCACGGGTGCGGGCATTCACTGCGCAAAGTGGCGACTATCTTATTTTAGGCGACAGCCGTTTGGCACACTTCGATATGCAGCTTGCCCAACAAGTCAGCGGTAAGCCTTGGCAAAACCTCGCCTTCGGCGGTGCATCCTTGCGTGAAACGTTAGATTTGGCGCAGTTTGCTTTGGAGAAAAATCCCAACGTCAAAGAATTATTGATTGGGCTTAGTTTTTATACCCTCAACGACAAATACGACACCGACCGCATGAGCAGCCTACAAGACACTCTGAACAATCCGCTGGCATATATCTTAAATCTGGAATACAACGTAAACACCCTTACCTCCTTTACGAACTGGTTGATTTGGCTTGGGCAACGCATAGGTGGAGAAACCGAGATGACTTGGGCGCAAGCACAGGTTGAGCGAGAAACCGGCGACTGGCAATATCCTGACGACTACACCGCCGACGACGGCACAGTTTATCCGCTGCATACTCGTTTGGCAGAATATCCGCAGTTGATTTTGCCGAACTGTCAAAACTGGAGTTTGAACGAACAGCAATTCGAGCGTTTGCTTGCTTTTTGCGCCGATTGTACAGAAAAAGGCATCGAGGTAACGATTTTGCTGCCCCTGATGTCCGACAATGTTTTAGAAGAAGTTTGCACTCCGCTTGGAATTACCGACCAAATGACCGAAAAGGTTCTTCCCCGTCTGCACGATGCTGCCGAACGTTCCGGTTTTGAAGTGCTGGACTACGAATGGGAGAATCGCCCCGACTTCGACGACGACACGCAGTTTTTTGACGGGTTCCATCTTGACACGGAATACGGGCTGCCTGCTTTTTCACAAATGCTGTTCAGCGATCTATCGAAATAAGGAGAATGATTGATGGCACTGGATTTTTTGATTTTGTACGAGCACGTTGTGCGTGAATACGAAAGCCTTTTGCTGCTGAAATTGGAGCTGGAACGACGGGGGTATTCGGTAGCGATCCATCAACTACTCGACCGTAAAAAGCTGAAATATATTACATGGGCTCGCCCGAAAGTGTTGGTTTCCAGTTGTATGTACGACGATGAGGCGATCAACAGCCACGTTTATAATAATGTCGGCAAATGCCGTAAAGTGGTCAATCTGCACTGGGAGCAAATGCTCAGCGACACGCAGGAAGAAGGCGCATGGTTCAATTTCAGCGGAAACGCAAAACGCTGTGTTCAAACCTGCTGGGGAACTCTGACCCAAAAGCGTCTGATGGCACACGGTATGGAGCAAAAAAACTGCCCTGTTACCGGCGCAGTGATGATGGATTTTCTGCGTCCCGAATTTAACGGATATTTCAAAACCAAGCAGCAACTGTGCCAAGAGTTCGGGCTGGACCCCAACAAAAGACTGCTGCTCTACATCTCCAGCTTTGGTTATGCCAGCATGAGCGAGCAGGAAGTAAAAGAACTTTCGGAAATGGCAGGCGAGGACTTCACTGGTTTTGCGCACACCAACAAGGTTTCGATGGAGCAGACCCTCGCATGGTTCGACCGTTATCTTGCCGAGCATCCGGACGAACAGCTGGTCTATCGGCGTCATCCCAGCGAGTGGAAATGTGCCGAACTGGAGCAACTGGCAAAACGTCGCCCGAATTTCCACATTATTTTTGCCGACAGTGTAAAACAGTGGATCACCGCTGCCGACAATATCTTTATCTGGATGAGCACTGCCATTGCCGAAGTATATTTTGCACAAAAAAGCTGTCATATCCTGCGTCCGGTACCGATTGAACATCAATTCGACCCTGTGATTTATAAAAATGCACAGTATGTTACCGATTACGACCAGTTCGAACAGGCTGCACAGCAGGAAAATCCCCCTTTTCCCATCGAAAAAGAAATCATCGAGGGTTATTTTGACAACACCGACACCCCTGCCTATCTGCGTATGGCTGATCTGCTCGAGGAAGTTTACAAAAATCTTCCCCGTGACGACCCCTTTGCTCCGCCTTTCAAGCCGCATTTCAATCTGCTGAAATATTGCGCTCTGGTTGGAGTACACGCCTTGTTTGCACTGAAATTGCCGCCGAAAAAGGTCTTTTTCTTCTGCAAACCGTTGGCAGATTTTGCACAGCGCATTTACGGCTATGTGGAAAAAGCGTACATCTCCAAAGCCGATGTTCAGGCGATGGAAAGCCGCATCCGTCCGTTTGTGAAGTGAGTGGAGGAACACGATGCAAAATCAACTTCGTAAAAATCTGCTGTTCAATACAGTGGGCAGTCTGCTTTTTTATATTTGTCAATCCGCCATCACCATTTTGGTACTTGCACTGGCGGGGGCGTATGCAAATGGATTGCTTGCCACTGCGATGACCATTTCCAACGTGGTGATTTCCGCAGCCGGATTTGGGATGCGCACCTTTCAGGTGTCTGACCTAAACAGCAAGTACACCGACCGCACTTACTTGCTCAGTCGTTATATCACCTTGCTTGTCGCTTTCGTTGGTTGCTGTGTGTTCGCTTTTGTGAACAGTTATTCCGCCGAGCAACGATGGATCATTTTGCTCTACACTGCCTACCGTCTTATCGAAAGCTGGTCGGACGTGTGGCACGGCTATCTGCAAAAAGCAGAACGTATGGATATTGTCGGCGTCAGTTTCGGTGTGCGGGGATTGCTCACCTTGGTGGTTTTGGTGGCAGGGCTTCTGCTTACCAAACAGCTGGCACTCGTTTTGGCGGTACTGCTCATCTCCAACGCTCTGTTTGTGCTGTGCGTGGATATTCGCTTTGCCAAAAAATGTGCCGATTTTTCCAAAACAGGGGGATGTCGGCTACAACATCTTTTGCAGGAATGCCTGCCCCTTGCCGTATGTGCCTTTTTGAACACAGCTGTCCCCTCTATTCCACGTTACTACTGTGAACGCATTTTGGGCAGTACTGAAATGGGATATTTTGCCAGTGTATTTTTGCCGGTAGCAGTGCTTCAGGTAGCAATGTTGTATCTGTTCGTTCCCTTTATCACTACCTTTGCTCGCCTGTGGATCGACCGTGATCGGCTCGCCTATTACAAAGGATTGCTGTTTTTGCTTGTCGGTCTTGTGGCATTGTGGCTGTGCGGTGCCATCGGCGTCGCCTTATTGGGTCGCTGGGGATTGGGCTTTCTCTACCCTGCCACCCCCGAACTGCTCGACTACGCCCCTCTGCTGCAACCATTGGTAGTCGCTACTGTTTGTACTGTTTGTTCCAGTATCCTCATTCATTTGCTTACCATCGCCCGCTGCCCTAAGGTGCTTTTATTGAGCAGTTTATTGGGCTGTCTTGCTGCATGGGGATGCAGTACACCTCTGATTCAGGGGTTCGGTATCTACGGTGCTGCTTATGCTACGATTTTCGGAATCGGGGTACAAGCGCTTGTTTCTCTTGTCGGGTTGCTGCTGCGCTGCCGCATCTGGTTTGCACAAAAAGAGTCGAAATAGTCAAAATCCCTGCGTCTTTTCAGATGCAGGGATTTTTCTGTTATTCCATAGTAATTCCTTTTGCAATTTCTTGCGCAAACGCTTCCTGCCGTGCAATGCTTTCCTCTCTATCGTAACTAGCTTTGATACTGATTGCCTGTGGAAAATTAAACCAGAAGGCATAACCTGTTGTATCATTGATGCCGTAGATAACTTTCTGGGGAAGTTTTACTGAAATACCCTCATCATCCCCCACCACACGCCAATAACCTGTGGCATAGAAAAGCTCCCACTGCTCATTTGGCTGTTCCAAGCACTGCTTTTCGGTTATTTTATAAATTCCATCAATTGAACTTGCTTTTCCAAATTGTAAGCTGCAACCTGCTTGCAAAGGGTTACCCTTATAGATTGATGCAGCGCCGAAAGCTAATTCCGATACTCTCGTTTCGGTCGGCAACTGCAAGTGTATGGTAACCGCCGGCTGTTCGTGGTTTTCCGGCGTAAACTCCACAACTGCCTCGGCATTTTCTTGTTTCACCGATACATCGCCAGCAACATTTACCACAAGCTGAGAGTTACGCTCCATTGGTGGATCTAAGAACAGCCCTGCTCCCAGCAAGATTCCCGCCGTCATCAAAAGTCCTGCCTGCCAAACAGACACCGCTTTGTGAACCAGTAATCGATGAATGCGTTTCTTTGTTTCATGGTTGGAAAACGGAGTCTGGCGGGCAGGCCAGCGATGGCACACTGCCTGTTCCAACAAAAGCTGTGCGTAAGCCTTCTTTTTAGCTACATCAAACGGCTTTGTAGTGGTTTCATCGCAACTCATCTCCATGTCCCTGCAAAACAGTGCAAATGCTATCCACATCAGCGGATTGAACCAGTGCAGGCACAGCAGCAAAAATGCGATGCTTTTCCACAAGCAATCCTGCCGCTGGATATGAACTTGCTCGTGGGCCAAAATCAGCTGCTTCTGTTCCTCCTCTAACCCTGCCGGAAGATAAATTTTGGGGTGGATGATGCCCATAACAAAGGAGCTTTGCAGCCCCTCTACCTCGTATACCCGTCCTTGCCTAATGCGGGTGTTGCGGCGAATCTGCCGTTTGAGATGAATTGCCGCCGCAACCTCTCTGCCCATAAAAAATGCAGCACCTACCAACCATATCCAACCGCCCACCGTCAGCCACACCTGCATGGTGTCTACCGAAGCAGTAAGCTCCCCCATCGGTAAAAGCGGGTTAACCGCCTTATTGATGACAGGAATACCGGTTTCCATCAAAGGTGCGTAGGTGTTAGCAAGTCCCAGTCGGAAATTTTCGGGGTTGATTGGTAGCAGACTGAAAACCGACGAAATCGACCCCGGCACTAGCAGACGTACGACCAAAAGTATCCAGAATGGATATACCCATCCCTTTTTCGCCTGTGTAAGTAAAAGCCGTATGAGTACCAATCCTAAAACTATCAGACTACCTACAAAGGTTTGCTGCAATACTGTTAAGAAAATTTCCTGCATCATAGTCATTCCCCCTTGTATTGGTCGATGAGCTGCTGTAGTTGGTCAATTTCCTCCTGCCCCAAAGCATTCTTTTTTACGAATGCTGCCAAAAACCGTGGCAGACTTCCACCAAAGTTTTCTTTGATAACTTTGGCACCCTTTTCCGCATAGAATTCCTCTTGCGAAATCAGTGCCTTTACCATGCCGTTTTCATTTTCGAAAATACCTCGCTGACACAGCCGTTTGAGCATGGTGTAGGTTGTGGATTTTTTCCACTCAAACTCTTGCTCGCACAGGCGGGTCAACTCGCCCGATGGAATGGGCTGATATTTCCAAATAAGCTGAGCAAATCGATTTTCCATTTCGCCTAATTCTGTATGATTCACATTTTCCACCTCCCTGTCATCCGTCGGTCTAATAGCATTAGACTTTCTGTAATTTTAGTCTAACAGCTTTAGACCAACATTACAATTGGTATTTCCTACAATTTTTGCATTCTTTTTTCAGCAAAAAACAGGCTGTTCTTTTTAGAACAACCTGTTTGAGAGCAACAAATTCGATTTTAGAAAAATTACCGACGCTTACTGGTAGTCGATGGGCAAAGTCGCCAGACCGTTCAGATCCAATCCGCCGATATTTCCTGCCAGATATTCATAGTACCCCTGTGCCGCAATCATCGCTGCATTATCGCCACAATATTTCAGCTCGGGCATACAAAGCTCGGCTTTTATTTTTGCTGCTCCTTTTTCCAACTGCTCACGCAGCAGGTGGTTTGCTGCCACTCCGCCTGCAAGGCAAATGACGGGCGCATTGGTATCTTTTGCAGCAAGCAACAGCTTTTCAGACAAAATCTCGGTGATACGCCATTCAAAGCTGGCTGCGAGGTCGCAAACAGAAATGCTTTCGCCTTTCATTTCCGCCTGATTCACCACATTCATCACCGCTGTTTTTAAACCGGAAAAGCTGACGTTATACCGTCCCTCTACATGGGGGGTGGGCAACTTGTAGGCGTTGCGGTTTCCTTGCTGTGCCGCTTTGCTTACAGCAGGGCCACCCGGATACCCCAATCCCAGTGTACGACTGACCTTATCGAATGCTTCTCCGGCGGCATCGTCGACCGTTCTGCCCAGTACCTCAAACTTGGTATAATCGGTCACTTTGACGATATGGCTATGTCCACCGCTTGCGACCATACACAAAAAGGGCGGTTTCAACTGCGGATGGGAGAGATACAACGCTGCGACGTGTCCACGCAGGTGATGTACCGGAATCAATGGTTTTCCGCTTGCGTATGCCAATCCTTTGGCAAAGTTGACTCCCACCAGCACGGCACCGATAAGACCGGGCGCAAAGGTGACCGCAACTGCGTCGATTTGCTCCATGGTCAGGTTTGCCTGCTCTAATGCTTGCCGCACGGTGGTGCTGATGTGTTCGATATGGCGGCGGCTTGCGATTTCAGGCACCACTCCGCCGTACAGGTTTTGTTCCTGTGCCGATGACGCAATGACACTGGAAAGCACCTGCGTTCCGTCTTTTACAACAGCTGCAGCGGTTTCGTCACAGCTGGATTCGATTCCTAAGATATACATTTTGTACAAAACCTCTATTTTCTACAAACTTTTTACCATTACAAGTGCATCGTCGGGCGGATTTTTATAAAATCCTTTCCGCATCCCTGCCTCCTCAAAACCAAGCGAACGATACAAACGGCGAGCAGTCTCATTCTGCACACGGACTTCTAAAAAGCAGCTAACTGCCCCCTCTTTTTTTAGCTGTGAAAGGGCATCCTCCAACAATGCTTTTCCAATTCCCTGTCCACGCAGGGCAGGGGCTACTGTTACCGTATTCAAAGTAGTTTCGTCGGCTGCCAGCTGAAAGGCTGCAAATCCTGCGATTTTTCCTTGCCATTCCGCTACATAGAGCCGTGCTGCCTCAAATGCAAGTTCGTCGGCGATTTGCTCCATGCTCCATGCATCCAATGCAGTCTGTTCGATGGCAGCGCATTCGGCAAGGTCGGTCGATTGCATGGTACGAATGATGATTTCCTGCATCAGTGTGCCTCCAACCAGTTTTTACCTTGGTTGACATCTGCTGTCAACGGCACAGAAAGCTGTGCTGCCGACTCCATTTCTTCCCGCAGCACTTTCGATGCCTGCTCGATCTCGTCGACAGGACATTCAACGATCAATTCATCGTGTACCTGCAAAATCAACTTTGCTTTCAAGCCCTCGGCGTGTAGGCGATTCGCCACCTTTACCATTGCCAGCTTGATGATGTCGGCAGCAGTGCCTTGGATGGGAGTGTTCAGAGCCATTCGTTCGCCTTGTGCTTTGATATTGCGGTTCGAACTGGACAGCTCGGGCAGCAACCGACGACGATGGTACAATGTGGTGACATATCCTTGTCGAATGCCATCTTCCACTACTTTGTCCATATATTCTTTCACTTTTGGGTATGCGCCCAGATAGGTTTTGATGAAAGCATCTGCCTCTTTTACCGACACACCCAAGTCACGGGCAAGACTAAATGCGCCTTTGCCGTACAAGATGCCAAAATTGACCGCTTTTACCGAGCTGCGCATACGGCTGGTGACCTCGTCGGGAGAAACGTGATACAGACGGGCTGCGGTGGCACGGTGGATGTCAGCATTATGCAAAAATGCCTCCTGCATCGCTTCATCCCCCGAAATATGCGCCATAATGCGCAGTTCGATCTGGCTGTAGTCCGCATCCAAAAATACGCAGCCTTGCTTTGCTACAAAATATTTTCGCAGTCGGCTTCCCAGTTCGGTGCGGATAGGGATATTTTGCAGGTTCGGCTCGTTGGAGGAGATTCTGCCTGTACGGGTTTCGGTCTGGCTGAATGTGGAATGGATTCGACCATCATCGCCGATCACTTTCAACAATCCCTCGGCATAGGTAGAGTTGAGTTTTTGATAGGTGCGATAAGACAAAATCTTGTCGATGACCGGATGATATGCCCGCAGGCTCTCCAGTGTTTCGGCGTCGGTGGAATAGCCGCTCTTTGTCTTTTTGCGGGGAGGAAGTCCCAGTTTGTCGAACAAGGCTTCTCCCAACTGTTTGGGGCTGTTCAGATTGAACTCATAACCGACTTCTTGGTAAATTTCGGTCAACAATTTTTCCAGTTCTTCCCGCAGTTCTGCGCCGAATTGGGTCAAGCCTTCTTCATCTACCTCTACACCAAGCAATTCCATTTCTGCAAGTACCGCAGACAGTGGCAGTTCCATTTCGGTCAGCAGCCAATCCATTTCGCACTCCTGACACTGCTTTTTTAAGGCATCGCACAGCTTTGCGATACAAGCGGCATCGGGGCATTCTTCGCATAAATACTCGGGCTGTACATCATACTCTATCGCCAGCTGGGAAACAGTGTAACTGCTGGCAGACGGATTGAGCAAATAGGCTGCCAGTTTGGCGTCGAATACGATATTAGTGATATGCAGCTGTTGTTCCAGTGCAAACTTATACAATGGCTTTGCATCGAATACCCACAATTCCAAAAAACTGTTTGCAAGCAAGTCTGCCAAATCTGTTTCGGTCAGTTTCCAAATGCCGTCACCATCTACTGCAAACCATTGTTCCCCTTGCGGCAACAGGTAGACTGCTCCGCTTGGTTGATGTTCCTCCAGTGGCAGTGCCTGTTTTTTGGGCAGATCGGGTGCTGTCTTGGTTGCAGTTGTCTGCCCTACTCCAAATTTCTCTGCCATCGAAGGCATTTCGAGCTGCCCAAACAGCAATGCCGCCTGTGCGGGGTCGCCCTGTGTACGGCGATAGCTGCCCGTCTGTGTGTCGATAGGGGCATCACAGCGAATCTCCGCCAACGTGCGGGAAAGTTCTGCCTGCTCTTTTCCGGCAAGCAGCTTGGTACGCTGCCCTGCTTTGATACGGCTGTCCTCGATGTTCTGGTATACTCCCTCTACGCTTCCGAAATTGGAAATCAGCGAAAGAGCAGTTTTTTCTCCGATACCTGCTACACCCGGGATATTATCACTGGTATCGCCCATCAGTGCTTTTACTTCGATCAACTGTTTTGGCGATACACCGTATTTTTCCTCTACTGCTGCCTGATCCATAAAAATCGTTTCGCTTTTGCCTGCTTTGGTAGATGCAAGCAAAATCGCCACATTCTCGGCAGCAAGCTGCAAGCTGTCACGGTCACCGGTCGCAATACGGCAAATATCACCTCGCTGTTTGCAAGCAGCTGCAAGAGTGCCCAGCAAATCGTCTGCCTCCCAGCCTTCGCAGCTTACCATCGCAAAGCCCAACGCTGCCAAAATTTCTTTCAGCACCGGCATCTGCTCGGCAAGTTCCTGCGGCATTCCCTTTCGGGTGCCTTTGTAATCGTCATAAAGTTTATGGCGGAATGTCGGTGCTTTCAGGTCAAAGGCGATCGCCACCTCATCGGGTGCTTCGTCTGCCAAAAGGCGGGCAAGGATATTCAAAAAGCCGTAAATGGCATTGGTATAGCGACCATCTTTTGTTGTAAGCAGCTTGATGCCGTAAAACGCACGGTTCACAATGCTGTTGCCGTCTAACACAAGTAATTTCACGTTTGTTTCTCCTTTTCTGTCAAAGCGGGGAAAAAGCCCGCAGCATTGCACGAAAACTTCACTGCAAACAGTATACCACAAATGCAGAATTTATGATACAATATTGTACGAATGTGCAGCAGGGTTTTTGCTGTGTGTTACATTTTGGATAAAGAGGGATACTTTGAAGCTAGGAACGATTCAGCTTGCTCCCGGTGCAGCTTTGGCACCGATGGCAGGCTTTACCGATGCTGCGCAGCGACGTCTGGCAGCTGAATTTGGTGCTTGTTTTACGGTAAGCGAAATGGTAAGTGCAAAAGCACTTACATTGGGAGATAAAAAAAGCCCCAAGCTCATTTATAATGGCGAAAACTGTGCGCCGTATGGGGTACAGTTGTTTGGTGCAGAACCCGAAACGATGGGGGAAGCTACAAAGCTGATCGCCCATTATGATTTTGATTTTTACGACATCAACATGGGCTGTCCCGCCCCTAAAATCGTGGGAAGCGGCGCCGGAAGTGCGCTGATGAAAGACCCTGCACTGGGAGGAGCCATTGCCAAAGCGGTGGTACAAGCGGCAGGCAATCGACCTGTCAGCGTGAAGATGCGGATCGGTTGGAATGAAGAAATGCTGACCGCCGTGGAGCTTGCAAAACGCTGCGAAGATGCTGGTGTGGCTTTGCTTGCGGTGCATGGACGTACCCGTGAGGAGATGTATCGTCCGGGCATCCACCCTGACATCATCGCACAGGTAAAAGCAGCGGTAAAAATCCCCGTACTTGCGAATGGTGACATCAACACGGCGGAAGACGCTAAACGGCTGATGGAGCAGACCGGCTGTGACGGCGTGATGATCGGACGGGGTGCTTTGGGCGCACCGTGGCTTTTTTCACAGGTAAAGGCGATGCTGAAAGGGCGGGAACTTCCACCGACACCGCCGCTGCGTGAACGGATGGCACTTTTGCGCCGACAGATCGCAGATATGGTGGAAGAAAAAGGCGAATATGTTGCAATGAGTCAATCCCGCAGCAGTGCAGTGTATTATATGCGTGGGCTGCATCATGCGCCAGCCTTACGTCGTGCTTGCGGATGTTTAAAGACGATGGAGGACTTGGATGCACTGATTGCACAAGTTTTGCAGGAAAATCCTGACGTATAAAGGGAGGAATCAAAATGCTTGGTGGATTCAAAAAGCCCAACTATCGCTATGACGGTGCTGGGCTTACCTTTTTGTTTTGCCTTGCGGCATCGGCTGCCATCTTTATTCCGTTCATGATCGTGGATAAAGGGCTTTTTATCTATGCCGGCGATTTTAACAGCCAACAAATCAGCTTTTGGCAGTACGCAAACGATTTTATCAAACAAGGTGGTGGGCAATTCAGCTGGGCGACCGACCTTGGCAGCAGTTTTATCAACAGTTATTCTTTTTATATGATCGGCTCACCGTTTTTCTGGTTCAGCCTGCTGTTTCCGTCGGCGTGGGTGCCTTATTTGATGTGTCCGCTGCTTTGCCTGAAATTTGCGGTCAGCGGATTTTCCTCTTTTCTCTGGCTGCGTCGGTATACCAAAAGCCGAAACCTTACCATCGTCGGTGCGTGTTTATATGCATTTTCGGGATTTAGTGTTTATAATGTCTTTTTCAATCATTTTTTAGATGTTATCGCAATTTTCCCGTTTGTTTTATGGGCATTGGATGAAGCCGTATACGAAAAACGACGTGGTATGTTTGCAGTGTTTGTGGCACTCAATCTGGTAAACAGCTACTTTTTCTTTTTTGGGCAGATCGTATTTTTGCTCATCTATTTTTTCGTCAAGTTGGCAACCAAAGAATACCGCATTTCCATTCCGCACTTCGGCTGGGTCGCTTTTGAAGCCGTCCTCGGTTGTTTGATGGGCTGTGTGCTGCTGTTGCCTGCCATCGTCTGTCTTGCAGAAAATCCTCGCACCGTAAGTGTTTCCAGCGGATTCGGGCTGTTGATGTACGCAAAAGTACAGCAGTATTTTGCCATTTTCTATTCGCTGTTCCTGCCACCCGACCCCTGTTATATGCCTAACGTTTTCACCGATGCGGTCATCCGTCACACAAGCATGACTGCCTATCTCCCCTTGGTAGGTATGGCAGGTGTGCTTGCCTATCTGCACAAAAAGAAACGCACAGCGTTTGGCATCGTACTGTTGATTTGTTTCGGTATGGCGATGGTACCGATTTTAAATTCCAGTTTTTATGCCTTTAATTCCAGCTACTATGCACGGTGGTACTATATGCCCATTTTGCTAATGTGCGCCGCTACCATCAAGGCGATGGAGGATTCCGACATCGACTTGATGTGGGGATTCAAAGCAGCCGCTATTTTCAGTGCCAGCTTTATCATTTTTGGTATCGTTCCAAAGCAGGAGAATGAAAGCTGGACTTTCGGCGTAGAGCAATACACTTCGAAATTCTGGCTGACCATTTTTCAGATGCTTCTTGCATTTCTTATTTTGTACGGCATTTGGAAGTATTCACGCCATCATGTGCGTTTTTCCAACCGCTTGCTTGCGGCAGTTTTGGGCATTTCGGTGGTTTACTCCATTTTGCACATCGCACTGGGCAAATTCCCCCAATGGGAGGGCGATGCCGGTTACAAAGACCAGATGTACGATGCCAAAACCGAAGTCGTGCTGCCTGCTGACGGATTTTACCGCATCGACACCCAAGATGCTCCCGACAATGTGGGTATCTGGCTTAACCGCTCAAATCTGCGTTGTTTCAACAGTACCGTTGCGCCCAGCATCATGGAATTTTACCCCAGCATCGGGGTAAAGCGGGATGTTTCCTCCAAGCCCGGCGAGGAGCAATCCGGCACTCCGCTGAATATTTTACGCAGCTTTTTAGGCTGTCGGTATCTGCTCAGCCCGCTTGAGTCTGCCGAGTCCACACAGTCCAAGTTGGACGAGGTGGTCGGCTGGACACGCATCGGAAACCAGGGCGCCTATGCCATTTGGGAGAACGAAAACGCTTTGCCCATTGGCTTTGCGGTGGATTACTTTATGGATTTGGAAACTTACAACACACTGGATGATGCCACCCAGATC
Source organism: uncultured Anaerofilum sp. (assembly GCA_944385945.1). Classification (GTDB taxonomy): domain Bacteria; phylum Bacillota; class Clostridia; order Oscillospirales; family Ruminococcaceae; genus Anaerofilum. Next base: position 27,348 of record CALWZD010000084.1, on the reverse strand, counting down.
AGCCTTTTGCTGCGTGCTGTCATGCTGGACGAGGAGCAACAGCAGACCTATGGCGGTGTTGCTCCCATTTTGCCACAAGAATTGCAAAGCCAGCTGGAAGATCGCTTTTTGCAGGACGTTTCCGAGAGCAAACTGGCAGGATTGCAAAATGTTTGGACTGACCCCTCCGGTTTTGGTGGCAGCATTGCTTTGAACGAAGAAAAATTTGTGGTATTTTCGGTACCGTACGACGAGGGCTTTTCTGCATTTGTGAACGGTGAAGAAACCGAAGTGTTGAAAGTAGACAACGGCATGATGGCGATCGTCTGCCCTGCGGGAAATAATCAGATTCGATTCACCTACCAGACACCGCTATTCTCCACTGCCTGTGTCATCGCAGTTGTAGCATGGTGTGTACTTTTTGGGTATCTGGTGGTTTGCAAACGAAGCAAAAAAACAGTGTCGCTCCGATACAGTTGGGCGAAGAATCCACAAATCGAAATGATCGTTGACAAGGAGAAAGAACAATGATAAAACACGTGCAACAGATTGCACAAGAGCTTTCACAGCAACCCGACAAAGTACAGGCTGCCGTTGAGCTTATTGATGCAGGCAATACCATCCCGTTCATTGCCCGTTACCGTAAAGAGGCGACAGGCAGCATGGATGACCAGATTTTACGTCAGCTTGCCGAACGTCTGGAATATCTGCGAGGACTGGACGAACGAAAAGAAACCGTACGTGCATCCATCGAGGAACAGGGTGTCTGGACCGAAGAACTGGCAGCGGCACTGGAAAAAGCACAGACCCTCGCCGAAGTGGAGGACATCTACCGTCCCTACAAGCCAAAGCGAAAGACCCGTGCAAGCATGGCAAAAGCAAAAGGCTTGCAGCCTCTTGCCGATTGGTTATTGGAGCAATTCCCCAAAGGCGAACCGTTGAAAAAAGCGGAAGAATTTATAAATGAGCAGGTGCCTACTGTGGAAGATGCTTTGGCAGGGGCTAGGGACATTCTCGCCGAAACGGTCAGCGATTGTGCCGATTTGCGCACAAAACTGCGCAGTTTTTACCTGAAGAACGGCTCCATCGTGACCAAAGCAGCCAAAGAAGAAGACAGCGTTTACAGCGGTTACTACGAGTTCAGCCAGAGTGTCGGCAAAATCGCAGGGCATCGAGTGCTTGCCATCGACCGTGGCGAACGAGAGGGATTTTTGAAAGTTGCGGTGCAGGTGGAGGAAACAAAAGCCCTTGCGATTTGTCTTGCTCCCTTTTTGCGCAACCAAAGCGAAAGCGCACAGCAGGTACGCACAGCGGTGGAAGATGGGTATTCCCGTTTGATCCATCCCAGTTTGGAGCGTGAAGTGCGAAACACCCTTACCGATCAAGCAGCCGAGGGAGCCATCGAAGTGTTTGGCAAAAATTTGCGTCAGCTTTTGCTTGCCCCGCCCATCAAAGGCAAGGTGGCTATGGGGCTAGACCCCGGTTATCGCATGGGCTGCAAGGTCGCCGTCGTCGACCCCACCGGAAAAGTGCTAGATACTGCTGTGGTGTTCCCTGTACCGGAGTTTAAAAGGGTGGAAGCTGCAAAAAAGACGATTTGTCAGCTGATTGAAAAGCATCAGGTCGAAATTATTGCCATCGGAAACGGAACCGCAAGCAAAGAAACTGAGATTTTCGCTGCCGAAGTGATTCGGGAACTGACTCGACCGGTCAGTTACATGGTGGTAAGTGAAGCGGGAGCCAGTGTTTATTCCGCAAGCAAACTGGCAGCCGAGGAGTTCCCCGAGTACGACGTAAATTTGCGCAGTGCCGTTTCGATTGCACGTCGGTTGCAAGACCCCCTCGCCGAACTGGTAAAAATCGACCCGAAAGCGGTCGGTGTGGGACAGTATCAGCACGATATGCCCCCTGCCCGTCTTGCTGCTGCATTGGACGGCGTTGTGGAAGACTGCGTAAACACGGTAGGTGTAGACTTAAACACTGCCAGTGCGCCACTTTTGGAACGTGTGGCAGGTGTGACCAAAGCAACCGCAAAAAATATTGTAAAATACCGTGAAGAAAGCGGTGCATTTACCTCTCGCAAGCAGTTATTAAAGGTAAAGGGATTGGGGCCGAAAGCATTCGAACAATGCGCCGGATTCCTGCGAGTACCTCATGCAAAAGAAGCTCTCGACGCTACGGCGGTACACCCTGAAAGCTATCCCGCAGCTTACGCCCTGTTGGAGGCTTGCGGATACGAGGCAGCCGACATCGGTGGTGAGCGGATTCGGCAGCTGCCTGCCACCATTCAGCAGATGGGCGAAAGTACGTTGGCGGAAAAATTGGGTATCGGTTTGCCAACCTTGCGGGATATTGTCAGCGAACTTCTTCGTCCAGGACGTGATATGCGTGACGAATTGCCTGCGCCTATGCTGCGCACAGACGTGATGAAGATGGAAGGCCTGAAACCGGGAATGAAATTGACGGGTACAGTGAGAAACGTGATTGACTTCGGGGCATTCGTGGACATCGGAGTACATCAGGACGGGCTGGTACACATCAGCCAAATCTGTGATAAATTTATTCGTCACCCGAGCGAAGTGCTGAAAGTCGGCGACATCGTGACAGTATGGGTGATGCAGGTAGACACTGCAAAAAAGCGCATCGGGCTTACTATGAAGCAACCGCAGTGATGTTTCCCTTTTGAAAAAAGGGAAAACCAAAACCTCACCTTTTGAAAAAGGTGGACGAAAACGTTCAACTGCAAAGGGCGGGTCATACGACCCGCCCTTTGCGTGTTTTTATTTTAGATAAGCTTATTTGTTTTCTTCCCAGATAGGATGTTTCAGCATCCAGCGACCAAACTGGTCTTTTTCGAAAATCTCGGGGTTATACAGTTTGTCGATCACTGCCCAGAACTCGGCTTCGGTATAACCGCAGAACTCGCAGAAATCACGCACACACAGAGGATCCAATGCACCGTCACGCTCTTTGATGACAGGGATGGCTTCTTCACGGGTCATCATGCCGTAGCGGATATAACGTGCAGTGTAGTCGGTAGCGGCTGCATGACCGAATTTGGGATATTTCAGCCAAGAGTGTACCAGATATGCACGGGAGTCGATCTGGTCGAAGTTCTCTGCGTGGTGACGGCGATCCCATTCGTGGGTCAGGTCGTGGAATCCACGGGATTTTGCCAGCATATAGTTTTTATAGCTGTTCCACGGCAGGAAGTAGCTGAGATAGAACGGGTCGAGTTTGTCCAATTCCTCTTTGCTGGGGGCTTCGGTCAGCTTCAGGTCATTTTCGGACACACCGTAGCTGAGCAATTCCTCTTTCGGGAATCCAACTGCAACGCCGTTTTCAATCTGACCTTTTGCGGAATAGGTCTCCTCGTCGGAATTTCCGCCGTACTCAAAGCTTACATTTTCGCCGTAGCACAGGAAAGGCGTGTTGAACTTCAACGCCATATGCAGGGGGAAGGTGTAGATCATGCGGTCGACATACCAAGTGGGCTTGCCGTATTTCTCAAAGAAAGCTCTCATCAGCTTCTTTTGTGCTTTGATGTTGGGCTTGCAGCTGATGATGGTGCAACCGAACTCCTCGCTGATGTTTTTCAGGTTATGCTTACCTGCTTCGGTCATGGGGAAGTTATCTTCTACCGAGAACAGGATGGGATTCATCTTCATGACCTCTTTTAGGATATACACCTGAAAATGGCTGTCTTTACCACCCGAAACTGCCACGGCACAATCGTAACCGCCGGGGCCGTTCATTCCACGGTACTTGTCGCACAAAGCCTCGAACTCTTTCCAGCGAGCCTGCCAATCAACGTCCTTGCGATGTTCGTAATGGCGGCACGCACTGCATACGCCCTCCGAGTCAAAGGTAATGCCGGGACGTGTGTCGGGCATGGTGCATTTTTTGCAATATTTCATAGAAAAAATTCCCTCCTTGGCGGTTGTTTATTCGAATCTCGTCTTTTGGGGTATTCACCTGTAAAGCGACGAAAATCAATGCATCTATCATAATACAAAAGGTATTATATCATACTTTGCCCTTGCTTACCACAACTTGTGAAAGTTTTTATGGTTTTTTCAAAATTGACACCCCCATCGCCGATCAGATGGCGATGGGGGTGTATGTTCTTATTCAGGTGCTTTTAAGCTTTCTACCATGTCGATTCGTTTCAGGCTGGGTTTCATAATCAGCGATACCAGTAATGTGAACAAAATGGTGAGGATAAAGCTGTACAAGTAGCTTGTCCAATCCATATTGCGGATAAACATCATCTGGTCGATCTCCACAGTTTTGATAACGAATTGATGCAATGGCACACCCAAGCACAAACCGCACAGTGCGCCGATGACACTTAGCACGTCGATTTCACGGAAGATATATTTGCTGACCTCTTTGTCGAAAAAGCCCAACACCTTGATGGTCGCCAGCTCTTTTTTGCGTTCGCCGACATTGATGTTGATAAGATTGTACAGTACCACGATGGCAAGCACCGCAGCGAACAGGATGATGACCACGACAACACTGTTGATATTTTGGATAGCGTCCGAGAATATTTTGGAAGAATCGGCTGTGAAAGTTGCCGACTCGATATAGTCACGCTCCAAAATCTCCTGTGACAAAGCACTGCGCTGAGTAGCGTCTTCACACAGCGTTTGGGCATAGACCATGTTCCAATCGGATTCGCTTCCTTGTACCTGCTCCCACACAGCAGGGGCAATGTACAGATTGCTGCCCAGATAGTTCTCAGTAATGCCTGTGAGGGTAAATGCCAACTGTTCGCCGTCCAGTTCCACTGTCACTTCATCGCCAATGCCGACCTGCAAAATTTCGGCTGCCTTTTCGGTAAGTACGACGCTGTCAGTGGTGAAGTCTATCGGATGTTTTCCCACACGGGTACGCAGTGTTACGAAATCGGTAAAGTTTTCCTGCTGCTGGGGTACAGTCACACTCACGCTTACGGTTTCGTCGTTTTGTGCGCTGATATCGGCGGTCTTCTGATACAAAACCAGTGAATTTTCGATTTTACTTTCGTCTGCGAGAATTTCCTCGATTCCACGCCGCCCTTCCAGTGCGGAAGAATTGCTCATACCAATGGAAAGGTCATAATGCCAAAGCTGTTGATACTGTGTGTTCATTAGATCCATGATGGAATCCTGAATGCCAAAGCCGATCATCAAGAGTGCGGTACAGCCGGAAATACCGATCACTGTCATGAAAAAGCGTTTTTTGTAGCGGAACAGGTTGCGTGCAGTTACCTTTTGGGTAAATGTCATCCGGCTCCAAAGGAACGGGATTCGCTCCAGCAAAATACGCTTGCCGGCTTTGGGGGCTTTTGGCATCAGCAGGCTGGCAGGTTTTTCTTTCAGTGTGCTGTGGCAGGCGTTCACGGTAGCACCGGCGGTACACAGCGTTGCAGCGGCGATAGCTGCAACCGCAAGCCGCCAATCGAATTGCAAGCAAAATTCGGGCAATTTGTACATAGCGGAATAGGCGTTCCACAACAGCAACGGGATCGCAGCAAAACCTGCAAACAGACCGATCGCACTGCCTGTGATGCTTGCGATCGCTGCGTACAAAAGATATTTTGCCGTGATGGCAGATTCGCTATATCCCAACGCCTTAAAGACACCGATTTGGGTACGATTTTCGTCTACCATACGGGTCATCGTAGTCAGTGCCACCAGTGCAGCGACTAAGAAGAAGAAAATGGGGAAAACAGTTGCCATAGATGCCAGTTTTTCGGCATTGCTTTCGAATGTTGCACTGGACATCAAAGTTCCTCTGTCCAAAACATACCATTCACAAGAGTCGATCTTATCGATCTCCTGCTGTGCTTCGATCAGCTGATCTTCGGCGTCGTTGAGTTTTTGTTGTGCTTCTTCCTTTTTGCTTTCAAACTCCGCTTTGCCTTCCTCGAGTTCTTGTTTTCCCTCCTCCAGTTGCACTTTGCCTTCTTCTATCTGCTTTTTGGCTTCGTCCAACTGATTTTGGGCATTTTCAAATTCTACCTCTGCTTGGGCAGGAGCAAGCGAAAGAGCAAGAACGCCTTCCTCAAGCTGATTTTCGGCATCGGTCAGTTTTGCTTCGTTTTCGGCGATCTGTTTTTCGCCTTCTGCGATTTGTGCAGGGGCTGTTTGCAATAGTTGCTCATATTGGGCAAGCATTTCTTCCGCCTGCTGCAACTGTTGTTCTTTTTCTGCGATCAGGGTTTTACTGCTTTCTATCGAAGCTTTTCCCTCTTGCAGGGAAGTCTGGGTGTTTTCGTACAGTTGTTGGGATTGCTTCGCTGCCTGTTCGAGCTGTTCAGCACGTAGCTGAGCTGATTGGACTGCCAGTTCCGCTGCATCCATTTGTGTTTTTGCTGTTTGATATTGCTGATATTTTGTTTGCAGTTCAGCAAGCTGTTCTGCACTCATCTCTTGGGGAGGGTCCATCAGCAATTCTTCGATGGTCGAATATTGGGGGTAGGTTGCCAAAACGGCATCTAGATCTGCTTTGTAAGCAAGCCCCTGTTTGATGTCCTCTCTTGCAGCCAGTTCTTCTTTTGCTGTTTGCGCCTGTTGTGCCTGTGTTTTCGCTGTTTCGGCTGCTTGCTGTGCCGTTTGGGCAGTTTGCTGCATGGCAGGCAGCATTTTTTCTGCGGTCTGTACTGCCTGCTCTGCCAGAGAAAGCTGTTGTTTGGCACTTTCCAGCTGTTGTTTTCCGCTTTCTACCTGGGCTTGTGCGTCGAGTGCTTGCTGGTATTGGCTTTTTGCACTTTCCAGCTGTTGTTTTGCCAGTTCCAACTGCTGTCTGCCCTGTGAAATTTGTTTGCGGGCTTGGGTAATTTCCTGTTGCTTTTGGGTGAGAGTCTGGGAAAATTCCAGTTTTTTCTGGGCAAGCTGCGTAGTGCCGTTTTCCCACTCCTTTTCGCCCGATTCCAGTTTTGCTTCGTTCTGTTCAATCAAAGCTTCTGCCTCTGCCAGCTCTGCCTCAGCGAGGGCAAGCTGTGATTCTACATCAGCTTTTTGTGTTTCATACTCCTGTTTTGCCTCATCTAACTGACTTTGGGCATCTTCGATGACCTCGCTTTTGCGCAGTTCGCTTTGGGTCAGACCCAATTCTTCCAAACGGTCTGCCACAGCCTGTACAGTGTCATCGTATTCGTCGCTGTAAGTGTGCAGCTGCTGTGCGCCGTCCACTGTTAGATAGATGGTGGTGTAAATGTCGGCAATGAAATTTTCCTGTGGAGCAAACACCAACAAGTCCGATTGCCCGTCGCCTACGGTTACGGTTTCGGCGTCGATCGAAAAATTGGTGGGTACCGACACAACGCCTACGATCTTCCATTCGGTATGGGCAAGCTGTTCGGAAAGGTCGGCATTATCGGGCGACAAAACAAGGGTGTCGCCGATGGTCACAGTGGAACCGACGCCGGTATTTACGATCACGCATTCCTGCGCCGATTCGGGCATTCTGCCTTCTAACAACGTAAATTGATTGAGATAGTCCTGATTCTCCTGCGAAGTATCCTGCGGGATGGATTGGATACGGGACACAAGGGTATCGCCTTTTGGGTCGAGGAACAAACAGTCGACGCTTTTTGCAGGCATAACACCATTTACGCCCTCTACCTGTTCGATTTCCTGCAAGTCGGTTTCGGTCAGACCGAGAGTGGAGATGATGCGCAGATCCATTAAATTTGTCTGGTCGAAATAGCGGTCGCCACTGTACAGCATATTGGGCGAAGTGACCACAAGTCCTGTAAACATACACACACCGAGCGCAACAATGACAACAATTGCCAAAAAGCGGTTTCGGGTAGAACCGACTTCACGAAAGATATTTTTCCAATAATTCTTTTTCATTGTGCTGTACTCACCACTCAATCTGCTCTACGGGTGTGGGGTTCGGGTTGATGTCGTTGGACAAGATAGTTCCGCTGTTTACCCGAATGATGCGGTCTGCCATAGGGGTGATGGCAAGGTTATGGGTAATGACGATGACCGTCTTTCCGGTTTTCCGGCAGGTGTCCTGTAATAGCTTCAGCACTGCCTTGCCGGTCTTGTAATCGAGCGCACCGGTAGGCTCGTCGCACAGCAAAATCTTGGGATTCTTTGCAAGCGCACGGGCAATGGACACACGCTGTTGTTCACCGCCCGAAAGTTGTGCCGGAAAGTTGTTCAAACGATGTCCCAGTCCGACTTCTTCCAACACGGTTTTGGCATCGAGGGGGTCTTTGCAGATTTCGATAGCAAGTTCCACATTTTCCAGTGCAGTGAGGTTCTGCACCAAATTATAGAACTGGAATACAAAGCCAACATCGTACCGCCGATAGGCTGTTAGCTGTTTGGCGTTGCATTTGCTGATAAGGTTATTGTCCAGCCAAATTTCTCCCTCGTCACAGGGGTCCATACCACCCAGCATATTGAGCAACGTCGTTTTTCCGGCACCGGACGGCCCAACAATGACGCAAAACTCGCCTTTTTCGATGTAAAAACTCATATGGTCGGCTGCGGCGATGCGACTTTCACCTGCCTGATAATATTTGCATACATCTTTGAATGTTACAAAATGTTGATTTTCCAATCAAATCTTCCTTTCTCGTAAATATGCGTTGAGTCTTTTGCAAAAATCGACATTTTTTGCACAGACAACGCATAAAATCACTTTTCAGAAAATGATTTTCCTGTGCAGAATACAGGATAATAAACACAGTGTTGATTATTTCACCTGAATTTATTATAATCAAAGAGAAAAGAGGGTGCAACAGCATTTTTTCCACAGTTTGTCGATAAAACAACACTTTTAAAAAATATGTCGATTACGAGGTGATAAAATGGGCTCAACTTCTATTTCACAAGATCGTCGCATCCAGCGCACCCGTGAAACGCTCCATGCCGGATTGCTGCAACTGATGAAAGAAAAACCGTTCCAGCAGATCAGCGTACAAGAACTTACACGGGTATGCAACCTGAACCGCAGCACGTTTTATCTGCACTATGCCAGTGTAGCCGAACTTTGGGACGAAATAGAGCAAGAGATTTTGCAAGGGCTTTGCACTGTGCTTGACCAATTCGAGCAGCACGACCTCTGTATTGCCGAAAATGTTCCCTCGGCTGACGAAACAATGATACAGGTATTTCAATTTCTTGCCGACCACCGTGATTTTTGCAGCACGATGCTGGCATCGAACGGAAATTCCGGCTTCGTACGTCGGGTGATGGATGTGGTGCGCAACCGATGCCTTGGCATCTGGGCAAGAAATCTTTGCGGTGCGCCGACCTATCTATCGGAATACTTTCTCACCTTTGTATTATCGGGGTGTTTAGGGGTGGTAGAACAATGGATCACCACAGATATGCAGCAATCACCGCAAGAAATCGCACAACTTATGAACCGTTTTATTTTAACGGGTGCATCTTCTTTTTTGAATCAAAAATAAAACAAGCAGGCAGGGATGTTTTCCCTGCCTGCTTCAGTTTGCAGAAAAAGCCGATTTTGAATTGCCAATGCAGCCGTTCCACCTCATCCGTCTGCTGCGCAGCCACCTTCCCCTCAAGGGGAAGGCTTTTTCTTTGACGAAACAGTGTTTGTTTTTTGGCTTCCCCCTGGGGGGAAGCTGTCACGCAGAGCGTGACTGATGAGGGGATTTTCAGCAAAAGTAAGAAATTTCGAAAACAAAAGCACTTTTTCTACAGCCTCAAGCAGGCAGGGATGTTTTCCCTGCCTGCTTGTTTGCATATAATACAAATTTCAGATTATTCTGCGCTGTTTGCAAAAGCTGCAAATGCACGGTAAGTATTGTACACGTCTGCTTTTGCAGTAATTTCGAAGGGAGAGTGCATTGCCAGAACGGGTACACCGATGTCTACGGTGTCAACGCCCAGCGAAGCGATCATCAGCGCAACGGTTCCGCCACCGCCTTGGTCTACTTTGCCCAGCTCGCCCGTCTGCCATACAACACCTGCGTTGTCCAGCAAACGCATTGCATACTCCATCATCTCTGCGTTTGCATCGTTGGTGCCGCCTTTACCACGGCTGCCGGTATATTTAGTCAAAGTAACACCCTTGTTGATGTATGCGCTGTTGCGAGGATCGAAAGCGTCGGGGAAAGTGGGGTCATAAGCTGCGCTTACGTCAGCAGACAGGCAACGGGAATGCTCCAGCACCTCTACGATGTCAGCATTCATGCAGGCTGCCAGCTTACGGATATAGTTCAGCATAAAGTCACTGGACAAGCCGGTGTAACCAACGCTGCCGATCTCCTCTTTGTCGGTCAGAACGCACAGTGTAGTGAAAGCGGGGTTTTTGCACTCAATCTCTGCCATCAGTGCAGTGTAAGCACAGCTACGATCATCCTGACCATAGCCACCTACCAGACCACGGTCGAAACCGATGTCAGCAGCTTTTGCAGCAGGAACAACTTCGATCTCGGCACGGATGAAATCACGCTCGGTGATACCATATTTTTCATTCAACAGCTGCATGGTGTACAGCTTGATACGGTCGCTTGCTTCCTCGTCCATAAAGGGCAAACTGCCAACCAGAATGTTGAGTTCCTCGCCACGGATGCCGTCGGACAGGGTGCGTTTGTTCTGGTCTGCCGACAGATGAGGCAACAGGTCGGTGATGCAGAATACGGGATCGCCTGCGTTTTCACCGATGCAAATGTTCACACGTTCGCCGTCTTTTTTGTAGATAACGCCGTGCAAAGCCAACGGAGTAGCCACCCACTGATACTTGCGGATACCGCCGTAATAGTGGGTTTTAAAGAGGGACAAACCGTCTTTCTCATAAAGAGGGGTGGGTTTCAGGTCCAGACGAGGTGCGTCTACATGGGCAGCGTTGATATGCAGACCTGCTTCCAAGCTGTTGGTGCCGATGGTAGAAGCCAGCAGGCATTTTTCACGGTTAACGTAGTAAATCTTGTCACCGGGATTCAACTTCATTCCACGCTCGAATTTGCGGTAGCCTGCCTCGACCAGCAATTTTTCGCCAGCCTGAACTGCTTCACGCTCGGTCTTACCGTCATCCAGAAACTTTTTGTATCCTTCACAAAACTCCTGTGCCTTTGCGATGCAATCAGGGTCTGCATCAGCAGCATGGGGAGCCTTGTACAGCAATTCTTCTGCCAGTTCTTTTGCCGTTTTCTTTTCCATTGAAAACACTCCTTTTAATCATCTATTGGGGCGATGGGATTCCACCGCCCACTTTCCTCGGAAAGCAGCGATTACTGCTCTCCGTAAAGGGACACATATTTTTGATAGCTGCGGTTGATTTTGTACACATACCGATTCATTTGTGGGTAAGGATATTCGGTGAGTGTAACACCGTCGGTGGTATAAGCGGGGTCTTCCAGAAGTCCGTCCACCGTTCCCCATCCGCTGTGATAAGCAGCAGCAGCCGTGGAAAGGTCGCCACTGTATCGTTCCATACAAAGGTCCATAAAGTAAGCACCAAAGCGGATGCTGGTATCCGGATCGTAAAGGGAATCAAATTCGAGCGGTTCCTGTGCTGCGATTTTGGATTTGATCCATTGGAAGGTTTCTTCGGTCATCTGCATCAATCCTCTTGCCCCTACGTTGGACTCTGCTTGTGGGTCAAAACTGCTTTCGGTACGGATGACCGCATACAGGATATTGGGGTCGATTTGATATTCCGCTGCCCATTTTTCCACACTTTCACTGTATTTTTGAGGATACCGGCTTTGTTCGATTTTATGAATCACGCTCGGAACGACAAAAAACAACACCAGCAGTGCAGCCAGTAAAACGAACCATCGTTTAAAGCGTTTTTTCTTCATAGATCTCCTTATCTGTCAGCATCTGCAAAACCGTATCTGCCTGTTGCAGCAGGTTGTGTTCAGTCGTCGTATTTTCGATCTCGTAATCGGCAGCCTCTCGCAAAACTGAAAGAGGCGTTTGCGCATCCAGTCTGCGCTGTGCCATTTCGGGCGAAATAGCGTCACGGCTGCAAATGCGCTGTACCGCCAGTGCATCACTGGTGGATACCAGGATAATTTTATCGCAGAAGTGTTGCAGCGTATGTCCTACAATCACTGCACCATCCACAAAGAAAAGAGCGTTCGTGCTTGCGGCACGCTGCTGTAAAATGCTGCGGATAATGGCAGGATGGGTAATGTCGGTCAGTGCTTTTGTTCCCTCAGGGGTAGCGAACGCTTTGTTCGCAAGCAGTCGACGGTTCAAACTTCCATCTTGGTGTAAAATATCGGTGCCGAACCGTTCGCACAGTTTGGCAAGGCAATCAGGGTCGGTTTGTACGATTTCCCGTGCGACCAAATCTGCATCGCATACCGGATAGCCCAGACTTCGATAATATGCAGCGACTTTGGATTTTCCGCTGCCGCTTCTGCCTGTAATGGCGATCATTTTTGCACTCATAGCTGCACCACCCGAAACGCCGCTGCCCGCAGCAGACGGTTATACACCGCAAGTGCGACCCCTTCGGTGGCAGGGCAACGGGCATACACCTCTTTTGCCCCCATTTCGTCCAGATGACGCAGAGCCGAAAACAACTCTTTTGCCTGCGATGCAGCATCCTCCTGCTTGCCGTACACAACATACGGCACTTTCAAATAGGGTACATCTTCTTCGTAGCAAAGGGCTGCTACTCCCTGTTCGGCGTGTTTATTAAGGTAGTCGCAGTAGTCTTTGCCGCTTGCCTGTAAAATCGTCACCTGTGCTTTGGGTGCGTAATGCTTGTATTTCATGCCGGGGCTGGCAGCGATTTCATCCGCTTTCAGCATCTGGGTAACGGCACCTGCTACCAAAACTTCCTTTTGCAGCACCGCTTCCAGTTGTTCTTTGGTGATATATCCCGGACGCAGCAACACCGGCTGTTCACCTGCAAGGGTCACGACGGTGGATTCTACCCCCACTTCACAGCTTCCGCCTTCTACGATAAGTGGAATACGTCCCTCCATATCCTCCAGCACGTATCGTGCTTCGGTAGGGCTGGGGCTGCCCGAAAGATTCGCCGACGGTGCTGCCAATGGCAGACCGCTTTGGGTGATGATGGCTCGGGCGACGGGATGGGACGGCATCCGCACGGCAATGGTGTCCAGCCCTGCGCAGACTTCGGGGGCTGCACTTCCACTGTGGGGCAAAATAATCGTGAGCGGGCCGGGCCAAAATGCTTTTGCCAGTGCAAGGGCATCGGCGGTGACCTCTTTCACCAACGTTTTCCACATATCAATGCTGTCAATGTGGACAATCAAGGGATTATCCTGCGGGCGACCTTTTGCAGCGAAGATTTTTTTCACTGCCTGCCCGTTGGTGGCATCCGCAGCCAGCCCATATACGGTTTCGGTAGGGATAGCAACTACTTCCCCCTGTTGCAGCAGGTGTGCTGCTTGCTGCAATCCAACGGAGTCTGCTTGCACAAGTTGTGTCTGCATCGCTTATTCCTCCGTATTCTTCAATTTTTCTGCCTGATCGGCAGTAATGAGGGTGTCGATAATGTCATCCAAATCGCCGTTCATGATCGAATCCAACTTGTAAAGGGTAAGCCCAACACGGTGATCGGTCAGCCGTCCCTGCGGGAAATTGTAGGTACGAATACGCTCGCTGCGGTCGCCGGTGCCGACCTGGCTTTTGCGGGCAGCGTCGATGGCGTCCTTTTGCTCTGCCTGCTTTTGGGCAAGCAGACGACTGCGCAGTACCTTCAATGCTTTGTCTTTGTTTTTGAACTGGCTGCGTTCGTCCTGACATTCTACCACCATTCCGCTGGGCAGGTGGGTGACACGGATCGCACTGGATGTCTTATTGATATGCTGACCGCCTGCACCCGAAGAACGGAAGGTGTCGATCTTCAAATCGTTCATGTCCAGCTCAAAGTCGACTTCCTCGGCTTCTGCCATTACAGCCACGGTGACGGTGGAAGTATGCACACGTCCCTGTGTTTCGGTTTCGGGCACACGTTGTACACGGTGGACACCGCTTTCAAATTTCAGGCGACTGTATGCACCATTGCCCTCTACCGCCATGCTCACTTCTTTCACGCCGCCCAGTTCGGTGGCGTTCAAGCTGAGGATCTCGGTTTTCCAGCCCTGTGCGTCGGCATACATCGAGTACATCCGCAGCAAGCTGTTGGCAAACAAGGCTGCCTCCTCACCGCCTGCACCGCCTCGAATCTCCAAAATAACGTTTTTCTCGTCACGGGGGTCTTTGGGCAGCAGTAAAATCTTCAATTCGTTGCCGTACTGTTCCATTTTTTCCTTGCCGTCGGAAAGCTGTTGCTGCACCATTTCACGGAAATCCGCATCCAGCCCGCTTTCCTCCAGCAGTTCTTTCGCTTCTTCGTGTTCTGCCTTTGCAGCGTTGTATTCCGCCAACTTTTGCACGATCGGCTCCAGCATCCGATATTCTTTCATCAGGCCACGGTACAACTCGTTGTTCTGCACCGTGGCAGGCTCCTGCAATCGCTGATTGATTTCTTCAAAACGACGTTCTACGTCGGCTAATTTATCAAACATAGTTTATTTCTGAACCTCTTCCGGTCGTATGATTTTTTTGATGTTTTTTTCGATCTTGGCACGTGGGATCATGACTTCCCGCCCGCAGCCGGTACAGCGGATGCGAAAATCCATTCCCACACGCAATACCAAAAAAAGGCTGTTGCCGCAAGGATGCGGTTTTCGGGTTTGAATCATATCGTTTACTTGCACGTCCATGCTGCGTCCAGCTCCTTTATTCTTTCAAAGTTGCCCATTGCTTGCAGGGGTTTTCAAACTGCAAGCAGGGTTTCCTTTCTATTATAGTACGCAGTGCGGTTTTGTGCAATTCTTCTTGGCAATCTTTTTCACAGTTTTGGGGATGTTTGGGGCAAAAATATTTCGGTAAGGTGGGTTTTTGGGGCAATACACTGCATATATTGATATGGAATCGCCTTTTGGCGTGTATTGCATGAATAAGGAGGAACTTGAAATGACGGGATTTGAAACCGAAGGAACCGGCACATTTGCCATGGACTTTGGCTGCGAACAACTACGGTCGGCAATGCTTACCGGACAAATTTTGCAAGGACGAGCTCGTGCATTCGACGCACAAAAGCAGCTGCGTTTCAGCTTTGCAGGCTGCGAAGGGGTAATGCCATACGAAGAATGCGCTGAGGGGATCGCCGAGGGAAAAGTACGACAGATCGCTATCCTTACCCGTGTGGGGCGCCCGGTGTGTTTTGTGGTGACGGGGTTTACCGCCGGCCCCAACGGACCTGTGGCACTGCTTAGCCGTACCAAAGCACAGCAGCGGTGTCGCCGACAGTATCTTTCGGGGCTGCGGTGCGGTGACGTTCTGGATTGCAGCGTGACCCATATCGAGCCGTTTGGGGCTTTTTGCGATGTTGGCTGTGGCATCTCGGCATTGCTGCCCATTGATTGCCTTTCGGTGTCACGCATCAGTTCGCCCACCGATCGGGTATCGGTCGGACAGCAGCTACACTGCGTTATCCGCAGCATCGACCCACAAGGGCGGTTCGTGCTGTCGCTGCGGGAACTGATGGGGACATGGCAGGAAAATGCAGCGTTGTTTTCGGCTGGGGAAACCGTACTGGGCATTGTGCGCAGCGTTGAAGATTACGGCGTATTCATCGAACTTGCCCCCAACTTGGCAGGACTTGCCGAGCCAAGCGGCAAACTGCTTGCTCCCGGTCAGGTGGTAAGTGTGTACATCAAAAGCATTCTGCCCGAAAAGATGAAGGTAAAGCTGGTGATCTTGGCAGCATTGGACGAGCAATACACCATTCCGCCCCGTTATTTCATCGCACAAGGGCATCTGGACCACTGGGTCTATTCTACCGAAAACACCCGTCGCACCATCGAAACCGATTTCACCTGTCCCTGTGGCTAAACATCCTTTCATAAAATTTGCACTTGTATCGACCGGCAAAAACGTTATATAATAGTTACAGTGCTGTTGATGCAGCCCATCCCTTGAAAGGTGTGAATGAGGAATGCCACGTGAAGCGTTTACAGCCGGCGTAAAGCCCGGCGGTCTTACAACAACCACTCAAATCCGCATTTTGCTGTGCTATGTGATCCGTACCGTTGCCCATCCCCTTTCTCGTGCCGAATTGGAACAGGCGATGCTGGAAAAAGAACTGGTAAACTATTTCGAGCTTGCCGATTGTCTTTCGGACTTGGAAACACAGGAATTGGTAACTGTCGAAGACGAACGGTATCATATTACCGAAAAGGGACGGCAGGTCGCCGACCTATTGCTCACCGATCTGCCTCGCAGCATTCGGGAACAGGCGGTACAAGCTGCCGTGCTTGCGCAGCAATGGGCAAGAAAAGCGGCGGAAAACAAAGCTGTTGTACTGCCTGCGGCGGGTGGTTATCTGTTGGACTGCCACATTCAGGAACTCGGGCAGGACGTATTCCACCTGTCAATTTTACTGCCCGACAAAGCGACTGCCGAGTCTGCAAAAGATGCTTTCATCGAAAAGGGTGCAGATTTTTACAAAGTAATGCTCGCTGCTCTTTCGGGCAGTGGCCCACTGGCAGCACTGTGGATGAAAAATCTATAACAAAAAACCGCATGGAGCGCACTGTTTGATGCATTCCATGCGGTTTTTACTTTTAAGAATATGGTATTTCCACCTCATCCGTCTGCTTGCGCAGCCACCTTCCCCTCAAGGGGAAGGCTTTTTATTCAATATCCTGTAAAAATTCGGCTGCGTCGGCATCACTGGGCATTCTCCAATCTCCACGGGGCGACAATGCGACCGACCCCACCTTTACACCGTCCGGCAAGCAGCTACGCTTGAACTGCTGGGTGAAGAAGCGACGGTAGAAAGTTTGCAGCGTTGTTTTGATATACACTTTGTCGATGTCGGGATAGGCTGCCTGTGCCAGTGCAAAAATCTTGCGAGGACTTTCGCCGTAGCGCATCATATGGAACAGGAAGAAATCGTGCAGGTCGTATTTTCCGATGGTTTCTTCGGTTTTCTGCTGCATCTCGCCTGTATCCGAAACCGGTAACAACTCGGGGCTGATGGGGGTATCCAGAATGTCGTACAGCACCTCTTTCAATCCCTCAAAGTCGGCTGCTTTGGTATCGGCGTGCCATTTCACCAGTGTTTTTACCAGTGTTTTGGGGATAGACCCGTTCACACCGTACATACTCATATGGTCGCCGTTATAGGTACACCAACCCAGTGCCAGTTCGGACAGATCCCCTGTACCGACTACCAGTGCATTGTGCATATTGGCGACGTCCATCAAAATTTGGGTGCGCTCTCGTGCCTGTGTGTTTTCAAATGCGACATCGCACACATCTTCCGCATGACCAATATCACGCAGATGCAGCATGGCTGCCTGTTTGATGTCGATCTGTTGAAAGGTCGCACCGTATCCCCTTACCAGTGTTTCGGCATTGCTGCGGGTGCGAGTGGTCGTTCCCACACAGGGCATGGTGATTCCGTAGATATTCGATATAGGCAGATGCAGCTGCTTCATAGCATCGACTGCTACCAAAAACGCCAAAGTGCTGTCCAATCCGCCCGACATTCCAATAACAAGATGCTGCATTCCTGTCTTTTTCAGCCGTTGCGACAAACCTGTCGCCTGTATTTTGGCGATTTCGGCGCAGCGTTTATTCACCTGTGCCTCTCCTTTTGGGATAAAGGGCATGGGGTCGGGTTTCAGCATCTCATATCGAACGGGAGCATCGGTTTTGCCCAACGAGGGAGCTGTTACCGTGCGCCACGGTGCCGACAGATGCGCTTCGGTCATAAAGGAGTTGAGCATTTGTCGCTCGGTTTGCAGCTGCTGTAAATCCAGCACAGCGGTAATTACTGCCTCGTTGTTTTCGGGATAGATGGACTCTGCCTGCAAACTTCCGTTTGTACTGATAATACTGTGTCCCGAAAATACCACATCGGTGGTACTTTCGTCCTGTCCGGCACTGGCATATAAATAGCCACACACGCATCGTGCCGACTGCATCCGCACTAAATCACGGCGATAGTCCTGCTTGGAAATGGTTTCGTTGCTGGCTGACGGGTTGACGATGATGTTTGCACCTGCCATACTTGCCAAACTGCTGGGCGGAACAGGTGCCCAAAGATCTTCGCACAGATCTACCCCTATCACCACACGGCGGTCGCCACTCGACACCAGAATGTCCTCCCCAAACGGAACGTCATGCCATTCGCCCTTATGATCGGCAAGCAGAACATGGTCGCTGCGACGGTCTTTTGCCGGTGCAAACCAGCGTTTTTCGTAAAATTCACGATAGTTGGGCAGATGACGTTTCGGCACCAGTGCCAAAACCGTGCCGTCTTGCAAAAAAGCTGCACAGTTGAACAGTTGGTTATCTGCGAACACCGGCAGACCAACGACCGCCATACCGCAAAAACCCACAAGAGGCAGTTGTTCTGCCAGCCAGTAGGTCGCTTGCACTGCCTGTTCCAACAGATGGCTTTGCCCAAACAAATCGGCGCAGGTATAGCCTGTGACCGACAATTCCGGAAAGACCATCAGTTGACAGTCGGAATGTTCTTTTGCAAGGCGAAGTGCTGCCTGTACATTCTTTTTGGGTGCTGCAATGAACACGTGGGGCGTGGCTGCTGCCACTTTGATATATTCCTGCATAGATCGTCCCTCGCTTAAAAATGATACTCGTCCCGCATACGCATTTTCAGCGCATAGGCAGTATGGCTCATATTCACGTAATGTTGGTGGGGGTTATACAGCCGCTGTTCTTCTTCCCACACCTCGTTTTCCAGTTGGTGACGGGTAAAGGCACGAATCTCCTCCAAACTGGGCAGAGGCTGCACCAGCTCGCCGTTTACAATGACCGGTTTTAAAATCTTGACCGCACGGAAATTCTCGATGGTGATATTTTTCCACGGTTTTTCGGGGTCGACACAGCTATACGGCATATCTTCCAAAATCTCCTCGTCGTCCATCGTGATCACGTCACAGATGGCAAAACCGCTGTCTTTATTATACAACCGCCATACCATTTTTTTGCCCGGATTGGTGGTCTTCACTTCGTTTTCGCTCACCTTGATGCGGGGGATCATTGCGCCGTTTTCTTCCACCGCTGCCAGCTTGTACACGCCGCCGAACACCGGGTCGGACGCTGCGGTAATAAGGCGTTCGCCGATGCCAAAGCTGTCGATGGGCGCACCCTGCTGAATGAGATCCGACATCGTGAACTCGTCCAGACCGTTGGATACGCAAATTTTGCAATCCTGCATACCGGCAGCATCCAAACGTTTGCGCACTTTTTTGGAGAGATACGCAAGGTCGCCGCTGTCAAGACGAATGCCTTTCATCCGCTTTCCGAGCGGGTCGAGGATTTCTTTTTGGATGCGGATGGCATTGGGCAGACCACTGTGCAAAACGTCGTAGGTGTCGATGAGCAAGGTGCAGTTGTCGGGATAAATTTTTGCATAAGCTGCAAATGCCTCATACTCGGTGGGGAACATCTCCACAAAAGCGTGTGCCATCGTACCCAATGCAGGCACACCGTATTTCTGGTCGGCAAGGCAGTTGGCAGTTCCTACTGCACCGGCGATATAGGCGGCACGTGCGCCCAGATTGGCTGCATCATTGCCCATCGCACGGCGACTGCCAAATTCCATGATCGCACGTCCACCCCGACAAATACGGCTTGCTTTGGTAGCAATACGGGATTGATGGTTCATAAAGGTCAGCAACTGCGTTTCAATAAGGGTCGCACCGATGGCGTCTGCCTCTACCCGTACCATCGGCTCGTTGGGATAAGCGATGCAGCCTTCGGGCATTGCATAAATATCACCTTTAAAACGGTAGGTGGATAGATATTGCAGGAAATCGGGCGAAAAAATGCCCTTGCTGGCAAAATAGTCGATGTCCTCTTTGTCGAAATGAAAGTTCAGCAAATACTCCACCAAGCTTTCCAAACCACAGGCGACCGCATAACCACCGCCGTCCGGCACACGGCGAAAAAACATATCGTACAGTACACGTGTGTCTTTCTGACCGGTGAGGAAATAGGCATTTGCCATGGTCATCTCATAAAAATCCATCATCATGGCATTGTTTTTATAGTTTCGATCTGGGTGAAACGATGTACTCATTTCAAACTCTCCTTTTCTGTCAATCGGTATGGCTCAACGGGTCGTATTCAAACAGCATCACCGAACGGCGGGCATTCTGGGTGGTTTGCTGCCCCACCTGACGCACCATATGGCGCACTGCTTTGCGGAAATTTGCACGGTCGAGCTTTTCGCAAAGCAGTACCTCGTACACCTTTTGCAGTTGACCGAGCGTGAACTGTTTGGGCAACAGGCTGAACGCAATGGCGGTATAGCTGACCTTATTTTTCAATCGCTGCAATGCCATATGCACCACATGGGCATGGTCGAACGCAAGTTGGTCGGTGCTGGCATCGCTGAGCGAAAAGTCGTAGGTTTTGCGCATTCCTTGCGCCCGCTCTTTTACCGTGTACTTGATGCGAGCATTTTTTTGTTCGCTGGTAAGGGTCAGTTCGTAGCAGTTTTCCTGCGGTTTGCGGTAGGCTTCGGTAAGTTCGACCGTAAACCATGCCGCATCTTCGGCATCGTCGCCTGCACGGGTATTTTTGATGTTATGGCTGGGCGTCAGGCTGACATATGCACAGGAGATGACCCGCATACGGGGGTCACGGTTGACCTCGCCAAAGGTATACAGTTGCTCGAAATAAACGTCCTGTGTGATGTTGGTTTCTTCTGCCAATTCACGGTATACTGCCTGTTCGATGCTCTCGTCAATGCCAACAAAACCGCCCGGCAATGCCCACGAATGCATATAGGGGTGATTTTGCCGACGAATGAGCAGCATTTTGAGGGCATTGTTTTCGATGGTGAACAGCAGCATATCCACCGTTACCGATGGGCGGGGATAGTCGGACGGCTTATACTGCGCCAAAAATTCCGCTTCGGTCAGACCTTGTTTGTTTCGCAGAGGGACAGATTGCATAAAACTCTCCTTTGTAAAAAATACCACTGCAAATGTGGTATAAAATACTACATTTACATTATATACCAGTCTGCAAACTTTGTCAACGTAAAACAATGTCATCAACAAACAAAACAGCCGATAATGCACACGATATGCACATTCATCGGCTGTTTTACTCATTCTTTGGGTATCAATTTCAGTTCCGGGCTGGAAAAACGGTCGAACCGATATTTCGCATAGCTGGCATCTTTGAACAGATCCAGTATCAGATCCGCTTGCGGTGTTCCACGCATTTGGTTCAGTGAACCCCCGACCGACGGCGTTTCCTCCATGCGCAGCACGGTTTCGGTCGGATAAAAGAAGAACTTTATCCTCCGCACCGCCGAATGCTCCAAGAAGCACAGTTGGATCTTCAACACCGGCACATCGTCTTCGTTGGTGGTCGCTTTTGCAATGGCAGCCACTTTCCACTGTTCTCCGCCAATGGAAAGAATAGTTTCTGCCGGTGCAGAACCTTCCAGCGGAATTTCAAACTGCTCGTTACGTTCCTGCCAGTACAATATCAGCCGATCGCCTTGCGCAGAAAAACGCACTTCGGACAAACCGCCTGTATGATTGCTTTGCATACACTGCACCATCAAGGCAAGCAGACCTGCCTTATTTTTCTCACAGGTAAAGGCTTTGCCGTCTAGCATTTGCTGCATTTTTTGCCATACTGTCGGTTCTGTGGGTTGAGGCACCGCCGCCCATTTTTGCAGTAATGCTTTATACCACGGCAGTTGTACCGGCTGCACTGCGGGCGGAACAGGTGTATCGAAACGCAGTTGCCGCAATGTTTGTTGCAGTGCGTCATATGCCGGTTTATCTTCCGGCAAAGCTTGTCCAAAATCAGGAAGTTCGAAATTTTCACGCATCATATCCAGCACAGGGCTTTCGGCAAACAGATTCTCGCTGCCCGAACAAAGCACCGCTACCACATCATTTTGGGGGACACAATAAACATACTGCCCATACATTCCATTCATGGCGAATGCGCCGCTTTCCAGCGTCCATATCTGCATCCCATAGTTTCCCTGTGGCCCTGTTTGGTGCGTTTGGGTCATTTGCTCTACCCATTCTTCGCTCAACAAACGTCGCTTGCCCTGATTTGAAGTCGTCCACTCGCCTTTATTCAGCAACAACAGACCAAGCTTTGCCATATCCTGCGGCATTAGATACAAGCCCCATCCTGCCTTTTCGTTGCCAAGGGGACAGGTTTCCCATTCAAACGGTCCAAAGCCCATCGGGTCGAACAGTTCCTCGGTGAGAAAGCTGCTCAGGCTTTTCTGGGTGAGCCTGCGAACGATGCAGCCCAAAACATAGGTATTCATGCTGTTATAGTCAAATTTCGTCCCCGGCTCAAACAACACATCGGCTTCGAAATAGCTGCGCAGCCAGTCCCGTTCCAGTACCGCCCCGATCTCTCGGAAGTTGATACCGCTACTCATGGTAAGCAGATGCTCTACCGTGATACAGCGGGTGCGTCGGGATGTAAAGATGTTAAAATATTCGGGAAAAATCTCGGACAGTGGCTGTTGGATGGAAAGCAATCCTTTATCCACCAAAAGCCCTATCGCCATCCCTGTGATCGACTTACACAAACTGTGGGTCACGTGCCATATCTGGCTGGTGTAGGGGTGGAAATCGGCTTGCAGCACCAGTTTCCCGCCTCGCACCACCAAAAGGCAGTGCGCTTTTGCTTGTGGCATGGCAGCAAGTGCTTTGACCATTTTTTCAAGCTGTTGGGATGTGATGCCCTGTTGCTCGGGAGATGCGGTCGGCAGTGGCACTTGCTGTCGGCTTGCCTTTCGAAACACGGGCTTTTGGGGATAATTTGCCCACGGCACGATGCCGTCGGTATCGCCCGTAAGCAACTTTTTTGTATAATTTAAGGCTTTCACCTGTGTTTTTAATTCCATAATCTTTTCCCGTCTTTCTGCATTTTTCAAAAAGAAACACCGCACGCAGTGGGCAGGCAAGTGTGCGGTGGTGTTGCTTTCCTACATCTGCTACCTTCCCGAAAACAATTTCGGGCGCAGCTGTACCATATAGATTTTGAACAGGTTCACCAATGCGCAATCATAGACCCAAAAGCAAACGTTGCCCAGTGCCAACATCCCAAGCAGTAACACTGCGCCTGTTTGTTTCATCTCCTCGGTCAGTTGTGCCGTTGGCAACAGCAGTAAAAGCACCGCATAGCAACTAAGCACCGCAAGCTGAAACAGACCTGCTTTTGCAGCGATTCGAAGCGGTTTTCTTTTGATCGCATCCAATTTTGGCTTGATAAGAGGATAGTACCCCAAAAAGAAGATAAAAATACAGGTCGCTTCGGGATCGGGACAAAAAAAGACCGACAACGCCCCTGTTACCAGATAGACCAATCCTCCTGCTTTGATTCCGAACTCGACCGCTACCGGCACCGCACACAGCCCCGCAATGGCAGGTGCGCAGAAAGTCGCCGCCGGAAACAGACAGCCCATGGCAAGAACAGCCACTGCCAAACCGCAGAAGATACCGCACAAGGCGATTTTTCCGGTTCGATTGCGTGCGTTCATTTACATCCCTCCGCAGCAGTTGCAGCAGGCATCCATGCAAATCATCATGGTACACATATCACAGCAGCTGCATCCCATTACCTGACCACCCGGCGCACCGCCGTAGTTTCCGTAGGGATTGTTTGGCATACTGCCATTTTGCCCCGCTTGCAGGTTATGCAGCGCAGCCTCATATTCCCGATTGCCGGGGGCGAGCCGACACGCAGTGGAAAAATAGCGCATCGCCTCGTTAAGCCAGCCTTTGTAGTAGAATACACTTCCTACCAAAAAGTTCCATTCCGCCTGCGAAGCACCATTGGGAATGGCATTCAGCCGGTCGAGTGCTTCGTCCACCTGTCCGCTGTTGATCAGCGCACGGATCTCCGCCCACTGATTCACATTCACATTATCTGCACCTGCGGTGGAGGAATTGTTTGGAGCAGTTCCCAAATTGGGTTCTCCGCTGCGCAACTGTCCCATTACTTCGTCAAAGGCAGCATTGATCTTTTCCATCTCTGCTTGTGCTTGTTCTTTCATCGGGCTGGCATCGTATTCCGGGCCACTGTATTTCTGTGCAAGCCGGCGATAGGCGGCTTTTACTTCTTCCTCGGTAGCACCGGGCTTGACCCCCAAAATTTCGTATGAATTCATCCTTTTTAACTCCTTTTCCCTTTTCTCCAAAACCTTATGTCGGATGCTTTTTTAAACGAGTCCGTGGCATACCTGCCTGTTCGATCGCATACGGGACCCCCAAGTATAAGATATTATCCCAGATCGGTTTGTTCAATTTCCACACC
The DNA here is from genome assembly GCA_944385945.1 of uncultured Anaerofilum sp. Lineage (GTDB taxonomy): Bacteria > Bacillota > Clostridia > Oscillospirales > Ruminococcaceae > Anaerofilum. The sequence goes on along the minus strand of CALWZD010000084.1, from coordinate 3,067 downwards.
AAGTTACCATAGCTGATCGCCGCTTCACGGGCAGCCATTCGGCATTGCTGTTTTGCCATCTCCACAGCTTGCTGTTTTGAAAGTTGATTCTCAACGAATACATTGTATCGACCTTTTTGCAGATCGCTCTGGTAATCCTCGGCTGCATCTAAAAAATAGATGATCTTGCCCAAAAACATCCCCATCCGTGCCAGATGCATCCTCTGCCCTTGCTCGACAGCACAGGCTGCAAACATCGCAGCGGTCATTTGTGCGGTCGGCTCGGCTGCTTGGTCGTAGCTTTTGCTTTGTGCCTGTTCAAGTTTCGCCTGTTGTGCTGTCGCTTTTTTCAACACGGCGTCTATTTCCGGCTGTCGCTGTACTGCTTTTTTTACCGCTTTTTGCAACAGTGTATCGGCACAGCCTGCCAGTGCAGACTTCGCTGCCTGCTCGTCCTCACGGTCATCCAGCAGCTTGTAATGGCTTGCCAATACGGTACAATCGGCTGCAAGGCGTAGCCCTTGCGTTTTTTGCAGCATACAGCGTTTTTGCGGATTCACCATGCAGCGTTGCAGCACGCTTTCACCTGCCTGCCCCGACAGTCCGTCTGCCAACAGCACCAGTAATACCATATCATAATTGAGCAGCATCCGTGACACGAATCCGTAGTCCTTCGCCAACTGCTTGCATAAACCGCAATAGACAGCACGGTAGCACTCAAATTCGCACACCTTCATCTCCGGTTTATACGGCAGCAGGTAGCCAAACATTTCACTTTCCCCTTCTATTTTTACAAACGATTTTACACTTTTATTGTATCATATCCCATTTTTATAAAAATGGCAATTCTTTTCAGAAATTATCTAAAAAATTGACGAAAAAATTTACACTTTGTCCAAATGATTTCAAGGTGTTTCCTGACTGAGTGTACAGAAGCGGTAACCCTGTTGCTGATACCACTCGATGATGTCGGGCAATGCCTGCACCGTAGTTTTGTTGATTTTACTATCGTGCATCAACACGACACAGGTATTTTTTCCCTCACTGTCTTTGATGATACGCTGCAAAATGGCATCAGGGGTAGCTTTTTTGCCGACCGAATCTTCGGCACTGACATTCCAATCCAACACCTGATACCCTTTTTCGGTCGCCTGTTGCTCCAGTTTTTCCATCAAGCCACTTCCACCGTATTTATGGCTGACTGTGTTGGTGCTTCCGCCCGGAAAACGCAGCCAAACTGGCTGGTTGACGAGGTAGGGAGAAATTTTTTCTTTCAGCTGGTCGATGTCCTGCCAAAACGCAGCCGTACTGGTGTAGATCTGCTTATAGTCATGGCTGCAAGTATGCAAAGCAACCGTATGCCCCTCTTGTTGTGTTCTTTGCAGCAAAGGCAAATATGGCTCGTTACCCTCGGCAGCAATTACGAAAAAGCTCGCCGTGACCTGTTTTTCTTTCAAAATATCCAAAACGCTCTCGGTCAGCTCGGAGGGACCGTCATCAAAAGTAAGAAAGACCCGCTTTTCTTGTGTATCCCCTGTTCCGATGGTGTGAGCACTTTCGACCGCCGTCCACGGAGAAAAATCCTCTGCTCGGCACCCTGCCACTTTATTTTGCGTATGGTACCAAAATGCCCCCACCGACAACACCGCTGCTGCAAAACAGCCCATCAACGCAATTTTGTATGCTCGTTTCATGCCAACAACCCCTTTTTTATTATGTTGATTTTCGGCTGGTTTCCGTTTATACTGAATGATATGAGTCTTGTTCGCCAATACAGAACAACGAAAGGGGTCAAAAAATGGAACTCGCAGCGATATTTGCCGCCATCTTTTCCGCAGTGGCAGCGATCTGCTCGGTGCTGTGCCTGCTCGCCTGTAAGCGCAAAGACGGAATCGCAGGCGAAGATCTGGAAAAGGTACGGCAGGATCTGCTTGCCGAATTACGTGCCACCCGTCAGGAAACCATGCTTTCGGTTGACCGCAGCCTTGCCAGCCAGCAGGAGGCACAAGCGTTAAGCCAACGGCAAGCAGCAGAGATGCAGGATCTGTCGCTGCGGCAGGTATCGCAGCAGCTTGCTGCCCGTCAAAGCAGTTTGCAGACCACTGTTACCGACCAACTTCGCCAGATGCAGCAACAGCTTGCCGACCAAGCGGTACAAAATGAACAAAAACTGGAAAATATCCGCACCACAATGGAAAGCCGTATCGGAGCGATGCAGACCGAAAACGATCGACGGTTGGCAGAGATTCGGGAAACGGTAGACGAAAAACTGCAAAAAACGCTGGAAGAACGGCTTCACCAAAGCTTCAGCCTTGTGAGCCAACAACTGGAACAGGTGAGCCGTGGGCTTGGCGAGATGCAAACGCTTGCAAGCGGTGTCGGCGACTTAAAAAAAGTGCTTAGCAACGTCAAAACCCGTGGCATTTTGGGCGAGATACAGCTTGGTGCCATCTTGCAGGAAATTTTATCTCCTGCGCAATATGCCGAAAATATCGCCACCATTCCAAACAGCAGCGAACGGGTAGAATTTGCCATCAAGCTTCCGGGTGACGGAGATGTTCCTGTTTGGCTGCCCGTAGACGCAAAATTCCCTGCCGACGCATACGCCACTTTGCAGCAAGCATACGACAGTGCCGACTCTGCCGCTGTACAGGCTGCATCGACCGTGTTGGAACGTCGCATCAAAAGTTTTGCAAAAGACATCCACACCAAATATATCCACCCTCCCTATACCACCGACTTTGGCATTATGTTTTTGCCGATCGAGGGGTTGTATGCCGAAGTGGTTCGGTCTGGCTTGAGCGAGCAGCTTCAGCGTGAGTATAAAATCGTCGTGGCAGCGCCCACAACAATGGCAGCCTTGCTTAACCGCTTGCAAATGGGCTTTCGCACTCTTGCCATTCAAAAACGTTCGGGTGAGGTATGGCAGGTGCTTGCGGGGGTCAAAACCGAGTTTGACAATTTCGCTACCGCTCTTAGTCAAACACAGAACCGCCTGAATCAGGCAAGCAAAGAACTGGAAAATCTGGTAGGCGTTCGTACACGACAGATCCAACGCAGATTGCGGGCTGTGGAAAGCAGCGACCCG
>CALWZD010000083.1 GCA_944385945.1 uncultured Anaerofilum sp. | reverse complement strand
TAAGACACGAGACTTTGACTCTCGCATGCGTAGGTTCGAATCCTGCCAGCCCAACCAAAACGCTGTGTGTATACACAGCGTTTTTTCTTTTGTGTTTTCAGGGCATTTTTAACAGCGAACACAAACGGTAGAATCACTGTCACATACAGATGTCGCTTGAAGTGCCGTAATCGTGAAAAGGGAGGATGTAAAGATGCAACACGATATACAGACCCTTTCGCAACACTTTTGTGTCGAACAAAGCGAGTGCGATTTTCGAAATCAAATGATGCCGGCGGCATTTTTGCGGCGGGCACAGCAGGCTGCCATCGAACACAGCAGTGCAGTTGGATTGACCGATTCTGTTTACCGACAGACGCACACAGCATTTTTGTTGGCAAAAGCAACGCTGCAAATCTTTCGTCCGGTACAGGTAGCAGAACATCTCACGCTTTGCACTATCCCCTCTGTGGGAAAGCGTGCAGTGTATAACCGCCTTACCGTTTTTTGCGACGAGCAGGGAAATGAGGTGGCAGTGCATGACAGCCGATGGGTGCTTGTAGATATGCAAAGCCGACGCATTCTCCGCACTCCACCGCCAGAAATGGATTTTCCGTTTTTCAAGCCGACCGAACGGGAATTGGAAATCGTTGTTCAGCGTGAGCAGGTCGTACATACCCAACCCCTTATAGCAGGTTATAGCCTGTGCGATTGCAACCAGCACGTGAATAATACCCGCTATGCAGATCTGGTCTGTGATTTGATCCCGTTTTCGATGCTAAAAGATCATCTTATCGAGAAGATCACTTTGCACTACCACAACGAAATTGCAATCGGTACAGAATTTTCACTTGGCAGTGGACAATGGAAAGACGAAAACTGTTATTATCTCTTTGAACAAGAGGGAAAACGTTGTGCAGAAGTGCAGCTGAAATTGAAAAAATGCAACAGTGAAGAAAAAATGAAATAAATGCACAAAAAAGTCGAAAACTATTAACAAAATAGTTACAAAAAAATGGTCGAAACCCATTGACAAATAGTTTCAAAAAGGTTACAATTTAGTTGCAAGATAGTTACAGAGAATCTTGCAGAATGAACGCTTTTTTCATAATTTCTCCTTAACTTTCGATGTGGGTTTTCTCTCCTCCACCGCTATGCTGGAACAGCGGTTCGAAGCCCACATCACTCCTGACACAGCGTAAAACCCTTTGAATAAAACACCTTTCCACCCGCACAGGAAAGGTGTTTTGTTCGTTTATCGGGTTTTTTAAAACGACTTACTGTGTTTTAGCCTAGCGCAAGCAACCATTGCTTGCCACATTTCGCTGCGGATGGTACCATAAAGGCGAAAGGAGAGGGTAGTATGAAAGATATTTCAAAACGTATCAAAGAACTTCGTCAGCAGCATGGCATGACACAGGAAGAACTGGCAGAGCGTGTGTATGTTACTCGGCAGGCGGTATCCAACTGGGAAAACAAGAAAACTCGTCCCGATCTGGAAATGTTGGAAAGCATCAGCAATGCGTTCCAAATTGACATGATGGAGCTTTTGTATGGCCCTCCTGCTTTAAAGGTTACAAAAAAGCAGCTGCTGAAAATCGGTCTGTTTGCAGTTGGTACGGTCATCTGCTTGCTTTTGTGGGTGGTCATACTGCCAATAGCCGAAAAAGCGGCAAAACAGAACTATACCATGTCAATGCTCCTATTCGTGCATATGTGCATTCGCATTTTGTCTGCCTGTTTTTTGCCGCTGTTGCTGTCAGTCATTTCTTTAAAAGAAAATATCGTTATCAAAAGCCCCCAAATACGGCGCATTTGCTTGGTGGCTGGGGGAGTGGCAACGGTGCTTTTTGCGCTTTACTGGGTGCTGCTTTGGGGAACGATCTTGTTTGGAAAGACGCCAAACATATTTCAAAGCATTTTCTATACGTTGACGCCAATCGGAACGTCCCAAAACATTACCGTTTTGATGGGCGGAGTGCTGTATTTGGGAATAAAAAATCCACAACCCAAACAAAAATAGAAACTGCTCGGCAGAAAATGTCAAAAATTTCACAAGTTTGTCAACAGGAAAATGCAACAAACTGCCTAAAATGTGAAACATTCGTCAGGTTATCTGTTTTTTTGAGCAAATGTTTGTGAAATTTTGTCAGGCACTCCCCTTTGTTTTTAGCTGTAAAATATGATACACTATTAAAAATATCTTTCTGGCAGCAAAGCAAGTGGTTTGTTTTGCAGTGCAGCGCATTTTGTTTTGTGTTGTCGGCACAGCCTGAAGTGAAACAGCAGTAAAAGGAGAAAAAAATATGGCGTATTATTTTACCGAACCTTCCCGTACCTTTGGCGAGTACCTGCTGGTACCCGGCTATTCTTCTTCTGAATGTATCCCTTCCGCAGTAAGCCTCAAGACCCCGCTGGTGAAATACCGTAAAGGGCAAGAGGAATGCCCGCTGACCATGAACATCCCGATGATCAGTGCGATCATGCAATCTGTTTCGGGCGAGCGTCTTGCCATTGCTTTGGCGAAAGAGGGCGGTGTTTCTTTCATCTATGGCAGCCAGACCATTGAGGAAGAAGCTGCGATGGTAGCCCGAGTAAAAGGCTACAAAAAAGGCTTTGTTACCAGTGATTCCAACATTAAGCCCGATGCTACTTTGGCAGATATTCTCGAGCTGAAAGCACAGACCGGTCACTCCACAGTCGCTGTCACCGAGGACGGCACTGCACACGGCAAGCTGCTGGGCATCGTTGGCAGCCGTGACTATCGTGTGAGCCGTATGGACCCTGCCACTCCCGTAAAGGACTTTATGACTCCGCTGGATCGTTTGGTAACAGCCCCTGCCGACACTACCTTGAAAACTGCAAACGATATTATCTGGGATAACAAGCTGAACGCTCTGCCTTTGGTGGACAAAGACGGTTGCCTGACTTACATGGTATTCCGCAAAGACTACGATTCCCATAAAGAAAATGTAAACGAACTGCTGGACGCAAACAAGAGTTACGTTGTAGGTGCAGGTATCAACACCCGTGACTATGCAGAGCGTGTGCCTGCTTTGGTAGAGGCTGGCGCAGACGTACTGTGCATCGACTCCTCCGAAGGTTTCTCCGAGTGGCAGAGCCGTACCATCGCATGGGTACGTGAACACTACGGCGACAAAGTGAAGATCGGCGCAGGTAACGTTGTAGACCGTGAAGGTTTCCGTTTCTTGGAAGAAGCAGGTGCTGACTTTGTTAAGATCGGTATCGGTGGCGGTTCGATCTGTATCACCCGTGAAACCAAAGGCATCGGTCGTGGACAGGCAACCGCAGTTATCGAGGTTGCAAAGGCTCGTGATGAGTATTTCCAAGAAACCGGCATCTATGTGCCTATCTGCTCTGACGGCGGTATCGTACACGACTACCATATCACTTTGGCACTGGCTATGGGCGCAGATTTCGTAATGCTGGGCCGCTATTTCGCACGCTTCGACGAAAGCCCCACCAGCAAACTGCGCATCAACGGCAGCTATGTAAAAGAGTACTGGGGCGAGGGCAGCAACCGTGCCCGTAACTGGCAGCGTTACGACCTGGGCGGAAACAAGAAGCTGAGCTTCGAGGAAGGCGTAGACAGCTATGTTCCGTATGCAGGCAGCCTGAAAGACGGCGTAGGCGTGACCTTGGCAAAGGTTCGCAGCACCATGTGCAACTGTGGCGCACTGAGCATTCCCGAATTGCAGGAGAAAGCTCGCCTGACCGTTGTTTCCTCTACCTCTATCGTAGAAGGCGGCAGCCACGATGTTATCCTGAAAAATAACAACGTAAACCCCTGATAGAGTAAATCAACGCCGAAGCGTCCGGTTGGATGCTTCGGCGTTTTTGTCCTTTAAGTATATACAATCCCCATACGCAAAGGGCAGGTCATGCGACCTGCCCTTTGTGTGTTGAAAGTTTTCGTCCACCTTTTTCAAAAGGTGGGGTTTTTGAACTACTTTTTTTCAAAAAGTGGAGATATTACTCCTCGCTCTTTGCCATGCCCGACATCGCAATTTGCATCATGATTGCACATTCGATGCGCTTGCGGAACAGTTGACAACCGTAGTCGTAAACACCACGAATGCTGCCGGTCGCATGATATGCGTTTGCAGCACAACCACCCGAGCAGTACAGCTTTGCCCAACAATCCTTGCAATCAGGACGTGCATAAGCATTGCAGGTCTTGAATTCGTCCCGCAACGCAGTGTTGGTAACACCACGCCATACGTCGCCCATGCTGTACTTCTCATCGCCTACAAACTGATGGCAGGGGAACAGTTCGCCCCACGGCGTTACTGCCAGATATTCGGTTCCGCTTCCACAGCCTGAAATGCGCTTATAAATGCAGGGGCCGGCAGTCAAATCCAACATATAGTGATAGAAAGTAAACCCGTTTCCCGCTTCTTTTCGGCGAATCATCTCTTTTGCCAGAATCTCGTATTGCTCAAACAGCTTGGGCAGGTCTTCTTCGCCCAGTGCGTAAGGCTCGCTGGGCGCACTTACTACCGGCTCCATTGACAACTCGGTAAAGCCCAGATCTGCCATATGGAAAATATCATTCGTAAAATCTACGTTGTCCTTGGTAAAGGTTCCACGTACGTAGTAACCTTGTCCACCACGACTTTCTACCAGTTTCTGGAACTTCGGCACAATTACGTCATAGCTGCCTTTTCCGTTTACGGTGCGACGCAGACGGTCATGTACTTCTTTTCGACCGTCCAAACTCAGTACCACGTTGTGCATCTCTTTGTTTGCAAACTCGATTACTTCGTCGTTCAGCAAAACACCGTTAGTGGTAAGGGTAAAGCGGAAGTTCTTGTTGTGGATCTTTTCCAGTTCACGCCCGTAAGCCACCAACTGTTTTACGACCTCCCAGTTCATCAGAGGTTCGCCACCGAAGAAGTCAACTTCCAAATTTTTACGGCTGCCGGAATTGGCAATGAGAAAATCGAATGCCTGTTTGCCAACTTCAAAGCTCATCAAAGCACGTTCGCCTTGATATTTGCCCTGACTTGCAAAGCAGTAATCACAGGTCAGGTTGCAGGTGTGTGCTACGTGCATACACAACGCTTTGATAACAGTATTCCGATTTTTGAAATCGAACGCCATATGTTCGTATTGGTCAGGTGCAAATAGCTTTCCGGCTGCTTTCAGCTGCTCTACACTTTCCAAAACTTCTCGGATCTCGCTTTCGTTCACGTCGGGCTTGTCGGCATATTTTTCCAGCATTGCAGCGGTGATCTCGTCGGCAGAGGAAGTTTCGTACATACCAATAATATCGTATGCAAGGGGGTCTACCACATGAACCGAACCACTGAAAACGTCCAGAACGATGTTGTAACCGTTCAGCTTATATTGATGAATCATATACAATCTCCATTTCTTTCGTTGCTCGCTTTTCCACAAAAAGGTACACAGAAAAATCGCCGCTCCTGCCATACAACGGTATGACCGAGCAGCGACTTTTCCGATTCA
>CALWZD010000082.1 GCA_944385945.1 uncultured Anaerofilum sp. | reverse complement strand
TCCACCTGTTCCCATTCCGAACACAGTAGTTAAGCTCGGTCGTGCCGAAAATACTTGGCTGGAGACGGCCCGGGAAGATAGGTAGGTGCCGGCTTTCTCTTTTGTTTTTTATGTGGCTCTGCCCCATACCCCGCAAACCTTTTGAAAAAGGTTTGAACGAAAACTTCATATGCACTTCTAGCTCAGTTGGTAGAGCAGCTGACTCTTAATCAGCGGGTCCAGGGTTCGAGTCCCTGGAAGTGCACCAACGAAAACCACCCAAAACTGGGTGGTTTTTTTGCTTCACTTCCCCCCTACGGGGTCGTGTTGCCGTGGGCATGGTATGTTGCGTTTCAGCACACAGGAACCTCAAGTTGAAAATATTCTCGTGGAATATTTCAGACTGTTTGAAAAAGTATTTTTTCTTTTCATCGGTTACACTATGCGTGACAGCTTCTCTTTAAGGGGAACGCCAAAAAACGTTGATATGAATGGTGGCAAAATAGGGGCAGGGGGGATCGGTAAGCATCCGTTGGCTTGGATGCGTTCGATTCCCCCTGCCCCTGCGACCCTCTCAAAAAGTTGAAAGTTTTCGTCCACCTTTTTCAAAAGGTGGGGTTTTCGCAAGCCTTTTTTCAAAAGGCGAAAAAATCACCGCCACCAATACAGGAAGCGGTGATTTGCCATTTTACCTTATTTTACGTCTGGGATTTTATAGAACAGCTTTTTGTAGAAAGGCTTTGCGTTTTCGATGCTCTTTTTGCCCAAAGAATCCTGAATGCGAGTTACACCCAACATCATATTTTTTAGATGAGGCTTTGCAACTGTGGAGATTTCGTCAAAAATAGGTTTGGCTTCGGTGTCTTCTTTCAAGTCCAAAACCAACAAATAGTTTTTGTTGCCGTTGTGGAACATCATACGCAAAAACGCAGCATTCACTTCTTGCTTTTTCTTGCACCATGCAGTCAGTGCAGACATCATTTCTTCGTTTGGCTTTTTTACGTCATCGAATACCAGACGATCGGTTTTCGAAATACTGTAAAGACCTTGATTGCGGTCTTTTTGGCGTTTCAGTTGAACGATCAAGTCTTTCGGCAAGGTCAAATTTGCGCTTAGAGGATCGATAACAACGCCGTCTACTACATTTTTATCGGCAATCAACAAGCCGGCGAACTGGTCGAATCCGTTTACCACAACGTCGTAGTTCTTTTTCTCTTTATTCCACGCAGCAAAGCTTTCGCCACAGGTGAACGCCATGAAAAAGCGTTTTTTCTCGGGATTTTCCAATAGTTTTAGACCAATTTTGGTGTCGGGCTGCATGATCGCTTTGCCTTTTTCGTCACGGGGAGGTTCAGGCGTAAGCACAACGGGGCAAACAAACTTTGCACCTAATACAGCCGTCAGTACTTTCGCACGGTTTTGAGGGGTGTCCTCGTTTTGCAATGCTTTGATCGCCTCCAGCAAAGCTTGGTTTTGCTTGGGCATTGTTGTTTCTGCCATAATCTTAATTCCTCTCATATTAAAATAGCGGTGTATCTGAGCAAATATTTCTCAAATATCCTTAAAATACGCCATACCTTAAAGGCGGGTATTGTTTTTTATTTTGTTCCAGTAAGCTTTTGCTGCCTGTTCGGTTTTGTTGTCGCCGTATTCATAGTATACAGTTCCGACCAACGCATCAGGAAGATACTGTTGCTCTACCCAGTGATGGGGAAAATCATGGGCATATTTGTAAAATTGTCCTTTTTGTTCGGCGTCTTCGCCATCGAAGTGCTTGTTTTGCAGCTGACGAGGGATAGGGCCACTTTTTCCACGCTGCAAGTCGTGCATAGCGGCATTGATACCAAGATAAGCACTGTTCGACTTGGGGGCAGTTGCTACCAGTACTACGGCGTCGGCAAGCGGGATGCGAGCTTCGGGCAGACCCAGCATCTGAGCTGCGTCTACGGCAGCTTTTACAATGGGAATGATCTGTGGCCATGCAACGCCGACGTCTTCACAGGCACATACCATCAGTCGTCGGCAGGCACTGATAAGGTCACCGGCTTCCAACAGACGTGCCAGATAGTGCAACGCTGCATCGGGGTCGGAGCCACGCATTGATTTTTGAAATGCCGAAACGATGTCGTAGTGGTCATCTCCTTCTCTATCATACCGCATTGCGGTGCGTTGTGCAACCTGTTGCACCATTTCAAGGCTGATTTTTCGCACGCCTTGTTCGGGCTGTGCAGCACTTACGGCAAATTCCAAGCTACCGAACGCTTTGCGCATATCCCCACCGCAGGCTTGAGAAAGATACTCCAATGTGCCTTCTTCCAGTACGAACGGTTCGCCCAGCTCTTGTTCCAGCCGACGCAGTGCTTTTTGCAAACCTGTTTGAATATCGGCAGGAGAGAGGGCTTTAAACTCGAACACGACACAGCGGCTGAGCAAAGCGTTATAAATATAGAAGTAAGGATTTTCGGTAGTGGAAGCGATCAAAGTAACACTTCCGTCCTCGATGCACTCCAGCAGGCTCTGCTGTTGCTTTTTATTCAGATACTGTATCTCGTCCAGATACAACAAAATACCGCCGGATGCGTGTAACGTTCCGATCTCTGCCAAAACGGATTTTATGTCGCCGGTAGAGGCACTGGTACCGTTTAGTTTATGTAGGCGCATCCCGCTGTTTTTAGCGATGATGCTGGCGACAGTGGTTTTTCCCACGCCTGACGGGCCATAAAAAATCATGTTTGGGATGGTACCCGACTCGATGGTACTGCGAAATACTTTGCCTTTTGCCAGAAGATGCTGTTGACCACATACTTCGTCCAAAGCTTGGGGACGAAGACGCTGTGCCAAAGGCTGATTCATGGAATACACTCCTTTTAGGTAGTTGCCCAGTCCTGCAATTTTTGTGCAGCGTAGCCGGGCTGGAAAAATAGGTCGATCGCATGGACAAGGCTGCGATCCCACACGCTCCACTCGTGCTTGCCGTCCCATTCTAGATAATGCAAATCTAGCCCCAACTGCTCGGCGTGGGCTTTAAAACGAAGATTCTGGGGGTAGATCATATAGGGTTCGATGTCTTGTCTGCCTACGGTACACAAAACCTTCGGACGCTGTGCAGAGGGCATTTGGCTTATTTGGCTTGCAAGATGCATTAGGTCACGGTCAGGAGAAAGCAAAAGGTTTTGCCCTAAAATGGGGGCAAAGGTCGCTTGTACTTCAGGGTGAGTAGCAGCGGCGTCCAGCATCATTTGCAAGTCCACCGCACCCGAAAAACTGGCACACCCGAAATAGCGGTGGGGATTGTTCATGCCGATCATCAATGCACCGTAACCACCCATCGACAAACCGCAGATGACATTTTTTTCTCGTTGCCAAGGAAGATTTACCATTTTTTGCAGCAAAGCGGGCATTTCTTGCGTGATCCAAGTGTAGTATGCCTGTCCGGTTGCGGTATCGTGGTAAAACGAGTTGGAGGCATCCGGAATCAGTAAAGCAAGCCCGTTGTCGGCAGCGTACCGAATCGCAGCCGAACAGTTTACCCAATCGTCGCCATCGTTGGTAAAACCGTGCAGCAAAGTCATCATGCCGTTTATTTCGCTGCTTTGTGTATCGGTTTTGTCGCAGGGAAGATAAAGCCGAACGGTGGTAGTAGAGCGAAGCGATTGGCTTTTCAGTTTCATTGTGAAAAATGCCATAGAGATCCCCACGCTTTCATAAAAAATTTTGTGTATTACTTTTTATTATACACCTTTTTTATGGCAATTAACAAGGGGAATGTGATAACATAGGTAAAAAAGGTTTGCTTTTATTAATGATACCTGTTATCATATAAGAAAAAACGAGGGGAGAACCTCCATGACAAAAAAACAGCGCACACAGGCAATTATCCAACGGCTGAAAGAAGTCTATCCGCTTGCAGAGTGTACTTTGGACTACGAAAGCGCATGGCAGCTTTTGGTAGGAGTGCGTCTGGCAGCACAATGCACCGATGCACGGGTGAATGTGGTGCTGGAGCAACTGTTTGCAAAATATCCCACGGTACAGGCACTGGCGGATGCAACCCCCGAACAGATTGAGCAGATCGTAAAACCCTGTGGACTGGGAAAAAGCAAGGCAAAAGACATCCATGCCTGTATGAATATTTTACACCACCAATACAATGATATGGTGCCGGACGACTTCGACAAAGTGCTGGCACTTCCCGGCGTAGGACGCAAAAGTGCGAACCTGATTATGGGGGACGTGTTCGGAAAACCTGCCATCGTCACCGATACCCACTGTATTCGCCTTACCAACCGCATGGGATTGGTAGACGGCATCAAAGACCCTTATAAGGTGGAGATGGCATTGTGGAAGATCGTTCCACCAGAGGAAGGCAGCGATTTTTGCCATCGGTTGGTGCTGCATGGACGGGCTGTGTGTGATGCACGGAAACCCGACTGCGAGCATTGCCCGATCGCTGACTTGTGCAAAAAGGTGTTGTAAAGCAGTAGCAGCACTTGACAAACAAAATAAAATAGAGCTATAATAGCTAACGACAAAACAGGGGCGCTGAACGCTTGTTCGGCTGAGATTGGGGCGAATTGCAGCCTCAGGTCACCTTGAACCTGATACGGGTAATGCCGGCGTAGGAAGTTTGTGGACCATGATGTGAACTGTGCTTGCAGGATTGCGACGCAGGTTGAAGAACAGCACCGCAAGACCCCCCATACCGGTGGGTCGCAGCGGTGCTGTTTTGTTTTGTCGTAAAAAAACCTGCTTTTGCGGGAAAAGGAGATTTTTGTTATGGTAAATGTTCGCTACTCAAAGACCCGCACCTTGGTAGAAGGTGCAATGATGATCGCACTATCCACTGTGCTCAGTATGGTCAAGCTGTTTGAAATGCCCTATGGCGGAACCGTCACATTATTGTCGATGCTGCCCCTTATTATGATGAGTATGCGTCACGGCACAAAATGGGGCTTGTTCATTGCTTTTGTGCATGGTGTGCTTCAAATTTTGCAGGACCCCTCCACTGTGGCTGCTGCCGGCAATCTGACAGCACAGGTGGGCTGTGTTTTGCTGGATTACCTGCTGGCATTTGGCGTTTTGGGTCTGGCTGCGCTGTTTGCAAAGCCGTTTTCGAATCGACTGCTGGGAGTAGCCGTTGCAGCGTTTGGTACCTGTGCGCTGCGGTTCGTGTGCAGCTTTTTGTCCGGTTGGCTGCTGTGGGGAAGCTACAAAGACTATTACGACTGGGCAAAAGACCTGCCGGTTTGGCTGTACAGCTTTGTGTACAACATCAGCTATATGCTGCCCGAAACCATTTTGACGATTGTGGGTGCGGTGCTGCTGATGAAAGCAATGCCCAAAGAGTTTGAACGTCGATAAGGATAAAGTGACCAAAAAAATTATAAAATAAGCCGAAAGTTTTGTTTTGATATTGAAAAATAATTTGCAAACGCATATACTGAAAGTACAAAAACAGTTTCGTTGTATCGGCTTATCGCCAAAATGTGATAAACCAGATACAACAATATCGAAACAAAAGGAGCGGTGTTTTATGGCTGAAAATCTGGTTATCGCAATCGGCAGACAGTTTGGTTCTGGTGGACGTGACATCGGAAAAGGCGTGGCAGAAAAGCTGGGCATCGCCTTTTACGATAAAGAGATCCTGGCAAATGCCGCAAAAGCCAGTGGCATTATGCAGGATCTGTTTGAAGAAATGGACGAACGCTATACGCCCAGCTTTTTGTATAACCTGTCAGTGGGTGGCGGATACACCTTACCTTTCTTCTATGGGATAGATAATGAGCAGATCCCCACAGGCGAGCGGTTGTTCGCATGGCAGGCACGTACCATTCAAAAATTTGCAAAAGAATCGCCTTGCGTCATCATCGGTCGCTGTGCGGATTATATCCTAAAAGAAAATCCCAAGCTGATTTCCATTTACATCCACGCCGACATCGACTATCGCAAAAAGAGGATCGCAGAATTGTATAACCTGAGGGAGGACGCAGCAGCTGTGCTGATCCGCAAGACCGACAAGACCCGTGCAAACTACTACAACTTCTCGACCGACCGTAAATGGGGTGATATGACGAACTACGATCTGTGCATCAATTCGGCAAAACTGGGAACCGAAAAAACCATCCAGTTGATTTGCGATTATGTAGAGCATCGCAAGTAACGGCAAGCATTGTTCTGCCCTGCAAGGGATAGCAAAGCTTCATTATTTTACCGGAATGCGGGCTGCGTGAATATGCGCAGCCTCGCTTTTTTGTATAGAAAAAGCGGTTTTGTGAATTATAGTGATGATGACTTGAAAAAACGCCCGGTTTGGTGTATAGTAGGTGTACCTATCAAGGGAGGTTTATAAGAATGGACGAATCAGTTGCTTTTCCAACAAGTAATAAAAAGAAAAAACAGATTTCGCCCACGCGAACGATTGTCGGCAGCTTTTTGTTGGTGATTTTAGTGGGAACTCTTTTGCTGTTATTGCCCTTTTCCACCCGTGACGGTTCCATTGCGCTGGTCGATGCTTTGTTCACCGCAACATCCGCTACCTGTGTAACGGGGCTGGTCGTTTACGATACTTACGAAAAATTTACGGGTTTTGGTCAGTTTGTAATTCTTGCACTGATCCAGATCGGTGGTTTGGGGCTGGTAACACTTACCAGCTTTTTTACAGTCGGGCTTCGCAGACGTGCTGGATTCAAGTCGATGAAGCTGGCAAGTGAGTCGATCAGCACTTCCAGTATCACCGATTCGAAAAAGCTGCTTCTTGTGGTGATAAAACTTGCACTGTCTTTCGAAGCGGTAGGTGCTGTGCTGTTGGCACTGTTTTTTGTTCCGCAATTTGGGCTTAGAGGTGTGTGGATCTCGGTATTCATTTCGATCTCCTCGTTTTGCAATGCAGGTTTTGATGTGCTTGGATTTTTGCAGCCTTACGGCAGCGTGATGCCCTATTATGGAAACTGGTATGTTTTGGGCATTATTATGTTTTTGATCGTAAGCGGTGGTTTGGGCTTTATTGTGTGGCACGATTTGGGCAACTGGTTTAAAACCAAAACACTTACGCTGCATTCGAAAGTGGTGCTTTTGTTTACCGGTGTGTTGTTGCTGTTTGGTGCAGGTGGTCTGCTTGCGCTGGAATGGGGAAATCCTGCTACTCTACGCCATATGGAACTGGACGAAAAAGTGTTGTCTGCAATGTTTCAATCGGTCAGCGCACGTACAGCAGGTTATGCGAGCATCGACCTTGCCGCAATGACACAGCTCAGCAAGTATCTGATGATTTTTCTGATGTTTGTGGGTGCTGCTCCCGGCGGTACGGGAGGCGGTGTCAAGGTAACGACCATTGGTGTGCTTGCGGTTACGGTGTTCTGTGTGGCACGTGGTCAGGAAGACCCGACTATTTTTGGCAGACGCATCGACAAAAAGACAGTTTACCGCTCCATCACCATTATTTTGTTGAGCCTGATTGCAGTTATCGTATCGACCATTACCATCTTTTTCAATACCGATGCCCGTGTTACCGAGGTCGACTCGATGTTCGAGGCGGTTTCGGCATTTGCAACGGTTGGTTTGACACTCGGAGCAACCACGATTATGAATCCGGTGGCAAAAGTGATTACTATTATTACTATGTTTATTGGTCGTGTGGGGCCGGTGTCGCTCATCATCTCTCTGGCACGACAGGCAAATGAGGCATCTCATCGAGAGGTGCTGCCTGAAGCAAGGATCAACGTGGGGTAAGTTTTCAACGAAATTTGCGATTTTTGTGGAAAACTCCACTGAAACAAGAAAACGCAGCAAATAGGGAAATCGCTTTCCCATTTGCTGCGTTTTTAGGTTCATGTAGCCTGCTGTACCAAATAGTAATAGTAGTTGTTGATTTGCCAAGCGGTTAATTCGTTCATGCCGTCGGCAAGGTATTCCAGCTTTTGCACCCCAAGCGGATGAAGCTGCTGCAAAAATTCTTCCAGCTTGCCGATCGCACGAAGATGAGCGACGTCACCCTGTACAGCTTGCTCCCATGCTCGTATCTCCTCACCCGATACCGAAAACACGAGTTTAGGGTCAGAAAGCATGATTTTGTCGAACGCTTGATAGCGCAGTGTACGCTGTTGCTCTTGTGATTGGTCGGCAGGAAAAATACACAAGCTTACGGCACGGGAAATATCCACTGCAAAGCGGTCGGCACGGTCGGTCTTTCCCAGAAAGCGAAGCCACATCGCCCAATCTTCGTCACCGTCGATGTCTTCCCGCATTC
>CALWZD010000081.1 GCA_944385945.1 uncultured Anaerofilum sp. | reverse complement strand
ATATCCCTCCTCACAACCGGCTAATGTGCCGATCAAGTGTTGGCGCAATAGAGTGATGCGAGCAGAATACGTTTCATCGTGAATAGCATTGTGAGTTTCATTCGGATCTTGAAGCAAATCGAAATATTGTTCTTCACCGGTTTGAGAAAACCAGATGTACTTATCAGTTTTGGTGACGATAAAATGATGTGAGCGTTCACCATACACGTGCTCTCCGTGGAGCCACTCTCGGTCGTGTCCGTGCAAAATGCTTTTGCCGTCCAATGTGTGGGGAATCGCTGCACCAGCAATCGCTAAGGTGGTGGGCATCACGTCCCGCAGCTCGACAAGACTGTCATCCCGTTCACCCCAGCGACGTCCCAGCAGCTTTTCGGGTCCGCTTACGATCATAGGGATGTGGATACTGCCTTGGTAGGGAACTGATTTTCTATTAAAACAATGGTCAGACAGCATTTCTCCGTGATCGGAAGTAAAGAGGATGATGGTGTTTTCCATTAGCTGATGTTCAATCAGTGCCATAATGATTCGACCGATCTGGTGATCTACATGGGTAATGCAGGCATAGTACCCAATCATCTGCTCACGAATCAAATCAGGGTCGACGGGGCCGGTAATATTATTGAAAATTCGGCCTGTTTTTTGCAAAAATTCGGTGTTGTTCCAATCGCCTTTTAATGGTGGGCGCAGTTCTTTATTTTTGTACATATCGAAATAGTAAGCAGGTGCATCATATGGTGCGTGAGGTCGAACAAAACTTGCCATCAAAAAGAACGGCTTGCGTGGATCTCGACGGCGCAGAAAGTCGATGCTTTGCTGCGCTACCCAGTTAGTGGGATGGTATTTTTCCTCGTACTGCCAAGGGCGAGCTGTCCAGCCGTTACAATCCATGCCGGTGTCGGTCACATCGACATTTGCACCCAATTCACTGCGAAGCCAGTAGAAGTAATCGTCGGCAAGCAGTTGATTTTCGCTGCTGGGGATGTTGGGGAAGCGGTATTCGTGCAGGTATCCGTCATGCAGTTGAACATTGTGGAATCCTGCATAATGGCGCAGAGGATGTACGTGCATCTTACCGACGCATTGTGTATAGTAGCCTGCTTTGGCGAGTTCTCCTGCCATAGTCTGCTCGTAGTTCCAGTCAACTCGATCCTGATATCCGACCCGACCGGTATGGCGTTGAGATAGACCGGTATGCAATATTGCACGGGCGGGCACACAGGTAGGGCAGGAAGAATATGCGTTTGGGTAAAAAATTCCTTTTGCGGCTAAGCTGTCGATATACGGTGTTTTTACGTCGGGATGCCCTGCAAACCCCATGCAGTCACCACGCATTTCGTCGGTCATAATAAGAACGATATTTGGACGTTGTTCCATTGTTTACCTCCCTGAATATTGTTGCGCAAAATCCCCCAGAGGTTGCTCTGGGGGATTTGTAGTGTGGATGCACAAGGAAAATTCGAAAATTAAATTTCGTACCAAACGATCTGATTTGCATCCAGATGCAGTTTAAAACTGCTTCCATCTCCTTTGTACACGGTAGTGTCCTGCGGTTGATAAGTGTTGTTTACCACACAGTATTTTCCGTTTTTCACATAAGCGTGTACTTCTACATTATAGTTGGACGAGAACCATTTGTACAGACTGTTTTCGTCGTGGCTTGCCCACAGAATGGCACGATACAGTACACGGCTGTTTTCGAACGTGTAAGGAAGACCGCTGATATATACCGCACGACCGTTTCCAAACTCGTTGACTGCCATTTGCACTTCTTTTTCTTTTTGCACCAAAATGGTGATGCCTTCCTTGGCGTAGATAGCTTTTTTGCCTTCGCCAAAGTTTACCTCGCCCTTGCAATCGCTTAAAATAAAGTGGTCAGGGTGCTGTTCCCAGTTATACTTATCGTAGCCCAAGGTAAAACCGGTTTCTTTTTCGACGCCAAACACACCGCTCAGCTGCAGGAAACGTCCCTGATATTGATGCCCCGAAGGTTCGCCAACACCAATGATGCCACCGCCACGATGTACAAAGGCTTTGACCGCCGAAGAAATAGTAGCATCTTCCCAAACGTCGCCACCGGTGTGAGCAGTGTCAGCATCACCGACGTTGATGAGTACGTCAATGGAATCCAGAAGTTTTGGGTCGGCTTTGATGTCATCAAAGCTGATGAATTTTACCTCGAACGGCGCACCGGACAGTGCTTCGATGACACCGGCGTAACTGTAATTTTGCTTTTGGTACAAGGCATGATGCACCATATGGCATCCCCAACTGCGGGCTTGTCCCCAACTGTTCAGCACAGCTACGGTTTTTACGGTATAAGGGGTAGTACCTTTGATATTGCTGTACAAAAGGCGGAATTCGTTGCAGACGCTTTCTACATAGTCCATAAATTCGGGGAATTGCAGTGCAAGCTTCAGATAACCGCCATAACCGATGCGGTCGATGGGGCTGCGCAGGATAGCACGGCGAGCTGTCACCCAGTTTTCTTTCGCTTCACGCACAGGGTCACCCCCCTCATGGAAGGTATCAGGGAAGAAGTAGGGCAAAAAGCGTCCTTCGGTGTATTTCACTCCGGGAATATCGCTGATCAAGCGCAAAGTGCTGCCGTTGCCGACACTGCCCACCACGGCATCCAGACCGATGGTTTTAAATTCGTCCATAAAAGGTTCGGTGCCGATGAAGTGATCGCCCAAAAACATCATCGCTTCCTTGCCATATTCATGGGTAATGTCCACCATTTCTTTGGCAAGTTTGGCAACTTCACGCCGTTGGAATGCCATAAAATCTTTGAATTCTTTGCTGGGCGAGCGATATTGGTTGTTGTAATATCCTTGATCTACAATAAATTCGGGGCGGAATTTATATCCTACCTCCTGTTCGAACTGTTCGAGGATATAGGGGGACACACTCGCCGAATAGCCGTACCAATCGACGTATTTTTC
>CALWZD010000080.1 GCA_944385945.1 uncultured Anaerofilum sp. | reverse complement strand
CAGCTTTCATTGGATGACGAGGCAGATAAAGACAACTGACGCTAATAAAAAATCGGTTTTGCGTAGTTTTACGCAAAACCGATTTTTATAGCTTGTTCCAAAATTATTCGCACTTCAGGCTGATATGACGTGGGGTTCCGTCGATGTAGATGGGGGTCAGCTCCGCCTGAATAAGCGGGCGAACATACGCACGGAACTCGTCGGTCACATTGTAACCGTCTTCGGTGATCCAGCTGCGGGGAACCGGTTTTTCCTTGTTTGCAACTTCACAAACATCCACTATTTCTACGTTGCACTGGTACGGAATCTGGCTGACACGCTTAAAGGCTGCCATTTTTCCGGTCTGTCCCTCAAATGCTGCCTTTACTGCTGCACCACCTGCCTGATATGCTTCGGTGATGTCGGTACGGCTCGCAACATGAGCAGCGCACCGCTGCAAAGTGGAAAACTCGATGGCACGTGCCTTGCAGCCCAAACGGTCGCTGATGAGTTCTGCCAAATACCGCCCTGTGCCGGACAGTGCTGCTTTATGTCCAAAAGCGTCTACCTTCGCTTCGCTTACCAATTCACACACATACCTGCCGTCTTGCAGCTTCACACCCTCGCTTACCGCAATGATGACCGACGATTTGCTCTTTTGCAGTTCGTCCACACGCTGTAAAAAACGTTCGGGGTCGAGCGGTACTTCGGGCAGCAAAATCATATCTGCACCGTCGCAATCCTCTCCCCTAGCCAGACAAGCCGCACCGGTCAGCCAACCGGCATTTCTTCCCATGATCTCCACTACGGTCACGCTGCGCAGATCGTACACAGTGGAATCTCGGATGATCTCTTTCAAAATGGTAGCAATATACTTTGCAGCCGAACCGAAGCCGGGGGTGTGGTCGGTCAGTTCCAAATCATTGTCGATGGTTTTGGGAACACCGATGAATCGAATGGGACTGCCTACTTTTTTTCCCCATGCCGACAGCTTGTTGATGGTGTCCATGCTGTCGTTTCCGCCGATGTAAAAGCAAGCGGCGATCTCCAAGCGTTCGAGGATATTGAACAGCTTTTCGTATACTTCCGGCTGCTGCTCCATCGAGGGCAGCTTGTAACGGCAGCTTCCCAGATAGCTGGACGGTGTGCGTTTGAGCAACTCAATATCCATGTTTGTTTGCAGAACCAAGTCCAGTGGGATGACCTGCGCATTCAGCAAGCCCTCGATGCCGTACTGCATTCCATAGACCTGCTTTGCCCCCAGTTCCTTGGCAGTTTGATAAACACCAGCCAAGCTGGAGTTGATTACTGCCGTAGGTCCGCCGGATTGTCCCACGATCACATTTTTGCCTGCAAAATTAGCCATAAAGTGTATAGCCTCCTTTAAATCTGTGCATATCAGTAATAAAGCCGTTTTTTCACGCAAAAAAAGGGATGATATTGCGCAAAAAAAGCAACATTTTGGCGATTGTTTATTATTATAGCATAAATCCTGCCGGTTCTACAATTGATTCTTTTTGCAAAATAGTGTAGAATATTCTAAATAAATATTTTGAGCGCAAAATGCATTGAACTGTTAAAATCAAAATAGAAAAAGGTGAACCTTTTGAATTATCTATCACAACAAGCGACCGACAACCTGCATCGCTACCGCAAGTTTTTGCTGATCGGCATCGACATCTTTTGCCTGATGGTCGCATATTTGGTACCTTGGGTTCTAATCAGCGGACGTATGTTTCAGGACTATGGAAGCTTGATGATCTCCAGCTGTTTTTTCTTCGTCTGCTGTTTTGAGATCGTGTACGGTCTGATGGGTATGTACGACAGCCTTTGGCGGTATGCCGAGATCGTGGAGTTTTTCCGTTTGTGTGTTGCCTCGGTGGTTTCGGTGCTGGTATTTACGTGCGGGACCATGCTGATGTTTACCGAACGGCGCATCTCCCTTTCGGTTTATTTTCTCAGCGCACTGTTTGCCACTTCGCTCACCATGTATTCCCGCCTGACCTACCGTATGTACCGCAACGTGTCGCTTCGCCGTCACGGAAAAAAGGCACGGCGTACCCTTGTAATCGGTGCCGGCGATGCTGCCTCCATGTTGGTGAATGAGATGCTGAAAACACAAGACGCCGATATGAACATCATCTGTTGTGTTGACGACGATATGACCAAAGTCGGTCGAAATATTTCGGGTATCAAAATCAGCGGTACCACCAACGACATTCCCGAACTTGTGGAAGAATGCGAGATCGAAAG
Source organism: uncultured Anaerofilum sp. (assembly GCA_944385945.1). Lineage (GTDB taxonomy): Bacteria > Bacillota > Clostridia > Oscillospirales > Ruminococcaceae > Anaerofilum. Next base: position 15,785 of record CALWZD010000080.1, on the reverse strand, counting down.
CATTTTGCTTGCCATCCCTACTTTGGATGAAGAAAATAAAAAGCGTATTTTGCAGATTTGTTCCCGCACTAAGTGCAACCTGAAAATTTTACCCGATATTGTAAAGTTGATTGCCGACGGTGGTGACATCGGCAGCCGTATTCGTGATGTGCAGGTGGAAGACCTTCTGGGCAGACCTGAGATCGTGCTTTCCAGCTTTACGAGTGAATTGATTTCGGGGAGAACCATCATGGTCACAGGGGGCGGTGGTTCTATCGGCAGCGAACTGTGCCGACAAATCGCCCTTTGCAACCCTAAAAGCCTGATTATCGTTGACATTTACGAAAATAACGCCTACGCCATCCAACAGGAATTAAAGCGCAAGTATGGCAAAAATCTGCAACTGGAAGTACAGATTGCCTCGGTGCGTGATTCTCACAAAATCGACGCTTTGTTCGAACGCTATCGCCCCGACGTCGTATTCCACGCAGCTGCACACAAGCACGTTCCTCTGATGGAAGACAGCCCCGAAGAAGCGGTAAAAAACAACGTATTCGGCACCTACAACGTGGCTTGTTCGGCTGAAAAATACGGCACCAAACGATTTGTTTTGATCTCCACCGACAAAGCGGTAAACCCCACCAACGTTATGGGTGCAACCAAACGTCTGTGCGAAATGATCGTGCAGGCACTTGCACAAAAAAGCAACACCACTTTTGTTGCGGTTCGATTCGGCAATGTGCTTGGCTCTAATGGGTCGGTAATCCCTTTGTTCAAAGAGCAGATTCAAAACGGCGGGCCTGTTACAGTCACCCACCCCGACATCGTGCGCTTCTTTATGACCATCCCCGAAGCAGTTCGCCTTGTGCTTGAAGCCGGTGCGATGGGAAAAGGTGGCGAGATTTTTGTTCTGGATATGGGCAAGCCGGTCAAAATTTTGGATCTTGCCGAAAACCTTATCAAACTTTCTGGTCTGATCCCCTACAAAGACATTGACATTCGTTTTACCGGTCTGCGTCCCGGTGAAAAACTGTACGAAGAACTGCTGATGGACGAGGAAGGGCTGCAAAAAACCGATAATCAAAAGATTTTTGTCGGCTCACCCATTCAGCTGAACAAGGACACCTTTTTTGACCATCTGGCAGCACTGAAAAAAATCGCCTATTCCAACAACAGCGAAAATTTGGTGCAGGCACTCATCGACCTTGTGCCCACTTTCGACCATAAACCTCGACAGCAATAAAGGAGAATTTGCAATGTATCAGAACGTATTGAAACGGTTGATCGACTTTACCCTTTCTTTAATCGGAATCATTGTGCTTTCTCCTGTCCTTGTGGTTTTGGCACTGTTGGTAAAGCAAACGAAAGGACCTGTCTTTTTCAAACAAAAGCGTGTAGGAAAGGGGAAAACCTTTTTTGAGATTTATAAGTTCCGCAGTATGTACGCCGACACCCCCAAAGACGTTCCCACGCACTTGTTGGAAAATCCCGAAAGCCGTATCACCCCCATTGGGCGATTTCTGCGAAAAAGCAGTCTGGACGAACTGCCCCAGCTGTTTAACATCTTGAAAGGCGATATGAGCATTGTGGGGCCTCGTCCGGCACTTTGGAATCAGGACGATCTCATTGCCGAACGGGATAAATACGGTGCCAACGATTGTATGCCCGGTTTGACCGGCTATGCACAGATTCACGGACGTGACGAATTGCCTATTCCGGTAAAGGCAAAGTTGGACGGCTTTTATGTGAAGCATCTCAGCTTTTGGCTGGACGTAAAGATTTTCTTCGGCACTATTTTCAGCGTTCTGCGCAGCGATGGTATTGTGGAAGGAAAGCAGCAAAAGAAATAAACCATGTGTTTTTATAAACGAAATCCCCCCACTTTTGCAAGTGGGGGGATTCGTCTTTTCATTGGTTATTTTTGTCCGTAGTAGGCATTCGGGCCATGCTTACGCATGAAATGCTTGTCCTGTACCGATTGGGGTGCAGTGGCAGAGGCAGGGTTTACCTGACGAGTCAAAATCGCCATGCGAGCCACTTCTTCCAAAACCACTGCATGGTATACTGCCTGTGCAGCGTCTTTTCCCCATGCAAAAGGGCCGTGGCTGTGGCAAATAACTGCCGGCACGTGCATTGGGTCTATCTGCTGCTTTTGGAAAGTTTCCACGATGACCGTGCCTGTATTTTTTTCGTAATCCTCGTCGATCTCCTGCTGAGTCAGATGCCGTGCGCAAGGGATGGTACCATAGAAATAGTCTGCATGGGTAGTGCCATAGCAGGGAATGCCTTCTCCTGCCTGCGCCCATGCGACCGCATACGGACTGTGTGTGTGTACGATGCCTCCCAGTGTGGGGAACGCTTTGTACAGTTCCAGATGGGTCTTTGTGTCGGAAGAAGGGCGAAGCTCGCCCTCTACGACCGTTCCATTCAAGTCTACTACCACCAGTTTGTCGGGGGTAAGGTCCTCGTATTCAACGCCCGACGGCTTGATGACTACCAAACCGCTTTGGCGGTCGATACCCGAAACATTGCCCCATGTATAGGTCACCAATCCACGTTTGGGCAATTCCATATTTGCCTCATACACCTGCTGTTTCAACTGTTCCAGCATTGCTTATCCCTCATTTCAGTTTCCAAGCAAGATCTGCCAAGAACAGCTCCTGCTCCAATTTTTCTACGGTAGTATCTTTTGTGATATGTACGAACTCGATGTCCATGATACGTGCCCAATCACGCATCTGCTCGGCGGTCACGTCGTAGCTGAGCACCGTATGATGCGCACCACCTGCTGTGATCCAGCATTCTACGCCTGTGGTCAGGTCAGGCATTGCCTGCCACATTACACGGGCAACCGGCAGCTTGGGCATTTCCATGATGGGTTTTACACAGTGGATGTCCTGACAAATCAGGCGTAAACGACCACCCATATCGACCAGACTTACCACGATCGCATCGCCCTCATGTCCTTCAAACACCAGACGTGCCGGAGGCTGACGGTCGCCAATGCCCAGCGGATGCACTTCGATGCGGGGTTTTTCGGCTGCAACACTGGGGCATACCTCCAGCATATGTGCGCCCAAGCTGTACTCGTTGCCCTTTTCCAGATGGTAGGTGTAATCCTCCATAAAGGCTGTACCGCCTGTTTTTCCCTCGCTCATGGCTTTCAGGATAGCGGTCATCGCCGATACTTTCCAGTCACCTTCACCGCCATAACCATAGCCTTTTGCCATCAGATGCTGGCTTGCCAAACCGGGCAGCTGCTCCATGCCGTACAGATCTTGGAAAGTGTTGGAGAATGCCATGCAGCCCTCTGCCTGCATCATTTTCTCCATTGCGATTTCTTCCCGTGCCTGATAACGGATGCTTTCGATGTCGTCGGTGGCAATGTCGTACTGCTGACGGTAGGTGTCCATCAAAGCGTCGACTTCTGCTTCGGTAACGGCATTCATGGTTTCTACCAGTTTGCCTACCGGCCAAGTGTTTACCTGCCAGCCCAGCTTCATCTGTACTTCTACCTTATCGCCCTCGGTAACGGCTACTTCACGCATATTGTCGCCAAAACGCATTACTTTCAACTGTTTGCTGAATGCAACACCAACTGCGGTGCGCATCCAATCGCCCAGCCGGTTTTGTGCCTCCTGTTCCTGCCAGAAACCTGCGATGACCTTGCGGGGTTTACGCAGACGTGCGCCGATAAAGCCATGCTCACGGTCGCCGTGGGCAGCCTGATTCAGGTTCATGAAATCCATGTCGATCTCGTCATTGGGGATCTCTCGATTGTACTGGGTCGCAAAATGGCACCATGGCTTTTGCAGATTTGCAAGACCGTTGATCCACATTTTGGAAGGGCTAAAGGTGTGGCACCATGTCACGATACCGGCACATTGCGGTGCATAGTTTGCCTCACGCACCAGATCGGTGATCTCCTGTGCAGTTTTTGCTGTTGCTTTATAGACAAGCTTGCAGGGCAGATTTCCGCTTTCGTTCATCACGGTCGCCATTTCTTCGGCACGGGCAGCGACCGTTTCCAGCACTTCGTCGCCATACAAAAACTGGCTGCCTACTACAAACCAAAACTCATACTCTTTCATACGCATATTCGTATTCCTCCTTATTCTTGCAATGCCTGTACTGCTGCTTGCTCGACTGGGATGCAAGCGGTGTACCGACGAATAAATGCTTCGAAGCCTTTGCTTTCTTCTTTTTCGGGATGACAGGTAGTGCATTCACTGGTTGCGAATACTTCCGAAACCAGATACTGCTCCAGTGTCTGCCCCTCTTTTTTGTTCATGCGATAGGCTGCAAGCAATGCCATTCCCCACGGACCACCCTCGCCTGCTGTTTTCTGAACTGCTACGGGAATCTCCAAAGCCGACGCCATCAGCTTTTGTCCTACCATCGGAACTTTGAACATTCCACCATGTCCCATCATGCAGTCTACCCGCACATCTTCCTCTTTTACAAGCATATCCATGCCCAGCTTTAAGGTAGCCATAGCGGAATACAACTGCACCCGTGCCAGATTTGCCAAGTTCAGCCGTGCATTGGGATGACGCAACAACATGGGGCGTCCGTCTTCCAGTCCGGTCACCGGCTCGCCCGAATAATAGTTGAAGTTCACCAGACCACCGCAATCGGCTTCGCCCTCCAAGGCTTTTTGGTAGAACAGTTGATACAGTTTGTTTTTGTGCAATTCAGCCCCCGCTGCCTGTGCCATCTCGCCCAGCAAACGGACCCATGCATCCAAATCGGAGGTGCAGGTGTTGCAATGCACCATTGCGACGGGACATCCTGTGGGAGTGGTGACCATGTCGATCTCGGGATAGACCTGTGAAAGTTCTTTTTCCAACACGATCATGGCAAACACCGACGTGCCTGCCGATACGTTGCCTGTGCGCACACCTACACTGTTGGTTGCGACCATACCAGTACCGGCATCGCCTTCGGGAGGACAAGCAAGCGCACCTGCCTGTAAAGTTCCGCTGGGATCAAGCAACTTTGCGCCTTCTTCGGTCAGACGACCGGCATCTTCGCCCGCACACAGAACGGTAGGCAAGATCTGCTCTAATGTATAGGGCAGGTGATGCTCTTGCAGTAGTTGATTGAAAGATGCCATCATTTTGGCATTGTAGTTTTTGGAATTGCTGTCGATGGGGAACATTCCCGACGCTTCACCGATGCCCATCACATTGCAACCGGTCAGTTTATAGTGAACGTATCCTGCCAAGGTGGTGAGTTGTGCGATCTGGGGCAGATGTTCTTCGCCGTTGAGCATTGCCTGATATAGATGTGCGATGCTCCAACGCTGCGGAATATTGAATGCAAAACGTTCGGTCAGTTTTTCGGCTGCCTGTGCCGTGCAGGTATTGCGCCATGTGCGGAACTCTGCCAGCTGATTGCCATTCTTGTCGAAAGGAAGGTATCCGTGCATCATTGCAGAAACACCAAATGCTCCTACATGGGTCAAGGGCTGACCGTAAGTTTGTTGCCAATTCTGCAAAAGTTCTGCCACAGCATTTTGAATGCCCTGCCATACTTCGCTAAGCGGATAGGTCCAATAGTTGTTTTCCCAGTGGTTTTCCCAATCGTGGGCACCGCTGATGAGGGGGGTGTGGTCGGGACCAATCAGCACCGCTTTGATGCGGGTAGAACCAAGTTCGATGCCAAGGGTCGTTTTGCTTTGTTCAGGCATTGGATTCATAAAAAATTACCTCCTGTTGCAGTGGGTTTGACAATCGGTGGATTGTAACATAAAATAATTCAAGATGTATCTTTAAAGGGGGCAACGCAGTGTACGCTGTATTTGACCAAAAAGAACTGCTTGTGCTTTTGCAGGATTTCCACGAATTGACCGATCTGCGGGCGGTGGTGTTCGACGCATGGGGAATGGACATTCTTTCCTATCCCAAGCAGCTTCCGGCATTTTGCCGGCTGGTGCGCAGTTCGGACGGTGGCAGTATCGGGTGTCACTTATGCGACCAAAATGCCTGCCGTACCGCACAAAAGGAAGGCAAAACCGTTATCTACGCCTGCCATGCAGGATTGATCGAGATGATCACCCCCATTTTAGTAGAAGGGGCAACGGTGGGGTATCTGCTGCTCAGCCATATCGTGCAAGGTGCGGACGAACAGGCAGAATGGCAGATGGTGCAGCATCTTTGCAGTCAATATCACATCGACCCAAACCAGCTTTACCAAACCTATCAGCAACTTCCCCGCACGCCGTACCGTGTGATGAAGGCAGCTTCCGATCTGCTGTCACTTTCGGCAAAAGGATTATACCAACAACGGCTTGCTCAACTGGTTCCTGACAGCAGCCTTTCCCGCTTGAATCGTTTTTTGCACGAGCATCTTGCAGAAGACCTTTCCTGTCAGCGTCTTTGTAAAGAGCTTTCGATCAGCCGCACAGCCCTGTACAATTTGGCAACCAGTGCTTACGGATGCGGTATTTCGGAGCATATCACTCGTTTGCGCATTCAAAAAGCCATCCAGTTGCTGACCGAAACGACCAAGTCGACCAACGAGATCTGCCATGAGATCGGCATTGGGGACTATAACTATTTCTTTCGGGTGTTCCGCCGGCATACCGGTGTTACCCCAAAAGCATACCGACGGCAACTTTGCGCCAAAAGCGAGGGGCAAAGCCCATCTTGCGAGGTCAAACGGGAATAAGCCCGCTTTTTCAGCTATGAGTATAGCACGTTTGTAAAAGAATAAATAGCATTTTCTGTTTTAAAAACTGGATTTATGTTCAATGAATCGGTACTATCGTGCTGTTTTATGGTGGGCTTATGCCTGCCATTTTTTGTGTATTTTGCCTTTTTGTGAGCGATTTTGTGGCATTTCTTTCACTTTCTCAATTTAGTTTGTTAAAATACACAATTTGAATCCTCGCAATTTTTCGTAAAAACAACACAATTTTTACTTGTTTTTATTCATTTCAAACATACAAAATATACAATTTCTTCTTTTTCTCTCAAAAAATTTGTCATAAATATCACCACTTTTATCGTTTTTTATTGATAAAAACTGTACAATTAGTAAACAAATGCAAAAATAATGGATAATTGTGCAAATTGAATGATGACTTTTTTGTGAATCCCATGTATAATATGCTCTATAAATTCCAGCTGTACACAACAGGGGTGGTTCCCTGCTGTGTATCAACTATCAAACAAAGGGGAGTATATTATGAAACGAAAACTGATTTCCTTGCTTTTGGTCAGCGCAATGCTGTCTGGCTGTGGTGCAGCAAGCAGCTCATCCAGCACGGCACAGGCAACAACGTCTTCCAGCAGTGGCACCGAGGACTTCAGCGGTGTTGAGCTTTCTTTCTGGACTGCTCCGTTTGGCGAGAACGATGCACAGTTCTTCGAGGAGCATCTGGCTGCTTGGGAGGAGCGCACCGGTGCGACCGTCAATGTAGAAGTAATTCCTTGGGATAGCTACGAAGAAAAATACATGACCGGCGTTGCCAGCGGTACCGGCCCCGACGTTGGCTATATGTACAACGAAATGCTGTACAGCTACATCGAAAGCGGTGCGATCGAGCCCATCGACAGCTATTTCACCGAAGAAGAAAAGGCAAATTACATCTACTGGGACAACGGCAACGTTTTGGGCAAACAATACATCCTGCCCTATGTTGTAGGCGCACCCCGTGTTTTGTTTGCAAACATGGATCTGCTTGCTGAAGCCGGCTATGATGCTGTACCCACCACATGGGATGAGCTGGTAGAAGTTTCGAAAGCTGTTACCGAAAAAACCGGCAAGATCGGTTTCGACGTTCCTTGGGGCGGTTACTTTGGCGACCTGAACGAGATTTACTTCCCCTTCCTGTGGCAGGCAGGCGGCGACATCTGCGATGATGAGGGCAACCTGACTTTGGATACCGATGCCGCTTTGACCGCTGCCGAGTTCGTTTACAGCCTGAAAACAGACGGTGTTATTTCCGCTTCCTGCGTATCTCGTGACAGCAGTGCTGTTTCGGACGACTTCCGTGCAGGCGAAGTTGCGATGTACATTGGTGCTTCGGTAGGTGCAAAAAAGAATACCGAAGCAGGCATCAACTGGGATTATGTTCCTTTCACCACCAATGTTGAGGGCGGTACCATGGTCGCAAACGACTCTTTGGTTTTGATGAGCAGCAGCAAAAACAAAGAAGCCGCTGTGTCTTTGATGAAAGAACTGACCTCGCCCGAGATCATGCAGGCATTCCACGAGCAGTGCTACCAGATGCCTCCCATCACTACTGGCGAAACCTATGTGGACGATGCTAAATTTGAATCCATGTACACCGAGTATGCCGATCAGTTCCACGCTTTGCCCGTTATGAAGAACTTCTCTCAGATCGAGTCGGCACTGTTTGCAAACTTGCAGCAGATGATGATGGATGAGCTGACCCCCGAAGAAGCTTTGAACAATACCATGGAGTATGCATCCAGCCTGGGCTGATCGCTATCAAAAAATCATTTTTCTTGGTGCAGGGGAACACTCCTCTGCACCAACTTAGATTCGTGTGCCAAGTTTAGTATTTGTGTGCACTATTTTGCAGAAAGAAGGGAGTGCGGGTCGTTCGTATGTCCAAAAAAGCGAAAGATAATTTGTGGGGTTGGATCTTTGTTTTGCCAAGCTTTCTTACCCTTGTCGTTTTTATTGTAATTCCTATCATACGCTCGTTTTATTATAGCCTTACAGAGTACAGCGTACTTTCCAGCCCGAAATTCATCGGCATCCAAAACTATATCGCCGCTTTTCAAGACCCCTTTGTACAGGCTTCTCTGAAAAACACTTTCATCTATGTGCTTATCACAGTTCCGATGCAAACGATCCTTTCGATGATTATTGCAGCGGTGATCGCAATGAAATTCCAAAACCGCTACGGTCGTTTTGTGAAAGCTTGTATGTTTATTCCGGTCATCTCCTCCTCGGTTTTGGTCGGTACCCTGTTTACCCTGTTGTTCGATACCGATAAAGGTATCGTCAACTCGGTTTTGGCTGTGTTTGGTGTAGATGCTATCAACTGGCTTGGGCAGTCCAGCACTGCACTGGTCACTGTTTGTATCGCAGCCATTTGGAAAAATGTTGGCTATTTTCTGGTAATCTTCTACGCCGGTCTAATGGACATCCCCACCTCTTACTACGAGGCTGCAAAAGTAGACGGCGCAGGAAAGATCCGCCAGTTCTTTTCTATTACCTTGCCCTGTCTGCGTCCCATCACCTATCTTGTTCTGACATTGGGCATCATCTGGTCGTTCCAGGCATTCGACATGGTATACGCCATGACACAAGGCGGTCCCGGAAAATCGACCTACACCTTGGTTTACACCATCTATAATGCCGCATTCCGTGAATACCGCATGGGTTATGCGTGTGCTGTTGCCTTGATTCTGTTCGTCTTTATCCTTGTGGTAAACAATGTGCAGCGGTTGTTCTTTGGCGATAAGGAGGATTGAGAAAATGGTCGATGTAAATAAATCTCTGTCTAACAGGGTGTTAAACACCGTTTTGGGCATCCTTCTGGCTTTGATCGCCGTAATTGCCTGCTTCCCGTTCGTTTACATGATGCTGCTTTCTTTTACCAATTCCACCTCGCTGCGTTTTTCGCTGAGCGATGTCGTGTTTGATTTCGCCAATTACAAGGACGTTTTCGAACGCACCAACTTTTTGATACCTCTCAAAAACAGTATCATCGTTTCCATCTGCACCTGTCTGCTGAACTGCGTTTTGTGTTCGATGGCAGCGTATGCTTTGGAGAAAAAACGCTTTAAAGGCAGCAAACTGGTATTTGCTATCTATATGGCAACACTGGCAGTTCCCGGTCAGGTGACCATGATCCCCATCTTTTTGATGATGCGTGACATGGGTTTGATGAACTCTTACATTGCCTTGATCTTGCCTGCTTGTGATGCTTTTGGTGTATTTTTGGTAAAACAGTTTATGTCATCGGTACCCGACGAGCTGTTGGAAGCTGCTCAGATCGACGGTGCCGGTGAGGTATATCGCTTTGTAAAGATCGTTCTGCCTCTCATCATGCCGGCATTGGTTTCGCTGACCGTCTTTACTTTTATTTCGGCATGGAACAACTTCCTGTGGCCGTTGGTCATCTGTACCGACAGCGATATGCAGACCCTTACCGTTGCGCTTTCGCTGCTGAAAGGCAAATTCGAAACGAATTACGGTCTTGTTATGGCAGGTTCTGCGCTTACCTTTATCGCTCCGTTCCTACTGTATGCCTTCCTGCAAAAGCAATTTGTAGAAGGAATCGCATTGAGCGGTGTAAAGGGCTGATTTCGGAGCGACGACGATTTTACAACGTCTGCAAACACCGCACATTCCCCCTTTTGTGGGGGTGCGGTGTTTTTTGTAAATGGTATCAAATCTTGAATTACAGGAGTGCTTTATGAAACAGATCATCCAGTACAATCGTCCCACCTTGCAGCTAAAACTGCTGGACGGCACCACCAAAGTATTTTCCGACGAGGAACCGCTGCAAAGCATTTCACAAAATTCGCTGGCAGTGTTTCGCAACGAGTGCGTGTCTTTTCAGGTCGCTTACACCTGTGCAGGCTACCGCAAAGACGAAAACTACAACGCACATTTCAAACTGCTGAAAGTGCGGGTAGAATCTCCCATTTTATCTGCTATCACCTTGCGTGAAGTACACAACGTTCCGTGTCAATATCCCTCTCATGCAAACGCCGACAGCAACTATCTGCGTAAAACGGCAGGGCTGTATCCCGACCGTTTGGCAGCATTGGAGGACGACACCGTTGTATTTTGCGCCAACCAATGGAAAAGCCTTTGGGTGGATGTAACGGCTGCAAAAAATGCTGTTGCAGGAGTCTACCCAATCAAAATTTTGTTTGAAGACGAAGAAAACAAGGAGCTTGCCTGTTCCATCGAAACCGAAGTAGAGATCATGCAACCGGTTCTTCCCGACCAGACTTTCCCCCGCACCGAATGGTTTTATGCCGATTGCCTTGCAGACTATTATCATGTTGATGTTTTTTCCGAGCGTCACTGGGAAATCATTGAAAATTTCATCGCTGCTGCTGCAAAACGAGGCATCAACATGATTCTCACGCCTCAGTTTACCCCCCCATTGGACACGGCTGTCGGCAAAGAGCGCACCCCTGTCCAACTGGTCGACGTATTCAAAACAGCCGACGGATACCGCTTTGATTTTTCCAAACTGCGCCGTTGGGTCGAGATGTGTCGTCGGAACGGCATCCGCTATTTTGAAATGTCGCACCTGTTCTCGCAGTGGGGTGCTGTTGCAGCACCGGCTGTTATGGTCGAGGTAGATGGCGAACCGGTTCGTCTGTTCGGTTGGGACACCCCCGCCACCGGCGGTGAGTATACCCGTTTTCTGCACTGTTATCTGCCGCAGTTGCTTGCCTTCCTGAAAGAGGTGGGGATTTTGGAAAATACCTACTTCCACATTTCGGACGAACCGAACCTTAGCCAGCTTGATTCCTACAAAGCCGCTATGGAATCCATCGCAGATGTGATGCAAGGCTGCAAATTTATCGAAGCTCTTTCCGACTATGAATTTTATCGGTCGGGCTTGGTCGAGCGTCCCGTATGCGGAACCAACCATATCAAGCCTTTCTTAGAGCAAAATGTTACCGGTTTGTGGAGCTATTACTGTACCGCTCAGGGTGTAGACGTCAGCAATCGTTTTATCACCATGCCGGCTGCCCGCACCCGTATCTATGGTGTACAGATGTTCAAATTCAACATCGAGGGCTGTCTGCATTGGGGGTATAATTTCTACAACAGCATGGATTCTTACTTTAAGATTGACCCGTATCGTGTCACCGATTGCGCCGGTTCCTATCCCTCCGGCGACGCTTTTTTGGTTTACCCCGGTGCTGACGGGATGCCCGAAGAATCAATCCGCATGATGCTGATGGACCAGGCAATGTCCGACCTGCGGGCGTTGAACTATCTTTCCCAGTTGATTGGAAAAGAAGAAGTTCTCAAACTGGTGGACACCGAAGCAAAGCAACCTCTTACCTTTGACCGTTACCCTGCTCACCCTGCCGACCGTGAATACCTTTTGCGTCTGCGCAGCAAGGTCAACCGCCTGATTTGCGAACACAGCAAAGCATAAGTTTCCACAAAAAATCTCTCGTTGGTTGGAAAACCACGGGAGATTTTTGCTTTTAAAAAACCTGTTTATAACTTGCCAATCAGTTGTTTCACCTCATCCGACTGCTTACGCAGCCACCTTCCCCTCAAGGGGAAGGCTTTTTATTTCGGCAAGGTAGCGTTCCTTTTATGCTTCTTTCCCTAGATGGAAAAGCTGTCACCTTATGCTTGATAAGAATGATAAATGGGGTCGATGTCCTGCTTGCCTTTTCCGATAAAAAACCAACACACTGCAATATTTACTACCGCCATGATGGTTACGCATATCGGTATCGGCAACCATTCACCCATTGCGCCCATACCGAGCTTGCAAACGATGATGCTAAAAGACATACACACATTAAACAGTGCATTCAGCTTTGCCCGCATCTCATCGGGAACGTAATTCTGCACTGCACTGCTGCGCAAAGTCGCACTGTTGATGCCCAAAAATCCGCAAATGGCACGGTTTACCAGCATCAGCGGATATGGTAAAAAGAGCAAAATGCCATCCATCACCGAATAAGCTTGATACACCAGATAGGAAATGCCGTACCGTTTTTTTGTTGGAATGTCCACACGATAATGCACTGCTCCGCCGATGGTACGCCCAATAAATTCCGCAGCGGTAAACAGAGAATAGAGTTCCGCTCCAAATCCTGCCGAAGACTGGAACCACGCCATAATCAAGAGTGTGTTTCCGTTCCCGATACCGTTTGTGACCGGCATATAGGCATAGATACGCTGCAATCCCTTTTCCTTTTTTAAATAATCGACCGCTGCCTTGACATCCAGCAGATACTGTTTCAATCCGTTTTCTGTACCGGTGCGATTTTGTTCCTGCACACGGATTTGGGATTCCATCGCACTGGCAACCAACAGCAAAACGCCCTGTATCGCACACAGCAACACGATGCCGAATTGTTTATACAGTACTGCTGCCACCGGTGTCATAACGAGAATCACCGTCGGATAGATCATACCGGACACTGTATATCCCTTTTGAGAAAAGCCCTCGGGTATCAGGTTCGGGTACAAGCTTTCATATGCCAGCTGATACACCGCACCAATGCAACTGACCACCAAAGAAAACAGCAAATACAGTAGGTAATTGAACCCGAATCCCCATAAATACAATGCTAAAACAAGGTACAACCCACCACATACGGCGTCCAGACCAACGATGAGCGGTTTGCGTTTGGTGCGGTCGACCCACGGTGCCGCAATCAGTGGCAAAATGACCTGCGGCAGCATAGACAATGCCGAAAACAGCCCCGCCATAAAGGTGCTTTGGCTTTGGTCGTATACCAAAAGCGCACCCGCAAAGTTCATACTGACACTTCCAATGGCACTTACCACTGTACCCAGTGTAATGATGGTAAAATTTTTCGTCCAAAGTGTTTGTTTCAATTCCATCCCCCGTTCTTTTGTTTCGTTATCTTTATTTTATCAAACGAAACCTGACAAAAACAGGGGGATGTTTTTCAAAAATGAAGCCGAAATCTCCTCTTTAATATCTTAAAAACGGTTGATGCAGGAAAACTCTTGTAAAACCTCTGCCAGCTGCTTGTATTGACGGCTATGTTCCAAATAAGACAAATACCACGGCAATTCAAATTTCAGCCAGCCGACCGGTGCTTGCTCCCGCAGTGTCTGGATGCAATTCTTCAATTTTTGAGCATAGTCGGCTTGGTCCAGAAAGTCGGGGTGTTTCAAGCGATACTCCACCAGTTCCAACCGCAACTTGTTGAGGGGTTCCTGTCTGTCGATGCAGCCATACCCCTTTTCTACCCACTCCAACGCCTGCTCTGCATTGCCCAACAGTTCATACGCCACCGCCATCTTATGACAATGGGCAGAATCTTTATCTGTGCATTGGCTCAACAGTTCCAATCCTTTTTTCGGCTCGCCACGTTGGAGCCACGTAGCCCCCATATTGTACAAAATACTGTCGCAGTATTCTTCTTTCGAGGGATAATTCAGCACACGAAACAATCGCAAAGCATCTTGATAGCTTTTTTCCATCTGTTCCCACTGCTTAAGTTCGGAATGACAGTTGCCCAAAAACGCTTTACACTTTGCCATAATGATAGGATTACACTCCTGCGCACCGTGGGAAAATCCTTTTTCAAGCAAACTGATCGCAGCAGGATAGTTGCCCTGCAATGTCCGCTTTGCCCCCGCCGTAAAATAGGTAAGCCCACACGGTTGGTATTCCAACGCTTCTACCTCTCGATCACGGCAAAGCAGATACAGTACCCGCTGTCGGTCGGTAAAGTGATTACGGTATTCCTCCAAATTGGATGTATCCCGATTGTAATAGCAGTTCTGTACTCCTTGTAAAATCAGCATATCCAGTAGGTACGGGCTTTCAAGCATCTGTGTTTTGTGCTGCTCGATCCACGGCGTAAAATACGGTTGAGTATCATCTTTTCGTGCTTCCAGATCTGCATTGCAAAAGATTTTTTCGTACATTTTATCCAGTTCTTGCTCTGCCTGCTGACAAAATGCGTCTTCTGTCCAAACCGTAAGTCCCAACCGACAAAGCAATGCATCTGTAATTTCTTTGCCGGGTTGCACCTGCCCTTGCTCGATTTTGGATAGATAGGACACCGCACAAATGCCTTTACACAACCCTTCCTGCGACCAGTTTTTTTCCAGACGCTGTTTTCGCAGCAACACGCCGATATTCTGCCCCATTCCACACACCTCTTTTTTCTGCTGTTCTGTTCATTATGACAGTCATCACCTCTGAATGTCAAGGGTGGAAAATTCTTTTGATACAAACATTTTCATCGGTATTGGGTTGTGATAAAATAGATTTGACAGGGGGGATCTTTTTGAAAAAATGCAAAATCACCGTTATGCGAATGGCAGAATATCACGACCTGATGCAGCAGTACGAAAACCCCATCTCTCATGCTTGCGATATGCAGCTGGGGCAGGTCTTTATTGCCAACGGGTGGCAAAAGCCCGACGGTATGTGCCAAAGTGCATGGGACAGTATGTCTGCCTTTGTGATGGCTTTGAGCCATGGGGGAGAAAATTTTTATAACGGCTGGATGAAAAATCCAAAATCTGCCATGATCTCCTGCAATGATGGATTTCGACCGGTAAGTTTTTTGATCGAAACACTTGATGAAGATGCACAAGAGTAAAAGCAGTAATAAAATGTTTCAGGAAAAAATTGCAGTGGTAACAGGCGGTGCAAAAGGAATCGGAAAGACGATCGCCGAAGAATTTTCCAAACAGGGCGCCCATGTTTGTATCATCGACCTTTTGCCCAACGATTATTTTGTGGGCGACTTGGCAGAGCAATCGGTATTGGAGCAATTTGCCAATAAGGTCATTCGTGAATATGGGAAAGTTGATTTTTTGATCAACAACGCACTGCCACTGATGAAAGGCATTGAAGATTGCAGCTATCAGGAATTTGAACGTGCGTTACAGGTGGGGGTAACTGCGCCGTTCTATTTGACAAAACTGTTTCTGCCCTATTTTTCACAAGATGGGGCGATCGTGAACATTTCGTCTTCCCGTGACCGCATGAGTCAACCGCAAACCGAAAGTTATACCGCAGCCAAAGGCGGTATTTCCGCCCTGACCCATGCATTGGCAGTCAGCCTTGCCGGAAAAGTACGGGTAAACTCCATCTCCCCCGGCTGGATCGA
>CALWZD010000079.1 GCA_944385945.1 uncultured Anaerofilum sp. | reverse complement strand
TATTTTCTTTGTATAAAATGTGATACAATGGTAACGATATTGCGATCCGAAAGGGGGATCTTTTGATATGGCAAAGCTGCACAGGCTGGAACTTGTGACCGAAAACGACGAGGTGCTGATTTTTCCGGGCAGCATGGTGAAAGTGTTGGAGGTGGAACGCCCCTACCCGTGGGAAGACCCCGATAATCCCGACGAGGTCGTTACTTTTGAGCGAGCCCGTATCTGCATTTCAAAAGAAGCAGCCGTGCGGTATCCCACCACCTGTGGGGTGTCCAGTATCGACCAGCTCGAGCGTATCGCACGGTTTCGGGATGTGATGTGGATCGACCTTGTATATGACGGCGAAGAAGTGGAAAGCTATTTTGTCCCTTATGAGGACGAATGCCCCGGAATGCCCGGTTCCCCCAATCGGCTGATGCAGGCTGGTTGGGACGAAAACGGAGATCTGTGGGTGTTTATCGGCGACGATCTGGTGGAAACATAAACAGTGGAAAAGGCGACATTTGTGGTGCAGATACAGAGCAGTGTCCTCTAATGGCGCACATATTTTCTTTAAATTGTGGATTGTGCCGAAAATACACCCCAAAACAGCCCCAAAACTCTCTGCTAAAAATACAAAAAAATATTGACGGGTTCGGTAAAACTGGATATAATGTAAAACAATTAGACACTTTAAAGTGGCACAGTGCTTTTGTGTGAAAGACGATTTTGTTTGGCTTTTCCAAGCTGTGCTGCATATAGCAAAAAAGCGTTTGACGGAAACAAGTATTCGGTTTCGACCTCGCTTCAGAGAGCTGCCGGTAGCTGCAAGGCAGTGCAGGTGTTATCCGAAGAAGTCATTTCCATAGCTGCTCGCCGAAGGGCTTTCTGTGTAGGCGATGCCGGGCAGTTCCCGTTACAGAACACCCGCACGATGTGCGGGGCGAGTGGGTCGCCGTTGGCGGCCAATGAGAGTGGTACCGCAGAGAACTTTGTAAAGGTCTTTGTCTCTTATGAGACAGGGACCTTTTGTGTTATTTTCTGCTTGGCGAGGATCGGGTGAACAGGAAAGGGTGTTGGAAGGTATGAAATTAACAGGCTCGCAAATTTTTGCAGAGGTTTTGATCGAACAAGGGGTGGATGTGCTGTTTGGCTATCCCGGTGGGGCTGTGCTGAATATCTATGATGCACTGTATCAGTACCAGGATAAGCTCACCCACATTATGACCGCACACGAACAGGGCGCAGCCCATGCTGCCGATGGCTATGCCCGTGCGACCGGAAAAACCGGCGTCGTGCTTGCCACCAGTGGTCCCGGTGCCACCAATCTGGTCACGGGCATCGCTACCGCTTATATGGACAGCATCCCGATGGTCGCTTTTACCGGCAACGTCGGCACCAGCTTGATCGGCAAAGACAGCTTTCAGGAAGTTTACATTGCAGGCATCACGATGCCTATCACAAAACATAACTATGTCGTGCGCCGTGTGGAAGAACTCGCCGACATCATGCGCAGTGCTTTCCGCATCGCACAGTCGGGCAGAAAAGGGCCTGTCTTGGTGGATATTCCGAAAGACATCACGTCGGCGAGCTGTGAGTTCCATCCCCGTCCTAAGTGGACGCCCCCCAGTGCCGATTTCCCACAGGCGATCGCACTGGCAAAAGCTGCCGAGATCATTAACGAGGCAAAACGCCCCGTCATCTATTTTGGTGGTGGTGTGTCGGCTGCTGAGGCAGGTGAGGAACTGCGCAGCTTGTGCGAAAAAGCACAGATACCGGCGACCTACACCTTGATGGCAGCGGGGATCTTGGGCTATCAGGAACCGCTGAATCTGGGTCTGGTGGGAATGCATGGCTGTCGCACCAGCAATAAGGCGATAGACGAGGCAGATGTTGTGATTGCTATCGGCACTCGTTTTTCCGACCGTGTTGCTTTGAACACCGACCGTTTTGCAAAGCGTGCTACCATTGTCCAGATCGACATTGACCCCAGTGAGGTCAACAAAAATGTAAAGGTCGGCCACTGGGTCATCGGGGACGTAAAAGCAGTGCTGCGGGCGTTGTTGCCGCTGATTCAACCGGCAGACCATGCACCGTGGCTGGCACAGATCGAGGAGTGGAAACAAAACGATTACCACCCCAAAGACGACGACACCACCATGAAGCCGCATCAGATTTTGGACGCAGTCTGCAAAATGGCAGGTTCCGATGCGGTGTATGTCACCGATGTGGGACAGCACCAGATGTGGGCAGCGCAATATATCCACCATCTCAAGCCTCGTTGCTTCCTGACCAGTGGCGGTCTGGGAACGATGGGATTTGGATATGGTGCAGCGATCGGTGCAGCGATGGCGACGGAACGCAAAAAGCCGATCGTCATGCTTACCGGTGACGGAAGTTTCCATATGAACCTCAACGAGGCTTGCACCGCTGTCAGCTACGATCTGCCCATTATTACCGTTATTTTCAACAATCAGGTGCTGGGTATGGTGCGTCAGTGGCAAACGGTATTCTACGAAAAGCGTTATTCTTCCACCGACCCCCACCGCAAAACCGATTTCCCCAAACTTGCCGAGGCGTTCGGCGCACAGGGGCGTCGCTGTACCAGTCAGCCGGAGTTTGAGCAGGCATTTGCCTGGGCGTTGGAACAAAAGGGGCCGGTTTGGATCGAATGCGTCATCGACAAGGACGAAAAAGTGCTGCCCATGATTCCGGCAGGCGGAACCTTGGACGATATTATGATGAGCTGAGGAGGCAAACACCATGCAGAGAAAAGTGATCAGCATTTTGGTACAAAACCATTCGGGTGTTTTGGCACGGGTGTCCAGCCTGTTCGGACGGCGTGGATTCAACATCGACAGCCTCACTGTATCGGCTACCGATAAACCCGATATTTCCCGCATCACGGTAGTGGTGCATGACGATGAAACCGTTTTGGAGCAGATCATCAAGCAGACCGAACGCTTGGAGGAAACCTGCCAGATTTTTCAACTGGAAAACGAAAAAAGCCTTCTGCGGGAACTGCTGTTGGTGCGAGTAGCAGCCAATGCACACGACCGTGCCGAGCTGCACGAGATCGCCGACATTTATAAAGCGAGGATCATCGACCTTGCCCCTGCCAGCATGGCGATCGAACTGACCGGCGAACCCGAAAAGATCGACGCATTTTTGGCGGTACTGGGACACTATCAAATTTTGGAGTTGTGCCGTACCGGCATCACGGCAATGGCACGTGGCGACCAAAAACATCACAAGCAAGCAACCAAGCTGTAAAAAGGGATATCCCTTTTTCATACATATTTTTAATGCAAAATAGAGGAGTGCAGGAAAAATGATCAAGAAATACTACGATACCGATTGCAATCTGGGTATGCTCGACGGCAAGACCGTTGCTGTCATCGGCTTTGGCAGCCAGGGGCATGCTCATTCCATGAACCTCGCCGAAAGCGGCGTAAACGTTGTGGTCGGTCTGCGCAAGGGCAGCGGTCACTGGGAGAAAGCAGAAAAATTTGCTGCACAGTGCCCCAACTTCAAGGTAATGGAAATTGAAGAAGCTGCAAAAGCCGGCGATCTGGTAATGATGCTGGTTCCCGATGAACTGGCTGCCGACATCTACAACCAGCAGGTCGCTCCCTACATGAAAGAGGGCGATGTGCTGATGTTTGCACACGGCTTCAACATCCACTTCAACTTCATCCAGCCCGCTAAGGACATCGACGTTATCATGGTCGCTCCCAAAGGCCCCGGTCACACCGTTCGCAGCCAGTATCTGGAGGGCAAGGGCGTACCCAGCCTGATCGCAGTCCATCAGGACGCTTCCGGCAAGGCAAAAGAGTATGCTCTGGCATATGCAAGCGGCATCGGCGCAGGTCGTGCAGGCATTCTGGAAACCAGCTTCCGTGAAGAAACCGAAACCGACCTGTTCGGCGAGCAGGCAGTTTTGTGCGGTGGTGTTTGCGAGCTGATGCACGCAGGCTTCGACACTCTGGTAGCAGCCGGCTACGAGCCCGAAATGGCTTACTTCGAGTGCATCCACGAGATGAAACTCATTGTTGACCTCATCAATGAGGGTGGCTTCGGCAAAATGCGTTATTCCATCTCCAACACCGCTGAGTACGGCGACTATCGCACCGGCAAGCGTCTGATCACCGAAGAAACCCGCAAGGAGATGAAGAAAGTGCTGACCGAGATTCAGGACGGCACCTTTGCAAGCGAGTTCATGCAGGAGATGAGCGCAGGACGTAAAGCAAAATTCTTGGCAACCCGTCGCAGAGAGGCAGAGCATCCCGTAGAGGCTGTTGGTGCAGATCTGCGCAATATGATGAGCTGGCTGAAAAAATAAGAAAGTGCTTTCATAAAAAAGCATTTAGGCAGTATTTGTGCGGTATGCGCAAATGCTGCCTTTTTTTGCGACCGGAAAATACGGGCAAAAGGCTTGTATGCAGGTTGCTTTTTTCGTATAATGAAACATAACAACATATGTTTGCAACAAAAACGGCAGAAAAGGCGCAAGCGGAACATTTTTTGCGTTTTTTCGGAAAAGAGGAGCGAGTATGAAACTTTTGTCAATCGCAGTGCCTTGCTACAATTCGCAGGCGTATATGCGTCATTGCATTGATGTGCTTTTGCAAGGGGGCGATGCGGTAGAAATTTTGATCGTAAACGACGGTTCCAGCGACGATACCGCTAAAATCGCCGATGAATATCAAGCCAATTATCCCTCCATCGTGCGAGCCATCCATCAGGAAAACGGCGGTCACGGTGCAGCGGTCATGACCGGTGTAAAAAATGCGACCGGCAAATATTTTAAGGTGGTCGACAGCGACGACTGGCTGGACGATGAGGCGTATGCAAAAGTTTTGGCGCAACTGTACAGCTTCGAACAAAGCGGAACCCAGACCGATATGCTGATTTGCAACTATGTGTACGAAAAGGTCAGCGCAAATTTGCAGCGTCCCATTCGCTATGTGGGCGCATTGCCTGAGAATAAGCTGCTTACATGGGACGATGTGGGACATTTCCGCAAAGGGCAGTATCTGCTGATGCACGCAGTCATCTACCGCACCCAACTGTTGTTGGATTGCAAACTCGACCTCCCTCGCCATACCTTCTATGTAGATAATTTGTTTGTGTATTTGCCGTTGCCTTATGTCAAAACGCTGTATTATTTGAACGTGGATCTGTACCGCTATTTTATCGGACGGGATGACCAATCGGTGCAGGAGCAAGTGATGATCAAGCGTATCGACCAGCAGCTGCGAGTAAACGGTTTGATGCTGCAAAAGGTGCAGCTGGCAAAAATCCAAAACAAGCGATTGCAGAGTTATATGTATAACTATTTGGAGATTATTACGACGATCTCCTCTATCCTGTGCATTCGTTCGGGAACTGCCGAGAACTTGCAGAAAAAACAGGATTTGTGGGAAATGATCCGCACACAGCATCCGTGGGAATATCGCCGTCTGCGCCGTGGTTTGCTGGGGCGTGTGATGAATGTAAAGACCGCATTTGGCAGGTGGTTTGCGGTACAGGCATATAAAATCGGGCAGAAATTTGTAGGGTTTAACTAAGGAGCGGCTATGAAATACGATTATCTTATCGTGGGGGCAGGATTGTTTGGGGCAGTATTTGCCCACGAAGCCAAAAAACGGGGCAAGCGTTGTTTGGTCATCGACCGCCGTGAACATACCGGCGGAAATATCCGCTGTGAAACGGTCGAGGGTATTCGGGTACATCGGTACGGTGCGCATATCTTCCACACCTCCGACAAGGAAGTATGGGATTATGTGAATCAGTTTGTAAGCTTCAATCACTATGTCAATTCGCCGATTGCGATTTACAAGGATGAGCTGTACAATCTGCCGTTTAATATGAATACTTTTTCGAAGATGTGGAACATCCGTACTCCGCAGCAGGCAAAGGATGAGATTGCCCGTCAAATTGCAAGTTTGAATATCGGGGAGCCGCAGAATTTAGAGCAGCAGGCACTCAAACTGGTGGGTACTGATGTGTACGAGAAGTTGGTAAAAGGCTACACCGAAAAGCAGTGGGGACGGGATTGCACCGAACTGCCGGCGTTTATCATCAAGCGGCTTCCGCTGCGGTTTACGTATGATAACAATTACTTCAGTGACCGCTATCAGGGCATTCCCGAACAGGGCTATAATGCGCTGACCGACGGGCTTTTGGAAGGGATAGAGGTGCAGCTCAATACCGATTACGCCGAGTGGGTCAAGCAGAATCCCGACGGGGCGGAAAAAACCGTGTTTACCGGCATGATTGACGAATTTTTTGGATTTTGCTATGGTGCGCTGGAATACCGCAGTGTTTCATTTGAAACCGAAGTGCTGGATTGCGACAACTATCAGGGCAATGCGGTCGTAAACTACACCGAGCGTGAGGTGCCGTACACCCGCATCATCGAGCACAAGCATTTTGAGTTCGGCACGCAGGAAAAGACGGTCATCAGTCGGGAGTACCCTGTCGAGTGGACGGTTGGCAGCGAGCCATATTATCCGGTGAATGATGAGAAGAATCAGCAGTTGTATCAAAAGTACCAACAGTTGGCACAGACCCGTCCGGACGTTATTTTTGGCGGACGGCTGGGTGGCTATCGCTATTATGATATGGACAAGGTGATCCGTGCGGCGTTGGACGCTGTGCGCACCGAGTTTTCCGCCTTTTGAAAAAAGGCTTGCGAAAACCCCACCTTTTGAAAAAGGTGGACGAAAACTTTTATCACAACGGGCAGGTCGGATACATCCGACCTGCCCGTTGTGCGTACCGCCCGCTTGCGGGGGTAGCATCCGGTTTGCTCGAAACTACTGCACGGCGACCGACACCACAAAGCATCTTTTGTGCGAATAGCACTCTGTGATGCGTGTGGTGTCGGTCGATGGGCAGCCCCTAGGGCAAAGCAGGTTCGACAGGGGAAAGAAGTTGATGCAGCTCTTGGTATCGCTGTGCAAACATACTGTTTTTGCGCCAGATAAAAGAAATATCGTGCGATTCAACAAAATCCGACAAATGGATCTGCCGCACAAGCCCCTGCTGCAACTCCTGTTTTACGGCAGCTTCGTACAAAAAAGTGATGCCGCAATCTTCCAGCAAAAGCTCTTTCAGCAGATTCATGTCCCCCAGTTCCATCTGACAGCAAAAATCTTCCAACGACAGGTTTTGACGACTGAGCGTTCGCTGCAAAATTTCACGGTTACCCGAACCGACCTCTCGCACAAGGATGGTTTCTCCCAAAAGGTCGCTCAAACAGTGGGGTGGTGCTTTAAATGTATGGGTAGATGCACAGACGGCGAGATACGGTTCGGTCTTATATAAAAGCGAGTCGTAATCGGTTTTGTGGAAATAGCCTTCCACGATAGCAAAATCCAGTTCGCCGTTGTCCAGTGCTTTGCATAAAGCTCGAGTGTTGGTCATGCGCACCTTTACGTTGGCTTCGGGAAATTGCCGGTGGTAATTTGCCAGTGGTTTTGGCAGCAGGTACATCCCTACGGTAGGGGTCACGCCAAAATTGAGGTCAGACAGTTGCTGTGCCGATTCGGTCAGACAGCGTTGCAGATGCAGTTGGTCGTGCTTTAGGGTGATGGCAGCGGTCTTTAGCATTTGTCCTTGTGGGGTGAGGAACAGCCGTTTGCCTTCGTATAAAAACAGCTGTACACCATATTGCTGTTCCAACCAACGGATATGCTGCGAAACGGCGGGCTGTGTGATGTTCAAAGTTTCGGCGGCTTTGGTATAATTCATACATTCGCATACCGCCAAAAAGGTGTCGATTCGAAAGTCGAGCATAAATGATCTCCTTTTGATAATAAAAATTTATTGAAGAATAAATATAAATAATTTTACATTATCGAAAAACTGTGATAGGATAGAGGCACATCATCAAACAAAGGGGAAGACAAATGAAAAACGAACGAACAAAACTGCAAACGCTTTGGATGCTGTTCAAAGCGACCTTTATGCTGAGTGCCTTTACTTTTGGCGGCGGATTCGTGATCGTGTCGCTGATGAAGAAAAAATTCGTAGAAGAATTGAAATGGCTGGACGAGGAAGAAATGCTCGACATCACCGCCATCGCCCAATCTTCTCCCGGCCCTATCCCCATCAATGCCTCGGTCATTTTGGGCTACCGTATGTGCGGTGTCATAGGCTCTGTTGTGGCGATTCTCGGAACTGCTTTGCCCCCCATGATCATCATTTCCACCATTTCTTACTTCTATACCCAGTTCCGAACCAACACGGTCATTGCAGTTGCTTTGCAGGTCATGCGAGCAGGGGTTGCCGCAGTCATTTTTGATGTGGTCATCAACCTTGCAAAAAACGTGCTGAAGACCCGTCGGGCATTGTATATCGGTTTGATGTCGGCTGCATTCGTGGCAGCGGTCGTTTTGGACATCAGTGCGATGACCATCGTTTTGGTATGCCTGTTCGTAGGCATCGCCGATATGCTCTTGCAGACAAAACGAGAGAAAACCGCACAAAAGGAGGAAGCGTAAATGACCATTTTATTGCAGCTGTTTGCAGCATTTATTCAGGTGGGCTTGTTCAGTGTGGGTGGTGGATATGCAGCCATTCCGCTGATTCAGAACCAGATCGTAGACCACTACGGCTTGATGACTTTGGAGGAATTTACCGACCTCATCACCATTGCCGAAATGACGCCCGGCCCCATCTCCATCAACTCGGCTACCTTTGTCGGCACCCGTCTGGCAGGCATCCCCGGTGCAGTTTTATGTACGCTGGGCTGTGTGCTTCCGTCTTTCATCATCTGTCTGGCACTTGCGTTTTTCTATTATAAATACCGCAGTTTTGGTGGGGTGCAGACCGTTTTGGCAGCGTTGCGTCCGGCGGTAGTGGCATTGATCGCATCGGCAGGCATCTCGATCTTGCTGCTGGCACTGTTTGCAGGCGAGGGTGCTGCGGTGTCGCTGAGCAACCTGCACCTCATCGAATTGGCACTGTTTGCAGGTGGATTGTTCCTGCTTCGCAAATACAAAACGAATGCCATCTCCATTATTTTTGGCTCGGGCGTAGTCGGCACGGCAGCTTATTTTGCACTGGGTTTGGTATAATGCATTTTTACAGGGACGGCTGGTTGCCGTCCTTATTTTTTGAGAATATTATACCTTTTTTACGAAAAAATGGAAAGAACAGCCGAGAACAAAAGTTCGGGGATAAATTTATGGACGAACAAACAAATAAAATCTCTCTGTGGGCTTTTACAATCAAGAGCGAACGGGATATAATGAAAGCAGGAAAAAACGGATAAAAATGCGTCTGTGAACACAGGCGTAAAAAAGGAGTTTGAGCCAAGTGGAAAAAAGAAAAAATGTACTGTTTATCTTGTCAGACCAGCAACGCTTCGATACTGTAAGTGCCTACGGCAAAAATGACATCTGCAAAACGCCCAACATTGACCGCCTTGCAGAGCGTGGCATGAAATTTACCAATGCATTTACGCCGTCGGCGATTTGCGCACCTGCCCGAGCAAGTGTGATGACGGGGCTGTTTCCGCACAATCACGGAGTAGTGGACAACTATACCGATATTCGTGACGGGATTCCTTTGCTAGGGGACTGCATGGCACAGGCAGGCTACTATTGTGGATTTGCGGGCAAATGGCACGTTTCGCCCAATCGCACCCCTACCGATTGCGGTTTTGAGGACGGTAAACCCTTTATGGGGTATGGATTCCCCGGCAGTCGGGTCTTTAAAAGCCTGAAATTTGATGCACCCCCCAAAAATACCCCCAACTACTACGAGGAGTATCTGAAAGAGAACGGATACGAAGGGGTAGACATCAGCGGCAGTTTTATGGGCAACAATCCTGCTTTGCAGATTCAAGAAATGTACGCACGGCATGATGGACCGGTAGAAAGCACCATCGAATACTATGTCGCACAGGAAACCTGTCGGCTTTTGGACAAGGCAAAACAGGATGACCGCCCGTTTTTCTTGTGGGCGAACTTTTGGGGCCCCCATTCCCCCAGCATCGTGCCGGAGCCGTACTATTCCATGTACGATCCCAAGCAAATCAAAGAACATCCCAGCTATAAAGAAACCTTTGAAGATAAGCCGTATGGATATTATCTGACCGAAAAGATGTGGGGACTGGGCGATTTTGGCTGGGATGGTTTTGCCGAAATCATTGCCCGCTATTATGGTCACTGCACCATGATCGACGACATGGTGGGCATGATCGTGAAAAAGCTGGAGGAGATCGGCGAACTGGAAAATACCATCATCGTATATACGGCGGATCACGGCGATTGTTTGGGTGCGCATAAGCTGATTGAAAAGGGTGCGTTTACCTTTGATGAGATTTATCGTATTCCAATGATCGTAAGCGGTGCCGGTACGCAGGACAACGACAGCTTTGTGTATCTGCACGAGTTGATGCCGACGGCATTGGAAATTGCAGGGGTGACACCGCCCAAACCGGTAGACGGCGAAAGCCTGTTGCCGCTGATGATGGGCGAAAAACAAAGCAACGGACGCACCGAGGTATATGGCGAGTTCCACAGCCATTTCTACGTCTGTCGGCAGAGAATGATTCGTAATAACCGGTATCAGTTTACCTTCAACGAAAGTGAGCGGGGCGAGTTGTACGATTTTGAAAAAGACCCCTACCAGCTGCACAACGTCTGTTACGACCCTGCCTATGCTGCGGTGAAAAAAGAGATGATGGATAAGATGAGCCAGCAGATGATCGCATTGAAAGACCCTGCTTCCACATGGTTCCATCGCATTAAAGAGTTTTATTAAAAGCTGGGGCAGCAGGGCTGTTCCACAAATCAGAAAGGAGAAGCGGGATGCCCCCTTTGAATCTGATGATAAAGCCTGCCAGTGCAGGGTGTAATCTGCGCTGCAAATATTGTTTTTATGCCGATGAGGCATCCATGCGCTGTGTGCCGAACTATGGCATGATGCAGCCCGATACCCTCGAGCAGGTCGTGCGCACCTTTTTGCAAGCAGCCGAGGGCAGTTGTGCCTTTGCCTTTCAGGGTGGTGAGCCGACTTTGGCAGGGCTGGACTTTTTTCGTCGGGTAGTGGAACTGCAAAAGAAATATGCGCCGTCAGGGCTTACTGTGATCAACGCATTGCAGACCAACGGGATGCTGCTGGATGCCGAGTGGTGTCGGTTTTTGGCAGAGAATCATTTTTTGGTGGGATTGTCGCTGGACGGTGTCAAGCAGACCCACGACCTGTATCGGCTTCGCCCAAACGGAAAGGGCAGCTATTCGGCAGTGCTCAGCGCAGCCCAGCGCATGACCCAACATAAGGTGGAGTTCAACATTCTCACGGTGGTTACTGCACAGCTGGCAAAAAATATCACTTCTGTTTACAATGCGTATAAAAAGAATGGGTGGTATTACCATCAGTACATTCCATGTATGGATGCAATGGAAGATGTGCGGGGTGGGCAGCCCTATTCGCTGACACCGGCAGCATATACCGAATTTTTAAAAACGCTGTTTGACTTGTGGTATCAGGACTTGCGGCATGGATTGGTCATATCGGTGCGGTATTTCGACAACCTTGTGCGCATTTTGCAGGGGCGTCCCCCCGAAAGCTGTGCCATGACAGGGCAGTGCAATATCCAGTATCTTGTAGAGGCAGACGGCAGTGTTTACCCATGCGATTTTTATGCGTTGGATGAATTTCGGCTTGGCAAGATCGGAGAGGACACGCTGGAACAGATCGACCAAAAACGGGCAGAGATACGGTTTATCGAAGACTCTTTGCAAAAGCCTGCTCGTTGTAAGCAGTGCGAATGGTTTGGGCTGTGTCGGGGCGGATGTCGGCGAGATTATACGCAAAGTAGCGAACCGCACAATTATTACTGCGAAAGCTACCGTGCGTTTTTTGAGTATGCGATGCCCAGAATGCAGCAGGCAGCTGCCTTTTTGCTGCATCTGGAACGAAATTACAGACGATAAAAAAGGAGCATATGGCGATGGCAAAAGTAGTTTTTTTAATGACCGATACCCAGCGATATGACATGGTCAACGCAAATGTTGCCACAGGATTGAAAACCCCTTGTCTGGACAAACTGGCACAAAGCGGTGTGCGCTTTACCCGTGCATATACTACGCAGCCGGTATGTCAGCCAGCCCGTGCAGGCATTTTCACCGGGTTTTATCCGCATTCCTGCAACAGCTGGACAAATTCCTGCGCACTGTCCGAAGATATGCATACGGTGGGGCAGCGGTTGCGAGATCATGGCATCCATACTGCATATATCGGCAAATGGCATCTGGACGGCGGCGATTACTTTGGCTGGGGCGAATGCCCTGATGGTTGGGATGCCGATTATTGGTATGATATGCGCAACTATCTGGAAGAACTGACTCCCGACCAGCGGCGGCTTTCCCGTTCTGCCAAAACGATGGAAACGCAGGACATCGCACCGGAGTTCACCTATGCGCACCGCTGTTCCAACCGTGCCATCGACTTTTTGAAAGAGAATGGGCAAAAGGAGGATTTCTTCTTGGTCGTTTCTTACGATGAGCCGCATGGCCCGTTCCTTTGCCCACGGG
This sequence comes from uncultured Anaerofilum sp., assembly GCA_944385945.1. Lineage (GTDB taxonomy): Bacteria > Bacillota > Clostridia > Oscillospirales > Ruminococcaceae > Anaerofilum. The sequence goes on along the minus strand of CALWZD010000079.1, from coordinate 68,544 downwards.
AATACTGGCAGCAGTACGAAAACTACGAGTTTCCGCTTTCGTCCAATGTACAGGATGTTTTGGACGGTAAGCCGGACTATCAAAAGGTCTGGGCGGGAAAACGTCTTGCAAAAGACCGCAGTGCGGTGAAATTGGATTGTAAGTATTATTTTGGGTGCAACAGCTTTGTGGATATGGAAATTGGACGTGTACTGGATGCAGTGCGGGAATATGCCGGCGAAGATGTGACCATCCTATATACGTCCGACCACGGCGATATGCTGGAATCGCATTGTATGTATGGCAAAGGCCCTGCTGCCTACGACGAGATCTGCCGTATTCCGCTGTTTATGGCAGGGAAAGGCATTACAGCAGGAAGTGTAAGTGAGCAGCCGGTTTCCCACATCAACCTGACCCCGACGATTCTGGAACTGTTCGGCATTCCGGCAGTACCCATGATGCCGGCAAAGAGTATCCTGGCACAGGCAAGAGGCGAGTGCGAACGGGTAAACGACTACTGCTTTATCGAGTTTGGGCGGTACGAGATCGACCACGATGGGTTCGGCGGATTCCAGCCATTGCGGGCGGTGTTTGACGGCAGATATAAGCTGGCAGTGAACCTGATGAGCAGCGACGAGTTGTACGACCTACAGGAAGACCCCCACGAGATGCACAATCTGATCGACAGCGAGCAGCATTACGCCATTGCGTGTCGGCTGCATGATGCAATCTTGAACAACATGAATCAGACCCGTGACCCCTTCCGTGGGTACTACTGGGAGTGTCGTCCTTGGCGAAAAGATGCCTGCACCCCGACTTGGGACTACACAGGGTTTACCCGCCAGAGCGAGGACGACTATAGACCACGCCAGCTGGATTATGCGACCGGTTTGGAGATGGAACAGGCGACCCGTGTAAAAGAAAAATAAATGCTGTTATGCCGCACTGTCCTGCATGGGAAGTGCGGCAAACCGCTTTATAAACAAAAAACACTTTCCCTGGAAAAAGGGAAAGTGTTGAAAACGGTCGAAAAAGTGTATTTTACTTTGAAAGGCTTCTGCTTTTGCAGAAAAATCTCCCCATTGGTCACGCCTTGCGTGACAGACCTTTTTGAGAGAACAGCAAAACCACTGTTTCTCCAAACAAAAAGCCTTGCCCTCGCAGGGGAAGGAAGCTGCGCAAGCAGCCGGCTTCAAACAGGCTTTTTACAGGTTAAAACGGGACAAAGGCGGAAACCTTCTTTTCGGTTTGCCGAAAAGCCGATAAGTGTATTGTGTTAAAGCGAAACGCCGCACTCCTGCAAAGTGCTTCGCAAAAGGTCGATGTTGTTATCGAAACGTTTTTCAAGCAAAGCCGAAGCTTCGGCTTGCTGCACCTGATGCTTTTGTACAAGCGGCACGATAAAAAATCCCGGCTCATCTCGGCGCAAGACCTTTTTTTCCACCAACCGTTTGATGACAGTATATGTAGTGTTCTTTTTCCAGCCAAAGTGCTGCAAAGCATATGCAGCGGTTGCGCTTGCGGTAATGGGCTGTTGCTCCCATACAAAACACATCAAATTCCACTCAGCGTCAAAAAGTCTTATTGTATCCATGCGTGTATTCCTCTCAGTTGAAAATAGCCTTTGCCGCCAGCAAAAGTCACAAAAAGGAAAACGGGAGAATGGAAAATCGAGTAGCAGACAACGACTTTCCGACCGGTTGAGGCGGCACCTAGTAGAAATAATGATAGCATGAAAATTGCGATAATTCAAGATGATTTTACCAAAAATAGAGGAATTTGCTTTAAATGCCAAAGTTTTTTTTGAAAAAATATGAAAAATTTTAGGTTAAAATACAAGAAGTTTGTGAACTTTTGTAGTCACAAAATTTTGTTTTTTGTTGAAAATACAACCGTTTAAAGGTATAATGATATTCGGAGACGTTCGCCTTTTCATAAGGCGAGGGACGGCTTTTTGAAAAAGGAGGAAACGCTTGTGTCGGACTGGTTTCGTACAATGAAACACATTTCATGGCTTACGCAAGCCGGAATTTCAGTCGCTTCACCGTTGATTCTTTGTATCGCAGGCGGGATCTGGCTGGCAGATGTGCTGCCGCTTGGCCCCATTCCCATCCTTGTGGGCGTGGTGCTGGGTATTGGGGGTGCGATCTGCGGGCTGTTGGGGTTTTTTAAGGTCATCTCGATAGAATCCAAGCGAAAATCAAACAAGCAACCCGGCGCATTCAATCAAAAATGACCGGATTGTCAGGAGGTGAAAGCGAATGAAACCACAGAAAGCAGTAAAACAGGAAACGCTTCGCATTGCTTGCGGGACCGGTGCGTTGGCACTGGTGATGCTGCTGCTCCACCTTGCATTTGGGCAGCTGCATTGGCAAACAGTCGTTTCCGCTGCGTTGGGCAGCGGTTGGGCTGTTGCAAACTTCTTCCTTATGGGGCTTACCGTTCAAAAGGCGGCTCAAGATCACGCACGGGCAAAAAACCTGATGCAGTTTTCTTACAGTCTACGAATGTTGGGCAGCGCAGTGGTGATGATTTTGGGATTTACCCTTCCCATCCTCGAGCCACTTGCGGTGATCGCTCCGCTGGTGTTCCCCCGTATCACCATTTTGGGGATGCAGTTGGCGGGAAAATACCGGCCCGAAACTGAAAACGAAGGGGGGGAAGAATAAGGGATGAATATCGAAATTAATGGTGCGCCGATTTTATTCACATTACCTTGGTTTGGCGGCATCAACATCACAGCTACCCTTGTAAACTCGTGGGTCATCGTGGCGGTCCTGATTGGTCTGTGCTACTGGCTCACCCGTGGCTTGAAGGTGCGGGATGTAAGCAAAAAACAGCTGGTGGCAGAGTTTTTGGTGGAAACGATCCAGAACTTTGTAGATACCAATATGGGCAAGAAGTTTTCGCACTATGGCCCGTTCATTGCGGCGATCTTCAGCTTGTCGGCGTGTTCCAGTTTGATCAGCTTGATCGGACAGTGGGCACCTACTGCCGATCTGTCCACTGAGCTCGGTTGGGCTTTGCTGGTATTTGGCTTGATCACGGCTACCAAGATCCGTACCGGTGGTTTGGGCGGTTATGCGCTGGGTTTTACCAAACCCATTGCAGTGCTTACCCCGTTCAACATCATCAGCGAATTGGCAACGCCGATCTCTATGGCATTCCGTCACTTTGGCAACATCGTTTCGGGCGGCGTTATCAACACCCTGATCTACGCTTCGCTGGCACTTGCTTCGCACGGCATCCTTAACTTGCTGTTTGGCTGGTTGCCCGGCGCAGCAGGCGAGGTGGTGCGCAGCATTCCGTTCTTGCAGGTGGGTATTCCGGCAGTGCTTTCGGTTTATTTCGACCTGTTCTCGAGCTTTATGCAGGCATTTATTTTCTGTATGCTTACCATGCTTTACATTGCGTCGGCTGCAGAGGAATAAAAAAATAAAAAATCCTAAATTACTTTTCAGGAGGACACACTTATGTTAGAGAAAGCTATTGTTTTGGCAGGTTGCGCAGTTGGCGCAGGTCTGGCTTTGATCGCAGGTATCGGCCCTGGTATCGGTGAAGGTTACGCAGTTGGTAAGGCTTGTGAGGCGATCGGCCGTCAGCCCGAGTGCAAAGGCGACGTTACCCAGACCATGCTGCTGGGTTGTGCGATCGCAGAAACCACCGGTATTTACGGTTTCGTTACCGGCTTGCTGCTGCTGTTTGTTGGACCCATCTACTTGGGCGGCTTCCTGGGCTAAGAATTTGCGGAGCTTTCCGCAGATTCGTCTGGGATAAAAAATTTGCCCGAAGGGAGGATACAACATGTACGAGCTGCTGGTGAGTGTCAATTTCTGGACACTGGTAGCACAAATCTGCAACCTTCTGATTTTGGCTTACTTCATCCGTAAATTCCTGTTCAAACCCGTACAGGAGATCATGGCGAAGCGCAAAGCTGAAACCGAAGCGATCTATACCGACGCCGAAAAAGCCAACGCAGATGCACAGGCGATGAAGGCAGAGTATGAGCAAAATATGGCAACTGCCCGTGCGCAGGCTGCCGAGATCGTGCAAACCGCCACCCATACTGCACAGCTTCGCAGCGAGGAGATCGTGAACGAGGCAAAGCACACCGCTGCCGAGCTGAAAAGCAAAGCAGAGGCGGATATTGCACAAGAGCGCAAAAAAGCTGTGAACGAGATCAAAAACGAGATCGGCGGCATCGCCATGTCCATTGCCGGCAAGGTAGTGGAGCGTGAGCTGAATGCCAAAGACCACGAGGCTTTGATCGAGGAGTTCATCAAGGATGTGGGTGACGCATCATGACACAATTTGCGAAAGTATATGCAGGCGCACTGTACGATCTGGCACTGGAAGAACAGCTGGACGAAACCATTTTGCAGCAGTTGGAAACACTTAACGAGGTGTTTGGCGAAAACCCCCAGTATGTAAAGCTGCTCAGCAGCCCGCTGGTTGCAAAAGAGGAACGTTTGCAGGTGGTCGACCGTGATTTCGAAGGAAAATTGCAGCCTTACCTGCTCAATTTCATTCGCATTCTGTGCGAACGTGGCGAAATGGGCCAGTTTTCCGGCTGTACAGCCGAGTTCCGTGCCCGCTACGATGCACAGCATGGCATCACACAGGCAGTTGCTGTTTCGGCACTGCCCCTGACCGATGCACAGATGCAGGCATTGTGCGAGCGTTTGCAGCAGGCGACCGGCAAGACCGTGCGCCTGAAAAACAAGGTGGACAGCACCGTTCTGGGCGGTATCCGTCTGGAAATGGAAGGCAAGCAGTTGGACGGCACCGTACAGGGACGTCTGGCAACGCTGCAAAGCCGTTTGTCGAACCTGATGATGTAAAAGGCAGAAATGGGCGCAGTTTGTGCGCTTGTGCAAAGTGTGTTCCGCACTGCCTGCCCCACGGGGCGAACGTGTGAAAATTCAGCACCGTATGGTGCAATAGTGAACGCAAACAGCGTTCAGGGAAGTTGGTGAAACGATGCAATTAAGACCCGAGGAGATCTCTAAGATCATCAAAGCGGAAATTAAAAATTACGAAGCAAAGATCGAGCGGAGCGAAACGGGCACCGTTATTCTTGTAGGCGACGGCATTGCCCGTGCCGCAGGTTTGGAAAAATGCATGGCTGGCGAGTTGGTAGAGTTTGAAAACGGCGAGTACGGCATGGCACAGAACCTGGAAGAAAACTCCGTTTCCATCGTGCTGTTGGGTACCGATGCCGGCATCAAAGAGGGCAGCACTGTAAAGCGCACCGGTCGTGTTGTTTCGGTTCCTGTTGGCGAAGGCATGATCGGCCGTGTTGTAAACGCACTGGGTCAGCCCATCGACGGCAAAGGCCCCATCGAAGCAGCCGAGTACCGTGCTATCGAAACCCCTGCTCCCGGCATTATCGAGCGTAAAAGTGTTTCGGTGCCGTTGCAGACAGGTATCAAAGCGATCGACAGCATGATCCCTATCGGTCGTGGTCAGCGTGAGTTGATCATCGGCGACCGTCAGACCGGTAAGACCACCGTTGCTACCGATACCATCATCAACCAAAAGGGAAAAGATGTTATCTGTATCTACGTTGCTATTGGTCAAAAGCAGTCCACCGTTGCACAGTTGGTGAACAACCTGACTTTGGCAGGTGCGATGGACTACACCATCATCGTATCCGCAACTGCAAGCGAGATGGCTCCTTTGCAGTACATTGCACCCTATTCCGGTTGTGCAATGGGCGAGTACTTTATGGCACAGGGCAAGGACGTTTTGATCGTGTACGACGATCTGTCCAAGCACGCTGTTGCTTACCGTGCCCTCTCCTTGCTCATCCGTCGTCCTCCCGGACGTGAAGCTTACCCCGGCGACGTATTCTATCTGCACAGCCGTCTGCTCGAACGTGCAGCCCGTATGGCTCCCGAATACGGCGGCGGTAGCTTGACTGCTCTGCCCATCATCGAAACACAGGCAGGTGACGTTTCGGCTTACATCCCGACCAACGTTATCTCCATCACCGATGGTCAGATCTTCCTGGAAACCGAGCTGTTCCACGCAGGCGTTATGCCCGCAGTTAACCCCGGTATCTCGGTATCCCGTGTAGGTGGTAGCGCACAGATCAAAGCCATGAAAAAGGTTGCCGGCAGCCTGAAGCTGTTGTACAGCCAGTATCGTGAGCTGCAAAGCTTTGCGCAGTTCGGTTCCGATCTGGACGCCGACACCAAAGCACGTCTGGCACAGGGCGAGCGCATTGTGGAAGTGCTCAAGCAGGACCGCAACGCACCCGTACCCGTAGAAAAACAGGTGGCTATCCTGTACGCAGTTGTAAACAACTACCTGCAGCCTGTTGAGGTAAAGGACGTTGCCGAGTACGAGAAAGGTCTGTACGAGTATCTGGATGCAAACGCAGCCGACCTGCTGCGCACCGTTCGTGAGAGCGGCAATCTGGACGCAGACGCAGAGCAGACCCTGAAAACCGTTCTGGAAACCTATACCAAAAACTTTTTGAACACCAGAGGATAAAGAAGGAGGGGAACACGCATGGCTGGAGCTTCCATGAAGGACATCAAGCTGCGCATCAAAAGCGTAGAAAGCACCATGCAGATCACCAAAGCGATGGAGCTGGTGGCATCCTCCAAACTTCGAGGTGCAAAGCTGCGTGTCGAGCGCAGCCGCCCCTATTTCGAGGTACTTTATCAAACGTTGGCAGACATTGCCTATTCCACACAGGACTTTGATTCGCCCTACATCCGCCGTCGTGAGGTGAAACGTACTTGCTATGTCGTTATCGCCGGCGACCGTGGTTTGGCAGGTGGCTACAATGCCAACCTGTTCAAAGCAGCAGCAGCCCATATGCAGGGAAAAAATGTATGTGTGTTGCCGTTGGGCAAAAAAGCAGTGGAATACTACGAACGCCGTGGCATCGAGCTGTTAAGCAAAGACTTTGCCGAAGTGGCTGAAGTAGACGTAGGCAGTTGCTTCGAGATCGCCAAACTGCTTTCGCAGGCATTCTTGAAAGGCGAGTTCGACGAGCTGTATCTGGTATACACCAATTTTGTTTCCATGCTTACCCAGACACCCACTGTTCTGGGAATGCTTCCGCTGGAGTACAACGCCGAAGCAGAAAAGACCGGCAAGCGCAAACTGCGCCTGTACGAGCCGGGCCCCGAAGCTGTATTCGATGCCATCGTGCCGGAATATCTGGCAGGTATGGTATGGGGCGGTGTGTCCGAATCGGTCGCCAGCGAGCTGGGTGCCCGTCGCACTGCGATGGATGCCGCAAGCAAAAATGCCGGCGAGATGATCGACGATCTGAGCCTGCGCTACAACCGTGCCCGTCAGGGTGCCATCACGCAGGAGATCACCGAGATCGTGGCGGGAGCCGAACAATAAAAGGCGATGCGTTTGGGCGGATATGCCCAAACGCCAATGCGCCGTTATAATCCAACAAAGGAGTGAAGTCCATGTCCAACCAGCATATCGGTACCGTGGTTCAGGTCATTGGCCCGGTATTGGACATTAAATTTGCGGACGGAGAGCTGCCTGCGTTGCTGAACGCAATTGAGATCGACAACAATGGCGTGAAGCTGATCGTTGAGGTAGCCCAGCACATTGGCGACAATGTGGTTCGCTGCATTGCTATGAGCAGCACCGACGGTCTTGTGCGTGGCACACAGGCTGTGGACACCGGAAAGCCCATCGCTGTTCCGGTAGGCGAGGAGTGCTTGGGTCGTGTTTTCAACCTGCTGGGTGAGCCGGTAGACAACAAGCCCGCACCCGAAGCCAAAGAGTATTGGCCTATCCACCGTCAGCCCCCTGCTTACGAAGACCAAGAGAGCAGTGCGGAAATTCTGGAAACCGGCATCAAGGTCGTTGACCTGATCGCACCCTACGCAAAGGGTGGTAAGATCGGTCTGTTCGGCGGTGCAGGTGTTGGTAAAACCGTTTTGATCCAGGAGCTGATCAACAACGTTGCAAAGCAGCATGGCGGTCTGTCGGTATTTACCGGCGTTGGCGAGCGTACCCGTGAGGGTAACGACCTGTACAACGAAATGCAGGAGTCGGGCGTTATCGACAAAACTGCGTTGGTTTACGGTCAGATGAACGAGCCGCCGGGAGCACGTATGCGTGTTGCGCTGTCGGGTCTGACCATGGCAGAATACTTCCGTGATGTAAAAAATCAGGACGTGCTGTTGTTTATCGACAACATCTTCCGTTTTACACAGGCAGGTTCCGAGGTATCGGCTCTGCTGGGTCGTATGCCCTCTGCCGTAGGTTACCAGCCCACTCTGGCAACCGAAATGGGTGCTTTGCAGGAGCGTATCACCTCCACCAAAAAGGGTTCTATCACTTCGGTTCAGGCAGTTTACGTGCCCGCCGATGACTTGACCGACCCCGCACCTGCTACCACTTTCGCACACTTGGACGCAACCACCGTTTTGAGCCGTGCGATTTCTTCGCAGGGTATCTATCCCGCTGTTGACCCGCTGGAGTCCACCAGCCGCATCCTGACCCCCGACGTCGTAGGCGAGGAGCATTATCAGGTCGCACGTCAGGTACAGCAGGTGCTGCAGCGTTACAAAGAGTTGCAGGACATCATCGCCATCATGGGTATGGACGAGTTGAGCGAGGAGGACAAGACCATCGTTGGTCGTGCCCGTCGCATCCAGCGTTTCCTCAGCCAGCCTTTCACCGTTGGCGAGCAGTTCACCGGCATCCCCGGCAAGTATGTTCCGCTGAAAGAAACCATCCGTGGCTTTAAAGAGATCCTGGAAGGTAAGCACGACGACCTGCCCGAGTCGGCATTCCTGTTCGTAGGCACCATCGACGAGGCAGTTGCAAAAGCAAAGAAGGGTGAATGAGCATGACCAGCTTTCGCTTGAAAATCGTTACCCCCGACGGTCTGTTCTTTGATGGTCAGGCGGAAAAAGTGCGTGTTCGCACCATCGACGGGGACGTATGCATTCTGGCACGGCATTTGGACTATGCCACTGCGCTGGGCATGGGCAAAGCATCCATCACCATCGACGGCAAAGTACGCCATGCAGCTTGCATCGGCGGTATGCTGAGCGTGACCGGCGGTGAAGTGAATCTGGTCGCTACCACTTTCGAGTGGGCAGACGAGATCGACACTCAACGTGCGCAGCGTTCCAAAGAAGAAGCCGAGATGAAGCTGAGCAAGCAAAACCGGTTGGACAAGCAGCAGATCATGCTTGCACAGGCACGCTTGAAGCGTGCGCTGGTTCGCTTGAACGCTACCGAGTAAATCCGTGTCGTAATCATAAAACCAAAAAGCCAGCCTTTGTGTACAACTACACAAGGGCTGGCATTTTTGTTGCTGAAAGTTTGTTCTTTCGCTAAACGACAAACAGCTCCTTCCCAAAAGGGGAAAGAGCCGCTTGCCTTAAGGTTTATGAGGAATCAAATATGAGAGGTAAGCAAAGTTAATAATCCATAGCCCGACAAATTGAAATAGGGCTATGATGGGGTCAAAATATGTCCCTGTACGTATATTATAACGCAATCCACAAGAAAAATACAATCGTTTTCACGAAAATATTACAAAATTGTTATTATTCTCACAGAAAGAAAAATTGTAATAAAATAAAACAGATACTTTTGGAAAATTTTTTTAATTAAAACTAAAAAAATATTATTTTAAAAAGGAAATTCTATCTGTATAGTTAATGAAAAGTGATAAAACTATTTTCAAATACAGTAGTTTTTTGTGGAAAAACAATATTTTTGATTCAACACCCCAAAAGCGACCCGCCCAAAACGGTTGTACACAAAAATCCCTGACCAAACCAAGGAAACAATTTGTTCGCAAAATAAAAACAAAAAATCATATCCTAAAAATTCGATTGTTCGTTGTTTTTTGCCTTGCATTTGGAATGGACAAATCATAACAGAAAATTGTTACGAAAATAGAGATAAATTATAAAACCTTTTTTTAACAAAATCGTTTCACTGCTGTATTACATTACACATATTGCGGAAAATATCCCCCAAAACTGTTCGTTTTTTGCGGAAAGTGATAAAAGATACTGTACTTTCTTTTGCTTTGCGGTATAATAAGCTCAAAGAAGCTTTGCGCTGCAAAGCGATCATCGACCGACATAATGGAGGATACGACAATGGCAAAATTACGACTTGGCGTAATTGGTGTAGGCAACATGGGTACCGGACACCTCAGCAACTATGTAAAAGGCTCGCTGCCCGAGATCGAGGTAACAGCCGTAGCAGACCGCAAAGAAAGCCGTCGCACATGGGCAAAAGAAAACCTGCCCGAATCGGTAAAGATTTTCGAAGAAGGTTCCGACCTGATCGCCAGCGGTCTGTGCGATGCTGTGCTCATCGCAACACCGCACTATCAGCATCCCACTTTGGCGATCGAAGCATTCGAGCATAACGTACACGTCATGTGCGAAAAGCCTGCCGGTGTATACACCAAGGCTGTGCGTGAAATGAACGAAGCAGCGGAAAAAAGTGGTTGTGTATTTGGCATGATGTTCAACCAGCGTACCAACTGCCTGTATCGCAAAATGCACGAATTGGTAACCGGTGGCGAACTGGGTGCGATCAAGCGTGTAAACTGGATCATCACCGACTGGTACCGTACCCAGATCTACTACGATTCCGGTGCATGGCGTGCAACTTGGGCAGGCGAAGGCGGCGGTGTTCTGCTGAACCAGTGTCCCCATCAGCTAGACCTGCTGCAATGGATCTGTGGTCTGCCCAGTAAGGTACACGCATTCTGCCATATCGGAAAATGGCACGACATCGAGGTTGAGGACGACGTGACTGCATACCTCGAGTACCCCAACGGAGCGACCGGTGTGTTTATCACTTCTACCGGTGACGCCCCCGGCACCAACCGTTTTGAAGTTGATATGGAAATGGGCAAGCTGGTTTGTGAAAACGACAAGCTGACCCTTTACAAGCTGTCCCAGAACGAGCGTGTTTGGTGCAAAGAAGCAAAAGGTGGCTTTGACAAGCCCGAATGCACCGAGATCGAGGTAGAAACCGACGGTTACAACGAGCAGCACATTGGTGTGCTGAACGCATTTGCAGGTCGCATTCTGCATGGTACTCCTCTGGTTGCAGAGGGTAAGGAAGGCATTCGTGGTTTGACTTTGTCCAACGCAATGCATCTGTCCAGCTGGTTGGATCATGCTGTGGAGATTCCTTTCGACGAGGATCTGTATCTGGCAGAGTTGGATAAGCGCCGTGCTACCTCCAAGATGAAAGAGGATCTGGACATCACTTTCGACACCACCAATACTTACGGTTCTCAGACAAAAATTAAGAAGTAAATAAGGCTACGCCTTTTGAGAAAAGGCGTCCCAAAACCCCACCTTTTGAAAAAGGTGGACGAAAACTTTACCTGTTTTGTTACAAAAAGCGGCAGGGGGATCGGTAAGCATCCGTTAACTTGGATGCGTCCGATCCCCCTGCTGCTTTTTATTTAAAAGTATTGACGAATCTGGAAGTCGTTTTTCTTCACTTCTCCCTGTTCCAGTTCTCCTGCTTCATTCCAAAAAATCGGGATGGCGGTGTTGCGGGTAAGGCGCAGCATTTCTTCCATCCGTTTTTGGTCTTCGTCGGCATACAGCAGATAAGCTTCGCCCTCTTTTCCTGCCCGACCGGTGCGCCCAATGCGGTGGGTATAGTTTTCGTTGTTGGTGGGAACGTCGTAATTGAACACCGCTTCCAGTTGGTCGATGTCCAACCCACGTGCTGCAACGTCGGTCGCAACCAAAATTTTCAGCTTGTTTTCACGGAAGGTGTCTAAAATTTTGTTGCGTTCTTTTTGGGATAAATCGCCGTGCAAACAATCTGCTTCAAACCCACAGCGGATAAGCTGGTTGGTAAGGATGGTCGTTGTAAATTTGGTGTTGCAAAACACCATCACCTTTTGATACTGCTTCTTGGTGATGAGGTCGGTCAGGTCGGCAAGCTTGTTGCGTCCGGTGGTGTGCAGTTGATATTGCAGGATTTTCGGTTTGCTTTGCTGTTTAGGCTGTACAGTGATCTCCTCAGCGTCCCGCTGATAAAGCCAGCCGATGTCCATCACTTCCCGACTGATGGTGGCACTGAACATGGCAAGTTGCTTGCGGTTTTTCATTTGCTCGATGAGCTTTACAACGTCTTTGTAAAAGCCCATTCCAAGCATTTCGTCTGCTTCGTCCAGTACGATGGTTTGTACATAGGCAAGTGAAACATTTTTATGTTTGATGTGGTCGGCAAGACGTCCGGGAGTAGCCACGATGATTTGGCATCCACGGCGCAGTTTTTGCTGTTGACGCTGCATATCGGCACCGCCATATACGCAAACGACAGACACACCGTCCAAAAATTGTGCCAACGCACGCAGTTCTTGCGCAATTTGCTGGGCAAGTTCACGGGTAGGCGCAAGGATGACAGCTTGCGGCTGCTTGTGGGTACGGTCGATGCGTTCGATGACAGGGATGCCGAAAGCACAGGTCTTTCCGGTGCCAGTGGGGGCTTTTGCAATGATGTCTTTTCCGCTTTGCATCACGGGGATCGCCTTTTCCTGAATTTCGGTAAGGGTGGTGAATCCCATTTTTTCCACAGCTTGCTTGATTTCCGAAAGGGTGTCGAGTTCTTGATATTGCATGGAGATTCTCCTGTGTAAAAGATGATTTTTGTTTTATCGTATCATATTTTGGGGCAAAAAGCAAAACCCCCAACACTTGGTTGAGGGTTTTGGATCATTCGCAATCTTTGCATCCCAAACGGCTTTTCAAGATCCCGCTTGCCTTAAAGCCGGGGATCGCCGTGGGCTCCAACTGAGAAGCCACCTTGGTTTTGGGGTTAGTGAAGGCTTTGGTTTTTCTTGTACGCATCTCAAACCGACCAAATCCTGCGATGGTAACCTTGTCGCCTTGTTTCAGGCTGGTGATGATGTTTTCAACTACATCGTCGATTACCTGCTCTACCTGAGCCTCTTGCAGGCCAACATTCTGCGAAACCTTTGTGATAAGCTGAGACCGTGTCATTCATAATCCTCCCGAATTTTTGATTCTCTCTTTTTCCCATTCTGTTATTGCCGCAAACAGAATGAATACAGTATAAATATCCAAAAATGTGAACAAAATATTACTGTGTTTCTATTATAAGATGACGACCGGAAAATTTCAATAGACAAACGTCAATTTTTAAAGGTTTTTTCACATTCTTCGGCAAAAACATCATAAAAAAGACAGTTGTTTTTGTCAAAAAATGATTGATTTTTGCGGGATATATACAATTTGTTTTTTTCTCATACATAAATACTGCCACCCTGCAAAGTTGATATGCAGGGTGGCAGTATTGGTTTAAAGATTTGCCGATGCAGCTATTACAAAGTGGAAATGTCGATGAGGTCGACGTCCTGAATGGTGCGTCCGCTCTGCAAGCACTTCAGCAGAACGTTTGCGGTGTCGATCGCTGTCAGACAGGGGATCGACAATTCTACCGCTTTGCGGCGCAGTTTTACGCTGTCCAAGCTGGGCAGACGGCCCTTGGAGGAGGTGGACAGCACATAGTCCACTCTGCCGCTTTCCAACAAGTTGAGAATGTTGGGGGCTTCCTCGCTGATTTTGCGCACTTCGTTGCAGGCGATCATATTCTTTGCCAGCCAGTTTGCAGTGCCGGAAGTTGCGTACAACTTATAGCCCAACTGCTTGAACTGGTATGCGATTTCGGTCAGTTCTTCTTTGTCGGCGTCCTTTACGGTCAGCAGAACACACTTGTCCTGCTCGGGTTCGGGGCGACGCATCTGATAGCCGGCAGCGATCAGACCTTTCAGCATTGCATCTTCGAAGTTGCGGCCGATGCCCAAAACTTCGCCGGTCGATTTCATTTCGGGTCCAAGCTGGGTATCTACATTGTGCAGCTTTTCGAAGCTGAATACAGGAACTTTTACGGCGCAGATGTCACCGGTGGGGTACAGACCGGTACCGTAGCCCATTTGGGAAAGTTTTTCACCCAACAGGCAGCGGACAGCCAGCTCTACAACAGGCACACCGGTAACTTTACTGATATAAGGAACGGTACGAGAGGAACGGGGGTTCACCTCGATAACGTATACCTTGCCGTCGTGTACAACGTACTGGATGTTTACCAGACCCACGACCTTCAAAGCCTTTGCCAGACGACCGGTATAGTCGACCAAAACGCCTTTGATTTTCTGTGCCAGTGTCTGAGGCGGATAGACCGAAATGGAGTCACCGGAGTGGATACCGGCACGTTCGATATGCTCCATGATGCCAGGGATGAGGAACTCCTCGCCATCACAGATCGCATCGACTTCACACTCTACACCGGTCAGATATTTGTCGACCAGAACGGGGTTTTCCAGTTCGTGGCTGGTGATGATACCCATATATTCCACAACGTCTGCTTCGTTGTAAGCGATGATCATGTTCTGACCGCCCAAAACGTAGCTGGGACGAAGCAAAACAGGATAGCCCAACCGTGCAGCAGCAGCCAAAGCTTCTTCGCAGGTGAAAATGGTTTCGCCGGCAGGACGGGGGATTCCGCAACGCTCGAGCAGAGCGTCGAAACGTTCACGGTCTTCTGCCTCGTCGATGGCATCGGCACTGGTACCCAGAATCTTCACGCCCATTTTTTCCAGTGCTTTGGTCAGCTTGATGGCAGTCTGTCCACCAAACTGTACCACACACGCCCACGGTTTTTCGGTGTGGATGATGTGTGCAACGCTTTCGGGGTTGAGCGGGTCGAAGTACAGACGGTCGCCGGTGTCGAAGTCGGTGGAAACGGTTTCGGGGTTGTTGTTGACCAGAATGGTTTCACAGCCGTTTTCTTTCAGTGTCCATACGCAGTGAACGCTGCAATAGTCGAACTCGATGCCCTGTCCGATACGGATGGGGCCGGAACCGAATACCATGACCTTTTTGCGGTCGGTGGGATGCTGACGAATGAACTCCTCTGCTTCGTTCTCCTCGTCAAAGCTGGAGTAGAAGTAGGGGGTCTTTGCAGCAAACTCGGCTGCGCAGGTATCTACCATTTTGTAAGAAGCGTGAAGCTCTACGGGAATCTCCTTACCGGTCAGTCGGGTGATGGTCTTATCCATAAAGCCGTACTGCTTGGCTGCACGGTAGCTTTCTTCGGTCAACTCGCCTTTTGCCATGGCGTTTTCCATGTCTGCCAGGTGCTGCATTTTTGCCAAGAACCAGCGGTCGATCTTGGTGATGTCGTGGATAACTTCCCAAGAAATGCCACGCTTGAGGGCTTCGTATACAACAAATGCACGTTCCGAGTCGCAGTTGTGCAATTTTTCGATGATGGTTTCATCGCTATCCTCTGCCAAAGTGGGCAGAGTGAGGGTTTCCAGACCCAGTTCGATGGAAGAAACAGCCTTCATCATGGCAGCCTCAAAGCTGGTGCCGATCGCCATAACTTCGCCGGTCGCCATCATCTGGGTGCCGAGGTCTTTCTTTGCATAAACGAACTTGTCGAAAGGCCATTTCGGATATTTTACGACAACGTAGTCCAGTGCAGGCTCGAAGCAAGCGCAGGTTTCACCGGTAACTTCGTTGATGATCTCATCCAAGCTGTAACCGATGGCGATTTTAGCTGCTACCTTTGCGATGGGGTAACCGGTCGCTTTGGAAGCCAGTGCCGACGAACGGGAAACACGGGGGTTTACCTCGATAACGGCATATTCGAAGGAGTCGGGTTTCAGTGCGAACTGACAGTTACAGCCACCCTCGATGCCCAGTTCGGTGATGATGTCCAGAGCAGCGGTACGCAACATCTGATACTCGTGGTCGGACAGGGTCTGGCTGGGAGCAACAACGATGGAGTCGCCGGTGTGAACACCAACGGGGTCGAAGTTCTCCATGTTACATACAGTAATCACGTTGCCTTTGCCGTCACGCATTACTTCGTATTCGATCTCTTTCCAACCGGCGATACATTTTTCGATGAGCACCTGATGGATGGGCGACAGACGCAGACCGTTGGTGCCGATCTCACGCAGTTCTTCCTCGTTGGCACAGATACCGCCGCCGGTACCGCCCATGGTGAATGCAGGGCGAACGATAACGGGGTAGTCGATTTCAGCAGCAAATGCCAGTGCATCTTCCAAAGTTTCAACGACCTTACTGGGGATGCAGGGCTGACCCAATTTTTCCATGGTGTCTTTGAACAGCTGACGGTCTTCGGCACGGTCGATGGTGTCGGGCTTTGCACCCAACAGACGAACGCCGCTTTCCTCCAGATAACCGCTGCGAGCCAGTTCCATTGCCAGATTCAAGCCGGTCTGACCGCCAAGGTTGGGCAAAATGGAGTCGGGCTTTTCGATTTCGATAACACGTTTTACGACCTCAACATTGAGCGGCTCGACATAAACACGGTCGGCGATCTCGGGGTCGGTCATAATGGTAGCGGGGTTGGAGTTGATGAGCACTACCTCGATGCCTTCGCTTTTGAGCGCACGGCAAGCCTGAGTACCGGAATAGTCAAATTCCGCAGCCTGTCCGATGATGATGGGGCCGGAGCCGATCACCAGAACCTTTTTGATGGATGTATCCTTTGGCATTTCAGCACTCTCCTTTCTTTGCAGCCATGCGGCTGATAAATTCATCGAACAGATACTCGGCGTCTTTCGGGCCGCCGCTTGCTTCGGGGTGGAACTGTACAGTGAAGCAGTTCCATGCGGTATAGCGTACGCCCTCGCAGGTCTTATCATTTGCGTTCACATGGCTGACTGCGCCCATTTCGGCAGGAAGTGTTTCGCCCAGAACTGCATAGCCGTGGTTCTGGCTGGTGATAAGGGTGCGGTCGTGCAGCAGGTCGGTGACAGGCTGGTTTGCGCCACGATGACCGAATTTCAGCTTTCCGGTCTTTGCGCCGGCAGCCAAAGCCGACAGCTGATGACCCAAACAGATGCCGAATACCGGCAAGCCCAGTGCCATGATGGACTTCAGATTCTCGATGATTTCGGTGTTTTCTGCGGGGTCGCCGGGGCCGTTGGACAACATTACGCCATCCACGCCCAGTGCGGAAATTTGCTCGGCAGTTGCAAAGCCGGGCAGAACGGTCACTTCGCAGTCACGTTTTACCAGACAACGAACAATGTTGTTTTTGCAGCCGAAGTCGAGCAGTGCCACCTTGTACTTGTTGCCTTCGCCCGAAACACTGCTTTCGGTGCAGGTAACAGCTTTTACGGCGTCCACGATGGAGTACGCACGAATCTGCTCCAACAGAGCTTCACGGTTCTCCTCGGAATACTCGGTGGTAACGGCACCGTTCATAACACCGTGGCTGCGCAGAATGCGGGTCAAGCGACGGGTATCGACACCCTCGATGCCAACGATGTTCTCTTTTTTCAGGAATGCGTCCAGTGTTTCCTCACAGCGGAAGTTGCTGGGGTACTGGCAGCTTTCACGCACGATATAGCCTTTTGCCCAGATCTTTTTGCTTTCCTTGTCCTCGCTGTTCATGCCGTAGTTGCCGATGAGCGGGTAGGTCTGGGTGATGATCTGTCCATAATAACTGGGGTCGGTCAGGGTTTCTTCAAAGCCCACCATACCGGTGGAGAAAACGACCTCGCCGATGGTAGTTCCCTGTGCGCCGAGGCTTTTGCCCTCGAACAGGGTTCCGTCAGCCAGAAGCAGATATGCCTTCATAGAATTTCCCTCTTTTCTTGATAATTTGCAGCACTTGGGGGAGATCACAGGGTCTGCTTTGCCTGTTCTTTCATTTTGCGGCTGCCCAGATGTACCAAAGGCAGCTTGCCCTCTGCACAGATGGGGCATTCTTCGGGCAGGTAGTTGGGCAGATCCAGTTTTGCAGCACTTGCCAAAATCTCGATGGGAGAGGGTGCGTCTGCCTTGGTGCGGTCAACTACACAAGCGATGCCCAGACATACGCCGCCGGCTTCTTCGATGACACGCTTGGTTTCCAGCGAGGAGATACCGGTGGTGACAACGTCCTCGGCGATCAGGCATTTTTCACCCGGTTTGATTGCAAAGCGTTTCAGGGTCATCACGTTATCCACACGCTCGGTGAAGATGGCACGTTTGCCCAGCTGACGAGCCAACTCGTAAGCATATACGATACCGCCCATTGCGGGGCCAACGATAACGTCAACGTCCAAGTCTTTCAATTTTTCTGCAACAACAGCCATTACCTCGCCGCATTTGTCGGGGTACTGCTGCAAAAATGCCATCTGGCAATATGCCGAAGAATGACGGCCGGACGACAACAGGAAATGACCCTCCAAAAAGGCCTCGCACTCTTTCAATACTTCAATAGGATTTCTGCTCATGGAAATATCCTCCTTCTATCTCAACAACAGTAATTTATAAATCTTTTTACAGGCAGCAGCCACGAATCTCGTCCAGCGTTTTCACGCCGTTTTTATCCATCCATGCTGCCATTTCGTCGGTGATGCGGGTGCAGGCTTTGGGGTCTGCGAAGTTTGCGGTGCCCACCTGTACGGCGGTCGCACCTGCCATGATGAACTCGAGCGCATCCCGACCGGTGGCGATGCCGCCCAATCCGATGACGGGAACCTGTACCGTCTTGCACACCTGATGCACCATACGCAGTGCAATAGGACGGATAGCGGGACCGGACAGACCTGCGTATACGTTTTTGAATACGGGTTTTCGGGCTTCCAGGTCGATTGCCATTGCTTGGAAGGTGTTCACAAGGCTAAGCGCATCAGCACCGGCTTCCACGCAAGCGGCTGCCATTTCCGAGATGTTTTCAGCATTGGGGCTGAGCTTTACGATCAGGGGTTTTTGGCAGACCGCTTTCACACGGCTTACCACTTCTTTTGCGCTTTCGGCTTTGACGCCGTAAGCGATACCGCCATGCTTTACATTGGGGCAGGAGATGTTCAGTTCGATGAAGTCGACCGCCGTTGCATTCAGCATACGGGTGCCTTCCTCGTAGTCTTCGATGCAGCCACCGCCGAGGTTTGCAAAGATGGCAGTTCCCATCGTCTGCATCTCAGGCAGTTCGTGGTCGATGAAGTGCTGTACACCGGGGTTTTGCAGACCGATGGAGTTAATCAAGCCCGACGGGGTTTCCCACAGGCGTTCGCCCTCGTTGCCGGGCTTGCCGTTGAGTGTCAGACCCTTGCTGCAAACACCGCCCAGTTTTGCCAGTTCGACCATATCGGCATATTCTACACCGTAGCCATAGGTACCGGATGCGCCGATGACAGGGCCGTTCAATGTTTTGCCCAACAGATTTACACGCAAATCAGCCATAGACGTCCTCTCCTTTCAGCACGGGACCTTGTTTACATACGCTGATGGCTCCGCTTTTTTTGGTGTGACAGGTGCAGCCCAAGCAGGCACCGATGCCACAAGCCATCTTGTTTTCGAGGCTGACCAAAATCTCGGTACCTGCTTCGAGTGCCAGTTTTGTAACAGCTTTCATCATGGGGGTGGGGCCACAGCAGCAGATGACGTCGTATTCCTTTGCATCGAACAGCTCGGTCACCAGTCCATGATAGCCGAAGCGTCCGCTGTCGGTCGCCAGTGCAGTGCAAGCACAGAACGGCTCGAATGCCTCCATACGGTAGGGTTCATCACGGAAACCTGCGAAGTAGCTGGGCTTTTCGCCTTTGGCTGCCAGTTCTTTTGCCAGCTGATACAGCGGAGCGGTACCGATACCACCGCCCACCAGTGCGACCTTTTTGCCCAACAACTGGTCTACGGGCCAGCCGTTACCGGCAGGACCGGTCAGGTTGAGCAATTCGCCTGCTTTGAGTGCAGCGATCTTTTGGGTACCCTCGCCACGCACTTCGTACAAAAAGGTAACCGTATTTGCAGCCTCGTCCCATTCGTGTACGCTGATGGGACGGGACAGCAAGGGTGCTTCGTCCTGTCGCCAGCAGCGCAGCATATAGAACTGTCCTGCTTTGGGTGCGTGTTCTTGATCCGTCCACTCTGCCTTCAGCATACAGATGGTGTCGTTCAGACGGATATTTTCCAGAACTTTGCAATCACAGTTTACTGCACGCATCAGCGATCGCTCCTCTCATGTTTACGCATTCATTGTAAGCAGCCTCGTCGAACTTTACACCCTCCTGCTTTTTGTATGCCAACAGCACACCACGGCTGGAGTTTACCACACCGCCGTTGCCGTTGGTCAGGTACTGAGCGATGTCAGTCGCAGTACCGCCCTGTGCGCCGTAGCCGGGGATGAGGAAGAAGCTGTCTTTGTATTTTGCACGGATTTCGGAAGCCTCCTCGATGTGGGTCCCGCCGATGACCATACCAACGCTGGAATAACCCCGCTCACCGATGCACTCTTTGCCCAATGCGCTGAGTTTATCGCCTACCAGATCGTAGACATGGCGACCGTCTGCCAATTTTTCGTATTCAAAATCTTTTGCGCCGGGGTTGGAGGTGCGTACCAGTACGAACAGACCCTTGCCCTTTTCCTTTACATAGCTCATGTAGGGGTTGATGGAATCCATGCCCATATAGGGTGCCAGTGTGATATAGTCTGCTTCAAAGTCACCCTCGAAGTGTGCTTTTGCATACATTTCAGCGGTTTTTGCGATGTCGCCACGTTTGATGTCGGCAATTACCGGAATGCCTGCTTCACGCACCATGCGCAGTGTTTCGGCATATGCCCGCATACCGTCCATGCCCAGACACTCGTAGTAAGCGACCTGTACTTTATAGCAGCCTGCCTGTGCTTTGGTTGCTTCCAAGATCGCTTTGTTGAAGCGCACGATGTTTTCGCCTGCGGTCAGCTCGGATTTTACAAAATCGGCGGGCAGATAGCCGAAGTCGGTGTCCAGACCCACACAAACAGGGCCACGGCTGGCAACAGCGTCGAACAGTTTATCCATATTGGTCATAGCGGTGTCCTCCATCTATTTTGAATATTTTCAATAAAATAGTGAATATTTTTATAATATCTTGTATATTTATCCCATTATACCATATTTTACGGAATAATGATACAGTTTCTCTTTTTTTCACGCCAAATCAGCACGATTCCCTGCGTCGGAAATCGGTGATTTTGCCCAACAGGGCTTTTACTCGGCTTGGAAGGTGATTTTTCCACCTTTCAAGGTCATACAAACTTTACCGTACAGCGTTTCGCCGGCGAAAGGAGTGTTACGGCTTTTGCTGAGGAAAGTGTCAGGGTCGACAGTATACGGATGCTCCAAATCCACCACTGTCAAATCGGCATCCCAGCCGACTTTTATCTGTCCCTTATTCTCCAGCCCCATGATGCAGGCAGGGTAATAGCTCATCAAATCGCTCAACATTTGCAGCGATACGCCCTCTTGCAGACACAGCTTGGTGTAGCAAACACCGAAAGCCGTTTCGCTGCCCACCATACCTGCCATGCCTTTTTGCTTATCCTCGGCAGAATGGGGTGCGTGGTCGGTAGCGATGGCGTCCACATAGCCCGCCTTGATGGCAGCCACCAACGCCTCTACATCGGCTTGCTGGCGGATGGGCGGATTGACCTTATACTCCAAATCGTGGAACCACAGGTGGTGCGGTGTCACCTCGCAGGTGACAGGCAAGCCCTTTTGTTTTGCCTCGCTGATAGCAAGAATGGCTTCTTTGGTGCTTACATGGCACAGGTGCAAACGAGTGCCATAATACTCGCTGAGGTGGATATTGCGCACGGTTTCGATATTTTCTGCAAGGCGGTAATCCCACGGCGAGATCTCCATATCCTCGGCATGGCTCATCAGTACGACGCCTTTTTCACGGCAGATGGCAAACGCTTTTGCCATGACAGCATTGTTTTGCACACCTTTACCGTCCTCGGTGATGAATTTGACATCATCGGGCAAATCGAGCAAACGCTGCACACTGGTGCCGTCGAAATTTTCGGTGATGCTCACCGTCTGGTTTGCCTCGCACAGACTGATCTCTTTTACTCTCCGTTGAATATCACGGGCTTGCTCGGCACTCGAGCAGACGGGTTTGGTGTTGGGCATCAGATTCAAATAGGTGTATCCACCGGCAGCAGCCGAACGGGAACCTGTTTGCAAATCTTCCTTATACTCAAAACCGGGGGTACGCCAGTGACAGTGCAGGTCGACAAACCCGGGCAATACCGTGCGCCCTTGCAGGTCGATCACCTCGTCCCCGTTTGCAGGCAGATTTTGCCCGATGGCACGGATCTTTCCCTCGTACAGCCACAAATCGGCAGGAGTGCCGTCGGCTAACATTGCATTTTTCAATAACATAACAGCGTTCCTCCTATCAATCCTTTTCGGTGTGGTCGCAGTACAGGCAGCGATAAACTCCCTCGCCGATCTTCAGCATCTGCTGCGGTTCATCCTGATGGTTGCAGATACAACGGGGATTGCTGCATTTGCGCTCGGTGGGAACCAAACGAGTATTTTTGGGCTGATAGCCCCCCTCGAGCAGTTCCAGAATGAGTGCCATGCGGATAAACATTCCGTATCGTGCCTGACGGAAATATTTTGCACGGGGGTCGTAGTCGACCTCGGTGCTGATTTCCTTAACACGTGGCAGCGGATGCATCACGATCATATCCTGCTTTGCCAGTTTCATTTTTTCGGTATCCAGCTCGTAGCAATCTTTCAAACGTTCGTATTCGTCTTTGTCCGAGAATCGCTCCTGCTGAATGCGGGTCATATACAAAACATCGCACTCGGCAATGGCATCCTCGATTTTCTCTACCTCTTTATAGGGGATCTGCTTTTCTTTCATAAAGTCGAGCAGGTAGTCGGGCAGGCGCAGTTCTTTGGGGCTGATAAGGCTGAACGACACATTCTTATACCGGCTCATTGCCAAAATCAGGCTGTGGACGGTGCGACCAAACTTCAAGTCGCCACACAGCGCAATGTTCAAATCGCAGGTACGACCGAATACGGTGTGGAAAGTGTACAGGTCGGTGAGGGTCTGGGTGGGGTGATTGTGACCGCCGTCCCCTGCATTGATGACCGGAATGTCGCTGTACAGGCTGGCAACTTTGGGTGCGCCCTCCCACGGGTGACGCATTACGATGATGTCGGCGTATGCACTGACCATACGTGCCGTGTCGGCGACGGTTTCTCCCTTGGTCGCACTGGAGGAAGCAGGGTCGGAGAAGCCGACCACTCTGCCTCCCAATCGGTTCATTGCCGATTCGAACGACAGACGGGTGCGTGTACTGGGCTCGTAAAACAAGGTCCCCATCAGCTTACCTGCACAAGCGTTGACATACAGCTGCGGACGATTTTTGATGTCGTCGGCAAGAGCAAACAGATGGTCGATCTCCTCCACCGACAAATCCTGCGGTTCGATCAAAGAATGGGTTTTCAGCATAAAGCACACTCCTTTTGTAACAAGCCTTTCCAAAATCCTTTTGGGCAAAAAAAAACTTTTCCCCGAAAGGAAAAGTTAAAACACAAAAAACGGGACAAAATGCCCCTTGCAAACTGCAAAACCGAAAGAAGAACCAATGTACATTTTCGCCTGTTTCAACATCCCATTGTTCTCCTTTCTTCGATAAATTTCATATTATTTTATCATGGTATAGGCTGCTTGTCAACCCAATTTTTCACCGCACATCTATGGGGCGTTTGTGCGGTGAAAACGGGCGAAGTTTTCCATCATTTTTTGCTGTTTCGCAGCAGCAAAATTTCATCCAGCAAACGGTCGGCTGCCTGCTCTTTGGTCAGCAGTGGCAGCTCGGTTTCGGTTTCGGCTGTAATGAGGGTAAGCAGGTTGGTCGGCACCGCAAATCCTGCCCCCGGCTGCTTTAGATTGTTGGCAGCGATGAGATCCAGATTCTTTTTTTGCAGCTTTTTGCGGGAGTTTTCCAGCATATTTTCGGTTTCCATCGAAAATCCGCACAAAAACTGTCCTTGCTGTTTATGTTCGCCCAACCAACCCAAAATATCCTGTGTAGAAGTCAGTTCCAAACTGTTTTGCGTATTGGCTGTTTTCTTGATTTTTTCGGTGGCAAACTGTGCAGGGCGATAGTCGGCAACGGCAGCCGCTTTGATGATAATATCCTGCTGCGCACTGCGGGCGGTCACTGCCTCGAACATATCCTGTGCCGAAACGACATCCACCACATTCATATACTGCGGCTTTTTCAGCTGCACGGGTCCCGACACCAACGTTACCTGTGCGCCACGGGCAGCCGCTGCCTTTGCGATGGCATACCCCATTTTTCCGGTGGAGTGATTCGTGAGAAAGCGCACCGGATCGAGAGCTTCCTGCGTGGGGCCGGCTGTCACCAACACATTCAATCCCTGCATATCCTTTTCATGCGCCAGTGTGTGCAGCACGGCTTCAAGCAGATCTTCCGGCTCGGGCATTTTCCCTTTGCCGACCGCACCGCAAGCAAGCCGACCGCTTGCCGGCTCGATGACCTCCCACCCATAGTGGCGCAAGGTTTTCAGGTTATCCTGTGTGACGGGATTTTCGTACATACGGGTATTCATAGCAGGTGCAGCGATTTTGGGGCAGTCACACGCCAAAATGGTGGTGGTCAGCATATCATCTGCCAATCCGTGTGCCAGCTTTGCCAGCACGTTGGCAGTAGCAGGTGCGACCAAAACCAAATCTGCTTGATCGGCAAGCGAGATATGTTCGACCTGAAACTGGTAATTGCGGTCGAAGGTATCGACCGACACCCGATTGCCGGTGAGCGATTCGAAAGTGTGGGGGCCGATGAACTCGGTGGCGTTTTTGGTCATCAAAACGTGAACGTTACACCCCTGTTTCACCAGCATAGACGCCAGATTGGCGGATTTATAGCAAGCGATCCCACCGGTCACGCCCAGCAGCACCGTTTTTCCCTTCAACATAAGCAAGCCCTCTTTTCACAAAGTTCTGCCTTTAGTATACCAAACCTTTTTATTTTTTTCCACAGTGGCATTGCGTTTTGCAGCTACTTTTATTATAATAACTGTGGTCGTTCGGCATCGTCGCTGTACTTTTTGGAAAAGACGGCAGGCGAGCTTTCCCGAAAGACCACAAAATAAAATGCGCTGTATCCCAAAAAGAGAAGGAACAGCAGCAGGAGGTATTATTATGAATTATTCGAACATCCATCGCCGACAAAAAACGCAAGACCTTGTGCTTTTGTCACTCTTTACCGCCATCATTTTCGTGTTGGCATTCACCCCCATCGGCATGATCGACCTGCCTATCATCAAGGCGACCATTCTGCACGTGCCGGTGATTATTGCATCACTGCTTTTAGGGCCAAAAAAGGGTGCATTTTTGGGCGGTGTGTTCGGTTTTTCCAGTTTGCTGAAAAACACCTTGATTCCCAATCTTTCTTCCTTTGTATTTTCACCGTTTATTCCCATGCCGGGCGAAAATTACGGCAGCCCGCTTGCATTGGTCATCTGTTTCGTTCCCCGCATTCTGGTGGGCGTTCTGCCTTGGTTCGTTTTCCGCTTTTTGTGTAATCTTTCCAAAACGCCAAACAAGACGTTTCAGATCGCTTCGGCAGGAATCGCAGCAGCCGTGGGAGCATTCACCAACACCGGACTGGTGATGGGCATGATCGGTATTTTGTTCGGCAACGCCTATTCGGCTGCAAACAACATTCCTGTCGATGCTCTGTTTGCCTTTATTGGCGGTATCGTATTGGCAAACGGTGTCCCCGAAGCAATCGCAGCGGTGGTGCTGGTACCTGCCTTGTATCTTCCCCTTTCCAAAATCGTAAAGCAATCGGCATAAAGGGGGGCTTGTTTCAATGCTGCTTACCATCGACATCGGAAACACCACCATTGCCATCGGCGGTTTTTGTGGAAATTCGTTGCGGTTTTTGTGCCGTATGCCCAGTGATCGCACCTTGACCCCCGGTGAATGTGCCGAAAAACTGCGTCGCCTACTGGGAGGAAAATCGGTTTCTCTGCATCGGATCGAGGGCTGTGTGATGGCATCGGTCGTACCGTCGCTTACCAGCGTTGTTTGTCGTGCGGTACAAATGCTCACCAAAAAAACACCGCTTGTAGTGGATAAGTCCAACCAAAACTTTTTGAAAATCAAAGGTTACGACACCTCTAACCTTGGTACCGACCGCATCGTCGATTGTGTTGCAGCATTGAACCGTTGGCAACCGCCACTTGCGGTGTTCGACCTTGGAACTGCGACTACACTTTCGGTACTGGATAAAGAGGGGGCATTTTGCGGTGGAATGATTTTGCCGGGGCTGCGGCTTTCGGTAGATGCTCTTACTGCCCGTGCTGCCCAACTGCCTGCTATCACATTCGAACAGCCGACAGGGGTCATCGGCACCGATACGGTATCCTGTATGCAATACGGTGCGCTGTACGGCACAGCCGGTGCCATCGAGGGCATTGTGCAACGGTTGGCAGACGAACTGGGCGAAACGCCTACTGTTGTGCTTACCGGCGGTCATGCACGGCACATCCTGCCCTTGCTGCGCTGCAAGGCAGAATATGAGCCACAACTCCAACTGCTGGGGCTGCGTGAGATCTACTGGCAACAGCGTGGACGTCAACGGTCGAAACCGCATCGACATCATCCAAAAGTTGCAGCCGACCGCCCGACCACAGGGCATCGTCCAAAATAAAAGCAAAACAGGCACTTTCCTATCCGTTTCGGAAATCGGAAAGTGCCTGTTTTTTGTTACGTTAAACGGTTACATCCAACAAATGCCCAAACGACGGTGCCTGCTGTGGCATCATTTCCAACAGCTGTTCCGCCTGCATTTCTTGCAGATCCATCGCTTTTTTGGTTACAGAGATAGATGCCTGCATTTGAACATTGCCAAGTGCATAACTGCTTACTGCCCCTGCAAAAGAAACTGTATCCATAGTACCTGCTCCTTTCTTATGCCTTACGAGAAAGCTTATAAAGAATCTCGTCGCTGATGCTATCCAGTGGCAACTGTTTGCTGATTCCGCCCATTCGATAAGCTTCCATCGGCATTCCGTATACCACACAGCTTTCACGATCCTGTCCGATCGTATAAGCACCTGTCTTGTGCAGTTTGGTGATGCCTCTTGCACCGTCAGCACCCATTCCCGTGAGGATGACGCCGATTGCCTTGCTGCCGGCGCAATCTGCGACCGAATCGAACATCACGTCGACCGACGGGCAATGTCCACTGACACGCTCGCCCTGCAAGCTGCGGATATAATACCCACGTGCATCCTTTTTCAAGGTAAGATGATACCCACCCGCTGCAATAATGATATGTCCCTGAAGCACACGGTCCATATCCTGTGCCTCTTTTACTTTCATCTTGCAGATACGATTCAAACGCTGTGCATACAGGTTGGTGAAGTTAGGCGGCATATGCTGTACGATGACGATACCGGGGGTATTTTCCGGCAGTGTTTTTACCACTTCGATGATCGCCTCTGTACCGCCGGTAGAAGCACCGATTGCAATCACCGTATCGCTTGATGCCTGAATCGCAGGTGCTGCCATACGCTGCACCAGCGAGGGACGCTGCACGGCTTGCGTAAGCGGACGGCGTACCTTTGCCTGTGCCGCCATCTTTACCTTTGTGCGCAAGGTCTGCAAAAAGTTTTCGACATCACCGGCAACGCCTGCCTGCGGTTTATTTACAAAATCGACCGCACCTGCCTCCAATGCGTCCAGCGCATTCATTGGCAGCGATGTAACAACGATGACCGGAATGGGATTTTTGGGGATCAACTTGCGCAAAAACTCGATGCCGTTCATTTTGGGCATCTCAACATCCAATGTGATAACATCTGGCTTG
Source organism: uncultured Anaerofilum sp. (assembly GCA_944385945.1). Classification (GTDB taxonomy): domain Bacteria; phylum Bacillota; class Clostridia; order Oscillospirales; family Ruminococcaceae; genus Anaerofilum. The sequence continues at coordinate 40,890 of CALWZD010000079.1, read as the reverse complement.
AGCTGCTCTATTTTACGCATCGCATCTTCGGGGTCCATCGCACTTCCGACAACAGTAAGCGCAGGATCTTCCGAAAGGCTGATCCGAAGTTTTGTGCGAAATAGGATAGAATCATCCACCACCAATACTTTTGCCGGACCATTCATACTTATCTTCCTCCCTTAATCAACTGTTTTTGATAGATAGCGGGCATAAGGTAAGTATAACGAGATTTTGCCTTGTCGATACTTTCCGAGTGTCCAATAAAAAGGTAACCGCCATTTGCTGTTGCATCGTAAAATTTTTCTACGGTACGGTTGGTTGTTGGGGCATCGAAATAAATCATCACGTTTCGGCAAAAGATAATGTCGAACGGTTTTTTGTAAACAAACGGGTCCATCAGGTTGAAAATGCGGAACACGACCTCTTTTCGAATCTTCTCACACACCTGATAATTTCCGTTCGGCAACCTATTAAAATACTTTGTCCGCCATGCCTCCGGCAATTCTTTGATGCTTTCGGCAGGATAAATCCCCTGCTTTGCTTTTGCCAAAACATTGGTGGAAATATCGGTGGCCAGGATGGTAGTGTCCCATTGGGGCTTGCGAGGACCGAAATATTGATCCATTACCATAGCGATGTTATACGCTTCCTGTCCCGCAGAACATCCTGCACTCCAAATACGCAGGTCGCCTTTGCGTGTTTTTTCCAACTGTGGCAGCGCAACCTTCATCAAAAACTCGAAATGCTCGTTTTCACGTCCAAAATAAGAATGGTTTGTCGTGATTTTATTCAAGAACAGGTGCAGCTCCTCACCGCTGTTATCATTGAACAACAATTTCATATACTGCGAAAAGCTTGTGATCCCTTTCGCACGTAATGTATTCGAAAGTCGCCCTTCGATGAGCTGCCGTTTACGGCTCAGGTCGATACCATATCGCCCATATACAAATTTTGCCAGTTCCTGAAACTCTTGATCGGTTATCTTTAAAATACAGCTTTGTGTATCTCCGATTGGCATATTTCCCAAACTCCTCCCCTTAAAGCAATTTTCCATCAACGCATATCCGAAGCTATCAAAATCACTCTGGATAGCACCTTCCACCCATAGCGACCTCTGCCACGATAGGCGGCATTGCTGTTTCCAAACGATCTTCAGCTGTTGATACAAAAAACAGACTGTAACAGCAGCCCTCCCCTTTATTTAGAGGAGGGCTGGCTATTTTTACTTTGCCTGCAAACGACTTTAATTTTTACACTGCGCCGTCTGCTTGATTCCTTTTAGAAGTGGCACACAGGTCGGCAGAGCCATTGCGGAGGGAACAGCTCTTGACCTTCTACACCGAAAAAAATCCAATGCATCTGCGCCCCATCTGTTTTAAGCGCAGTCTATCTTTTAGCCTTCCTCCACCATGTTACAATCGTCCATAAACAGCTTTTCACAGTCGATGTTCAGAACGGTCCTATCGTTATGGACTGTGATCGAGGAAATATATTTTTCAGTGATGTCACCCGGAGGGGTAGAAGAAGTGTTGTCTTTCGAAACATTCACCACTTCCGAAACACTGTCCACGATCAGCCCAATGTGGATCTCTTTGATCTCAACTACCACGATACAGGCCTTATCGTCGTACTCACGTTCTTCCATTCCCAGCTTCAGGCGCATATCAATCACCGGAATGACCTTGCCACGCAGGTTGATGATTCCCTTTACATAGCCCGGCACAGAAGGGATATGGGTAACGCTTTGCACAGTGATGATCTCAAGAACATAGCGCAGCTCCACACTATACAACATATGGTTGATATAGAACATTAAAAAGCGATTATCCAACTCAGACTGCACAGTCTGTTCGGTATTTAAAATATCGTTCGCCACAGAAACCGCCTCCTTACAAATTGTTTATCAACGCATTTGCATCCAAAATCAGGCTTACGGTACCGTCGCCCAAAATGCTGCATCCGGAAAGACCTTCCGATTTCAGGTCATATTTGTTGAAGAATTTGGGGAACGGCTTTACAACGATCTGATATTCGCCCAAAAGTTCGTCTGCAAAAATGCACGCACTGGCACTGCTGTTTTCGATCTGTACCAAAATACCATCTTTGATTTCCTCGTACTTAGGCTCGATCCCGTACATTCTGTGCAACCGCAAGATCGGCAAACATTCACCACGCACCATGATCATTTCGGTGCCGTTGGAATTCTTAATGATATGCTGTTCCTCGCCCACTTTGAACGATTGTCGAATCGAAGTGATGGGCAACGTAAACACCGTATCGCCGATAGCAAGGGTCATACCGTCCACGATAGCAAGGGTTAGCGGGATCTTGATAGTAAAGGTCGTTCCCTTTCCGTACTCGCTGCTGATGGTAATGGTACCACCCACACGCTCGACATTTTTACGCACAACATCCATACCAACGCCACGTCCGGAATACTCGGTAACTTCTTTGTTGGTAGAGAAACCGGGCAGCATAATCATCTGGAAAATTTCTTTTTCGGTATACTCGCTTTCCGGTTTGGTCAAAAGCCCTTTTTCTTTGGCTTTTGCCAACAGCTTCTTTGCGTCCATACCGTAGCCGTCGTCCGATACGTCGATCAAGATCTCGCCGCCTACGTTACGTGCTGCCAGAATCACCTTGCCCATTGAAGGTTTGCCCTTTGCAACACGCTCCTCGGGCATTTCGATGGCATGATCCATCGAATTTCGGATCATATGCATCAACGGGTCAGCGATGGCATCATTGATGGTCTTATCAATTTCGGTATCACCGCCGAAAGTGATCAGTTCTGCCTGCTTGCCCAGCTTTTTCGCCATATCACGCACGATACGGGACATCTTTTGGAAAATGCCGTGCAACGGCAGCATTCGAATGCTCATCACCACGTCTTGCAGCTCATCGGTAAGCTTGCGCAGTTCACGCACCGACTTGTTGAAATGATCCAGTCGCAATCCTTCCAGATCGGGGTCACGTGCAACCATCGACTCCGCTGTAACGATCTCGCCTACCAGATCCATCAAATGGTCGAGTTTAGACTGGTTAACGCTGATGAGGCTTTGTTTTACACCTGTTTTTGTTGCAGTCGTATTTGCCTTTTCGCTTGTGGCAGCCACAGGCTGTGCAGAGGCTGTGGGCTGCTCTGCTTCTTCAACGGCTGCCTGTTGGGACGATTCCTCGACCGGCTCTTGTACCGAGCAGGGAGAACCCTCTGCGGGCAAAATTTCGTAGGATTTGATATTGAGTGCCTGCTCTACGGTTTTCAGCACCTCATCCTCCGACTCGTAGCCACAGCAGGTAAGCAACAATCCGTTTTTAACGATTTCCGCACTCAAAGCCTGGTCTTTTTCAGGATTTGCCGGCACAGACTCTACCTTGCCACAGCAGCTTTGCAGCTGAGAAATAAGCATGAATGCACGCATATTTTCCATCTGACAGCCATCTTCGAAAAATACCCGAACACGCATTCCCCGGCCATGCTCTGTTTCGGTCGATACCGCTGCCGCAGGTGCCGATGCAGCAGTTTCCGCCGTTGCAGCAGGCTGGGCATCGGCTGGTTTCGCAGCCGCCGGTTGCTCCCCTTTCATGATGCGTGCCTGCTCGTGGAAACTTTGAATCAGCGAACTTGCATCCGAAGGAGTATATTCTCCCGAAGAAATAGCGGTGATCTCCTTGCGCAGAAAATCCGACGCTTGGAACACCAGATCGAACAGTTCGTCGAACACCAGATCCAACTTGGACGCATCTTCACGGATGATATAGAACACGTCTTCCACGGCATGTGCCAATGTGGACATTTCCTCAAATTCCAACATTGCCGCCGAACCCTTGATGGTGTGGGTTATGCGGAAGATGGAGTTGATGTTGTTTTCACTGATAGTCTTTGCCTTTTCCGATTCCAGCAAGATCTCATCCAAGTGGTCCAACAACTCGTTTGTTTCGTAAATGAACGCTTCCAGCAAGGATTCCATTCCTGTATCTAAATCATTCATTTTATCTCACCCTCTTACAGCTCAAAAATAGTATGCCATACTTTTATTATCCAACATTTTTTTAAAAGTGTAAGGGTTATACCGATTTTTTCTAAGATTTTTTATTTTTTTACAGAAAACCACCCTCTGCTATTGTTTTTTAGCATTTCTATGGGATAATATTTATAGGGCATCGTTCTTTTTAACGATCTTCGGCAACCCCATAGCCACTTGCCCCACAAAAGCTTTGCTTTTTATGCTTGTTTTTTTGTATAATAGAGGCAGATATGTCTGTGGTGCTGTATATGGCATCTTGGTACACAGATCGCATCCATTTTGTTTTTGTAGAGGAGTAAGCAAGCTTGGCAGAATTACTGAAAGTAACAACACCGGTCATCACCAAAAATCAGGCTGTTCCGCAGCCCACACAAAGCGATGCAGTCGGTGTTTTGAATATTCAAAATGCCTCAAAAGTTTTGCAGGCGCACAATCAAACCGATATGAACCAAAACGGCAATGCCATGCTGGAAAGTTCCAATGCACCGGCAATGCTGTTAAACCTTTTGAAAGACCCCGCTGTTGCTGCATCTTATCTGAAGAATATCTCCTTTTTGGAGGAGATATTCAAGCTGTTGCCTGCCAACAACCGCTCGATGACAGCTGAGATCGAACAGCTGTTTGGCAATATGATGATGCCTGAACAGGAGGTCGCCCCCGAAATGATGCGTCAGGGCGAAACAGCCACCCTTTTGCGTGGTGAACTGTTCGATTTTCTGCGCCAGTTGAACGACAATGCTCAGCCACGCAGCGATCTTCAGGTCGCCATTGCCAATTTTCTGCGGGCAGCCAACAGTCTGCTGTGTCGTGAGGATATTCGTGGTGCAGTATGCAACAACCTGATGTTCCTTCGAAAATCGCTTTGCACCAGCAAAGAGCTTACCTCCAAAATAGACCAGTTGCTGCAACGGCTTTCGAATGCAAACGACAAAGAATTTGCCCAGCTGAAAAAAGAAGTGCTGGACTTGATGGACACTGTTTCCGACAGCATTTTGTACAACGAAAAACTAGACAAAGTGCTTTCTATCCTTAAATACAACCTTTCTCGTTACAATTCCAGCGAGGATTATTTTCACGAAGCCGCTTTTTTGCTGCGCCAACAGTTGAACGGTCCACAGAGGCGGCAGTTTGCCACGATGGCTGAACAATTTCTCAATATGCTGGCAAACGGTCAGACCCATCAGGTGCTGAAGTACGGTTCCTCAAAAGTGATGGACACGCTTATGCAACTGTTGTCCCACCATTCTTCGGCAGAAGGGCTTTCGCCCGGCGACGAAGCACGCATCGAGCAGATCTTGCACAGTTTGCTTTCTTCTCCCTGCAACTTTACCCCGTTGCTGCATTTTATCATCCCCGTAGACCACAACGGTATGCGCAGTTTTGCAGAAATTTGGGTAAACCCCGACAGCGACGAAAAAGATATGCCCAAAGGAGCCGGCAACGGTGTGCATTTCTTGTTGGTCATCGACGCAGAAGGTGTTGGACGCTTCGAGGCTGATGTACACGTACACGAGCGTACTGTCTACTTCAACCTGTTGTGTCCTCCCGGTACCGAAACTGCTTTTTCGCAGCTTTCCACTCCACTTGCTCAAACCTTTGCTTCACTGGACTACAAGGTCGGTTCGCTTCAATTCTCCCCCCTTGAACGTCCACGTTCGCTGATGGAGGTTTTTAAATCGTTACCCTACAAAAGGATGGGATTGGATGTCAAAATTTAAAAATAAAGCGGTTGCATTAAAGTACAATGCCGAACAGGACTATGCGCCGGTGGTGATCGCTTCCGGTTACGGCGAAGTAGCCGAAAATATTATAGATATTGCCGAGCAGCGAGGGATTCCGGTTTATCGAGATGACAGTGCAGCGTCCATGCTGTGTATGTTGGAGGTAGGCAGCCCTATCCCGCAGGAGATGTATCAGTTGGTTGCTGCGATCTATGTACAGATTTTAAATGCTGCCTCTAAGCTACAAAACCCCACCGAACCGCACACCTAAGTGTTGCCGCATTTGTTAAGCGGAACTTTTGTACACACTATCGCTTGGTTATTTTTTATTAGCAGAGTCTTCTGCTATTTTAGGAGGTTATTCCATGGAAAATTATATTGCCCGTCAACCCATCGTTGGCAGCAGCGGAAGTATTGTTGCATACGAACTTTTGTACTACCAAGAGGCTGGCAATGCATTCAATGCCCACGACGCCAACACGGCAAAAGCCATCGTTCAGTTTTTTAACCAGTTGGACGAAGCTTCCTTTCTGGAGGGTAAAGAAGCATTCTTGACCTTTACCCCCAACCTGCTTATGCAGAATATTCCCCGTGTTTTTGACCCTTCTAAGCTGGTAATCCAAATCGAAGACAGCGTTTTGGTTCATCCGGTTGCCCGCATGATGCTGCAACGCTACAAAAAACAGGGCTATCGCCTTGCGCTGGTTGGATTCCAATTTAACAGCCGTTACATGGATGTGCTTTCGATGGTCGACCTTTTGCGCATCAATTTAGAAAATATCACACAAGAGCAGCTGGACACCTTCCGTTCGGTTGCTGCCGAATTTAACCTGAAGTTGATCGCCTACAATGTCGACACTACCGAACTGCGTGAACTTGCCGAAAGTGCCGGCTTCGATTACATCCAGGGCAAAGCCGTTGCAGAGGTCGCTCGTGCAAAAGCGCAGAAAACTCCGCAACATTTAAAAGCAAACTTTTTCCGCCTGATGGCTGCCGTTACCCGTGAAGAACCTGATCTGGACGAGATTTCTCAGTTGATCGGCACGGACGTTACCCTGACCTTCTCGCTGTTGAAAATGGTCAACTCCTCGTATTTTGCTTTGCCGAACCGCGTAAAAGAAATCAAACAGGCTCTTACCATTTTGGGCTTGGGGCAGCTACGTCAGTGGATCTATCTGCTCAGCTTCGGTGGCGAAGATGATTTGACCGACGAACTCATCAAAGTTTCTTTCCAACGTGCTGTTTTCTGCCAGAATCTGTCCCAAAGTGTTCCGAACTTCCCCTTGGCATTCAGCGAATCGTATATGTTGGGTATGTTCTCCATTCTGGATCAGCTGCTGGATGTTCCTATGGAGGATGCTCTTTCTTCGTTGCCCATCTCGGACGAGTTAAAACGAGGTCTGATCAGCCACGATGGTCTTTGCGGTGCAATGTATCTGCTTACCATCGCCTATGAACAGGGCGAGTGGGGGCAGGTAAACAGATACGCCGAGCAGTTGCAGCTTCCGCTGAACGTGATTGGTCAGCAGTATCTGGAAGCCGTTTGCTATGTCAACGATACTTGGAGCAATCTGACCGAGCCGTTCGAAAGCAGCAATAACCAAAAGTAATTTGTAAGCTCTGTTTTGAGTATTTACTAAAAAAGAACCGATTTTGTGGAATGGCTTCCACAAAATCGGTTCTTTTTATTCCGATGCTTTTTTGCAGCACAAACTTTCGCAAAACTGCACGGCATAGACGACTTTCCTTGTCGCCTTTTTTCACCAACTGAATTCTCCTCGATTTACCGACTTGATACGCATTATGCCATCGCTTGCCGAAAAGAACAATGTGCGACCATAATTTTTGCCGGTATCTTCCGCAATGATAGGAATGCGCAGCCGCATCAGCTCCTCTTTCACTGCCTGAACATTTCTTTCTCCGATATTTGCCAGTGAAGTATTGCCCTTTGCAGCAAACATCTGCGCACCGCCTGCAATTTTTGCCTGCAAGCGATTGGGCAATGCCCCCATGCGCTGCATTTTCTGCACCAGCTGAATAATTGCCGTATCCGCAAACTTATACGGCTGCGGGGCACCCGAAAAGCTTTTGCTGTTGGGCAGCATAATGTGGGAAAGCCCGGCAACCTTATTGACTTTATCATATAGGCAAATTCCAACGCAAGACCCCAACGCATACGTTACAAGAACATCATCACCCTTGGCCACATTCAAGTCGGAGATTCCAACAGTAATCGTACTCATTATACCAACCCCAGACTGTTCATAATTTTTTCCAGAGAATCTTCTTCTGGAATCATCAAAACGTGGGTCCCTGCTTTCATGTTCTGATTTCCGATGCGGTCTTCAATGCAGATGATCTTATCGCTGATATTTGCATAATAAATGGCAGGTGCGCTCAAAATGGCGCCTGTCATATCCACACACAAATCGGGAACACTGATGTCGATGGTAAGACCCGTCATATCGCCGATCGCATTCACAAACGATCCTGCCATGATATTTCCCACCTCTTGGATCGCCGAGCCAGCCATAGCGTCCAACTCACCATTTTCTGGGAAATCCACTCCCATCAGCTGTTGCAAAACCAAATGGGCAAATTCCTGCTTCAGCAAAAACATCATCATACCGGTCACATCACCGCCCAGCTGAAGCATCAGCCCCACCAGCAGCTGTTCAGGGCCACCCAAACTTTCGATAACTTGCTCGTATTCCAAAACACGAATAACCGGAACTTCAATGTCGATCGGCTCTTGCAGCATTACTGAAAGTGCTGTTGCAGCATTGCCCGAACCGATATTACCGATCTCACGCAGTGCATCCAGCTGTATTTCATTCAAATTTTCGTAGTTGTTCATCCAATCTCTCCTTCAGCCAGCCGCCTATCAGCGCAAATTATTCACATTTTGCTCGATCTCATCCGCTGTCTGTACTACCCGTGCATTCAACTGGAATGCACGCTGTGCCAAAATCATCTGCACCATTTCGTCTTCCATGCTGACGTTCGAGTTTTCCAATGCACCCTGGCGCAAAATATAATCTGTATTTACGATTCCCACACGCACTGTACCACTCTGCTCGTTCGCTGCATAACAGTTGTTGGAAACGGGGGTCATTTCTGCTGGATTTTGCACCACGAATACCCCGATCTGGTCAATGATACCCTCTGTTTGAGGCATTCCGTTTTCGTCCACAGGCAGCTGGATTCGTCCACCTGCTGCATTCAGTACGTACTGACCCTCCATATCGGTAAGGTAAGCAACACCATTCACCAAGCCGATGTTGAAGCTGCCGTTACGGGTATAATAAACTTGATCGTCGCCCTGTACCGCAAAGAATCCATCCCCTTGGATCGCAAAATCGGTGCCGATCCCGGTTTGGACAGGTGTACCCTGTGTATAATTGATACCCAAATCTACTACCCGTGTTCCGCTTCCGGTAAGAGGGGTATCTTCAACATTTACATACATATTGCGATACAGCAAGTCCTGAAATCCAACTTTTTGCGCTTTGTAGCCACTTGTATTTACGTTGGCAAGATTGTTACCGATATTGTCCATTGCGCTTTGTTGTGCCATCAGACCCGCTGCACCTGCGTAAAATGCTGCTTTCATCACGTTTTCCTCCTTTTATTACTGGATCGAACCGATCTCTGATACCGCTTTGCGGTCGATCTCGTCGATGATCTGCAATGCCGAACTGCAGCTTTGGAACGCACGTTGTGCTGCAATAAAATTGGTCATTTCCTGATTCATGTTTACATTGGATTTTTCAATGCACCCCTGCGCCACGCTGTAATTCTGTGCAGCAGCTGCTCCCTGCGGTGCAGTAAACATTCCATTGCCCATTTTTGTCAACGTGGTATCCTGTGCAGGTGCTGTGATCTGCAACTTGCCAAGCAACTGCCCTGCGCTGTTAAACAGGTTGCCTGTCGCATCTGCCTGAACATCTTGTCCATCCACTTTCAACAATCCTGCTGTGCCCATAACACGACCAATGCCCTGCAATTCCAAGTAACCTTGCTCGTCCACCGTGAACTGTCCGTTACGGGTCAGATAAGTGGTTCCGTCGGCACCCTGAATGTTAAAATAGCCGTTCCCATTGATCGCAAAATCCAGCACACGACCGGTATTTTCCAGCGTACCGCCTTCCATTACTGCCAGTTCTTCGCTTACCACCGCCAACGGATACGCAACGCCACTGCCCAACACGGTTTCGCCGTTGGCATCTATGCGCTTTTGCACCTCTTGTTCAAAGGAACTGGTTACCAAACGGCTGGCACGATAGCCGGGCGTTTGGATATTTGCCAGATTGTTTGCGATAGTGTCCAATTCATTTTGCCGGGTAAGGATGCCCGAAGCGATGGTATAAAATCCAGAATGCATATTTGTTGCCTCCTTTTGGCTTGTGTAGCGTCGGTCAATTTTCTTCGTATTCTTTTAGTGCTTCGTGCAGCTTTTGCAGCGCACTCGCTCGCAGCTGCGACACCCGCTGTTGCGTAAGTCCCAGCACTTCGCCGATTTCACGCAGATTCAAATTCTCATAATAGCACAAAGCGATGACCTGTTTGTGACGGGCAGGAAGCTGCTCGATCGCATTTGCAAGCTGAACGCAGCGTTCTTTTTTCAGTACATTGCTCAATTCGTCTTGTGCTGTTTGTCCCTCTGCCAAAACGGGTTCGATGCTTTGTTCCAACAATTCTTCATAAGAAACGCTGTCGGCAGCATTCATTTCGATCAGCAAGCGTTCCAGTTCTGCGGTAGAGATGTGCATTTCATCCGCCAACTCCTGCGAAGTAGGGGTGCGCAGCAAGCGATTTTCCAGTTCGCTTTGTACCTGTCGCAACTGTTTGCCCATACTCCATACACGGTTGGGCAGCCAGTTTTGTTTGCGCACATAGTTTACCATTGCGCCACGCAGCGACTTGTAAATATATGTATCGAAGCGTACTCCACGTTCCGGCTGAAAGCGGTCGATTTTTTCGATCAAAGTGAGAACGCCCTGATTGAAAAAGTCTTCTGCGGGAATGTTGGACAGCAGCATCGACCGCATACTGTAAATCGCCGCATTGATTTGCGGGGTATAGTGAAGCACCAACTGGTTACGCAGCTTCAAGTCGCCTGTGCGCTTGTATTCACGCATGACCGCATCGGGGTCTTGCAAAGTGTTTTCACTGCATCCCAAATCTGCCTTCATGGTCGTCCTCCTTTGCGTTTGATACGGCGCTGTCAGATCAGATCGCAATTACGCCCAGCGATTGGATCTGCACACTGGAGTCTACATCGTTAAAAGAAAGCACCACAACGTTGGGGCAGAACTGATCCAACAGCTTTTTGTAATAAATACGAACGATGGGCGAAGTAAGGATGATGGGTACCTGTACCAGCTTGCGCATCTCGTCCACCTTTTCGGTCGTTGCCGAAACGATCTTTTGGATGGTCATGGGATCAAGTGCAAGGTATGCACCGCCATCCATCTTTTTGACGCTGTTGATAATCTTTGTTTCGATGTCGCCATCCAAACTCAGCACCTTCAGCTGACCCGCCTCGGAGAAGCGGTGGGTGATCGTGCGTTTGAGTGCCTGACGCACATATTCGGTAAGCATATCGGAATCTTTGACCGTGGGTGCATAGTCTGCCAATGTTTCCAGAATGGTTTCCATGTCCGAAATGGGAACATTTTCACGCAGCAGGTTTTTTAGCACCTTTTGCAGATCGTTCTGAGAAATCAGAGCAGGCACGGTGTCTTCCACGATCGTGGGATTTGTTTTTTTCAGGTTTTCCAGCATCTTCTTCACTTCTTGTCTTGTCAAAAGCTCGTACGCATGGGTACGGATCAACTCGGACAGATGGGTGATGATAACACTGGTGGGGTCGATCAAGGTATAACCTGCCATTTCTGCCTTGATTTTCTTGTCTTCGCTGATCCACTTCGCCGGCATTCCAAACGCCGGCTCGATGGTGTCGATGCCGTCGATCTGCTCACTTGTGGGCAGGTCGGCAGGCGACAATGCAAGATAGTGGTCTACCAGTACTTCACCAATGGCAACGCTTTCACCTTTCAGCCGTACCTCATACTGGTTGGGGTTCAACTGGCTGGAATCTCGCATACGCACCGGTGGGATGACCAGACCCATTTCGTCGGCAAACTGTTTTCGCAGCATAACGATACGGTCCATGAAACGTCCACCGCTGTTTTGGTCGACCAACGGCAGCAAGCTGTAACCGACCTCTACACTGATGGGGTCAACACTGAGCAGTGCGTATACGTTGTCGAGGTTTTTGTAGTATTCCACTTCGCTGGTAACTTCTTCCACCACCTGTGGCATTTCGGGCTCTTGACCTTCTTTTGCCTTGTCCCGCCGTTGAATCAGCAGACCGCCGCCAATCAAAGCCGCTGCCATAAGCAGAACCTGTACCGGCGGGAAGCCGATCAGAATCAGCAAAGGCAGTGCGCAGCCTGCGATGATGAGAACCACCGGCTGGGCACTAAACTGTTTTAGCACGTCTGTGTTCAGGTCTGCCTCCGAGGTGGAACGTGTTACCAAAATACCAGTCGCTACCGAGATCAGCAGTGCAGGAATCTGGCTCATCAAGCCATCGCCAACGGTAGAGGTAGAATAGGTACTCATAACAGTGGCAAGATCGCCACCGTTCAAAAAGCCGATGACCACGCCACCGATCAGGTTTACCAAGGTGATAACGATGGAAATGATGGCATCGCCTTTTACAAATTTCGAAGCACCGTCCATTGCACCAAAGAAATCGGCTTCTTTTTGGATCTTACTGCGGCGGATCCGTGCCTGTTGCTCGTCGATGATACCCGAACTCAAATCAGCGTCGATCGCCATCTGTTTACCGGGCATCGCATCCAAAGTGAATCGGGCGGATACCTCAGCCACACGCTCGGCACCTTTGGTGATAACGATAAACTGCACCAGGACGATGATCAAGAAAATAACCAAACCAACAACAACGTCGCCCCGAATAACGAACTCGCCAAAGGTTTTTACAACCTCGCCGGCATAGCCGTCTTTGGTCAAAATGGAACGGGTAGAAGAAACGTTCAGACCCAATCGCAGCAAGGTCGTTACCAACAGCAGCGACGGGAATAGCGAAAGGTCGAGTGTTTCTTTTACATACATGGTCATCAGCAAAATCACCAGCGAAAACGCAAGGTTCATAATGAACATGAAGTCCAAAATCGGGGTGCTGAGCGGAACGATCAAAAGCGCAACGATCACGATCACGAAAATCGCTACGATATTGTTGAATATTTTCATGAAATCGATTCCTTTTTCTTAAGATTATAAACAAAAGCCAATGCCTGCGCCACAGGTTCGTAGAATTGGCTTGGGATTTCCTGACCAATCTCGATCGAAGCATACAGCGCCCGTGCCAAAGGGCGGTCTTCCATAACGTGGACACCGTTTTGCTGTGCCACTTCAATGATTTTGAAAGCAATGCGATCCTTGCCTTTTGCCACCACCACGGGGGCATTATCGTGTTCACGGTCGTATCGCAACGCAACCGCAAAGTGAGTGGGGTTTCGGATGACGACATCGGCTGTCGGTACTGCCTGCATCATACGGTTCCTTGCACGCTGTTGCTGCAGGGAACGGATGCGCCCTTTGATCTGCGGGTCGCCTTCCATTTGTTTGTATTCGTCCTTTACCTCCTGTTTGGTCATACGCAGATTTTTTTCGTATTCCCACCACTGGTAAAGGTAGTCCGCAGCGCCGAGTGCAATGAACAGGATGCCGACCATCAGCACGATCTCTGATATGATCTCCCCTGTCAGCCCAAACACACGCCGAGGCGGCATATCCATCAAACGGGGCAGTTCGTTGAGCCTGCCCTCCAGAATATTATACAGTACAACTGCCAGTACGCTGATCTTGATAGATGCTTTCAGCAGTTCGATCAACGCCCGCAGCGAAAACATTTTTTTGAAACCGCTCAACGGATTCAATCGTTCGCCTTTAAATTTAAAGCTCTCGGTTGCAAACAGCATTTTTGTCTGCAACATCGTGCTTATCAGTGCTGCTAAAGAGGTTGCCAGCAGCATCGGCAAAGAACATATTGCGAATACCAGCATACAATCGGTAAAAATAGTGTGGATGGTTTTTACGTCCAGTGCTGAAGTCTGCGCCGAAAGTTCGGCAATGCTGGTCAAAAGTTGTTCTATTTTTTCAAAAATAAAAGAACTGAGTGCTTTTAGGGTATAGAAAGCAGCAAGCAATGTGGCAACGGTCACAAGCTCACGGCTCATGAAAATATTACCTTTTTTTCGTTCGTCCTTTTTTCGTTTCGGCGTCGCCTTTTCGGTCTTCTCGCCCGCCATTTGCATCCCCCCTTATAAGCCCACGGCTCGATTACAGCTGTTCCAGCAGTTTTTGTATCTGTTGCAGCATATTCGTTTGGTAATTTGTAATAAAATTACAGATCGGTCGTGCATATAAAAACAGCAGCAAAAATCCGAATAGGATCTTTAGCTGAAAATGTACAACGAACACGTTGATTTGGGGGATCAGCTTCATCAAAATACCCATCGCCGCTTCCAGTGTGATGGTAGCCACCAAAAACGGTGCCAGCAACTGCACCGACAGCGAAAACACCGACACGAATAAGGTAAGCATAAAAGAAGGGGCATTTTCAAAAAAAGTCTGTGCGCCGATCCCTACAAAATCATAGGAAGCGGCGGCAAGCTGAACGAAAATCAGATGCCCGTTTGTGGCAAAAAAATAGCCGACAAACAGAAACTGCAACAGCCTGCCGGTCATCGAAGTTTGAATATTGGTACCGGGGTCGAATGCCTTTGCCATCGACAATCCAAAGCCTTGGTCAGCGACATCACCCACGAAAAAGAGCATATAATAAAAGCACTGAAAAATAAATCCTACCCCTAGCCCCAAAGCCAGTTCGCAGGTCATTGCCCATACAAAAGCGGCATCGGTCGGGGGCAGTGTATATCCCTGTGCAGCAGTGGGGGCGACCAGAAAGGTAAGCCCCAGCATCAGCCCGACCCGCAAGCGGGAAGGGATGTTGCTTTGGGAAAACAGCGGATTGAATGCCAAAAAACCCGCCATGCGAAAAAACACCAGCACATAGCTTAGCAGCGTTGTCTGCGAAATGGTCATGGCATTACAGCTCCTGCATCAAACTTAAAATCATACGAAAGAATTCGGACAAATTTATCAGTAACCACGGACCGCACACCAGCATCATTATGAGGATACCCACCAGTTTTGGCACAAAGGTCATGGTCTGCTCATGGATCTGTGTAGCCGCCTGGAACACGGCGATCACCAATCCCAGCACAATACTGATCAATAAAAACGGTGCCGAAAGCAACATGATTTTGTTTATCGTTTCTTTAAACACCGTCATTACCATCTCGCTCGTCATTCGGATACTCCTTTATTTGTGATTTTCTGCATCCGACCGATGCTAAAAGCTTGCCACCAGTGTTTGCATCAGCAACGACCAACCATCTACCACTACAAACAGCATCAGTTTAAACGGCAGCGAAATCATGGATGGTGGCAGCATGACCATACCCATCGACATCAGGGTACTGGACACGATCATGTCGATGACCAAGAACGGCAGATATAACAGGAATCCCATCATAAAGGCTTTGCTCAGTTCGCTGGTGATAAAAGCAGGTACCACTACATCCAGCCCCAACTCCGAAGGATCGCTTATGTCGGTATAGCTTCCGTTGGATTGTGCAAGTTTGGCAAACATATTCAGGTTGTCGGCATTGGTCTGCCCCAACATGAACTCTTTGATGGGGGCTTCCATTTCTTCCAACGCCTGCTCTTGCGAGATCTCGCCGTTAAGATACGGTTGCAAACCATTTTCGTTCACCTGTGCAAGTGTAGGCTGCATAATGAACAAGGACAAAAACAGCGATAAGCCAATCAGAACTTGGTTGGGTGGCGTACTCTGCAAACCAATGGCATTGCGCAAAAACGAGAACACGATGATGATGCGGGTAAAGCTGGTCATCATAATAAGCAGCGATGGACCCAGCGAAAGGATCACGAACAGGAACAATAGCTGGATCGCTCCCATCGAACCCTCTGCATCGGTAGTTGCATTAATGGTGATCCCTTCTGCATAAGCGATCGGACAAAGAACGCCCAGCAAAAGAAGATTCCACACTACGACTGCAACCAACAATTTTCGCCGCTTAGATGTTTTACGGCTTGGGTTTTGCGGCATCGTCTGACCCCTCCTGTTTCTCTCGCAAACTGCGCAAAACGGCTTTAAAATCCATTGTCGGCAACTGCTTGGACGTTGGCGGCTGAATGGAGTTTTTATCCACGTCAGCAAGGCAAGTGATCTCCTTTTGGGTGACCCCCAACAGCTTGATCTCGTCGCCTACCTGAACCAACAGCAGATAACTGTTGGGACCGACGGTGCTGCGCTCTAAAATTTTGATATTTCCGCCGGCAGCACTGCCTTGATAGTGCTGTGCAAGAATGCGTGACGCATAATACGCCCCCACAAACACAAGCACCATCAAAAGCAGCATTCCTGCGGTAGAAAGAATCTCTGTCATTTTTTACAGGGGCAGGATCTTCGATACAGTCTGTACGATACGGTCGGGCTTGAAGGGTTTTACGATGAAGTCCATTGCGCCCTCTTTGATTGCCTCCATAACCATTGCTTCCTGACCCATTGCGGAACACATTACGATCTTTGCGCCGGCATCAACTGCTTTAATACCTTTCAGCGCACCGATACCGTCCAGATTGGGCATGGTGATGTCCATGAAAACCAAGTCGGGTTTTTCTGCCTTATAGGTTTCTACCGCTTTCTCGCCATCTTCGGCCTCTACAATGTCGGTGTAACCCAACTTGGTCAAAGTGGTCTTAATCATCATTCGCATAAACCCTGCATCATCAACAACCATAATCTTATACATTTTTTACAACCCTTTCTTCATTCAAGTCGCATTATGCGTACTTTTTTGTTATTTAGCCTATAATCATACTTTTCCTGTCAGGCTTTGCAGCAATTCCTCGGTTCCCACGATTTCGGTAACACGAACACCAAAGTTATCGTCCACTACTACCACATCACCATAAGCCAGCAGCTGACCATTTACGATGATTTCGGCGGGCGCACCGGTCTGCTTATCTAATTCTACCACAGTTCCCTGCCCAAAGTCCATGATGTCACGAATTTTGCGCTTGGTTTTTCCGATCACGACCGAAACTTCCAGCGGAATATTCATCAGCAGACCCATATTCGAGTCACCGAATGCCCGTGCTGTATTCGGCTGTGCGCCGAATGCAGGAAAATCTGCCCGCTGCAGGTTTACTTGTTCCTGCTGCTGCGGATACATGGGATAGCCGTTTGCACCATACATACCACCCTGCATCTGCCATGGATTTTGCGGGTAAGCAGGCATTCCCATCATGTTTTGCTGCCCATATGCATATCCCTGCTGCATCATTTCGGGGCTCATTTGCGGCATCTGATTCATACCCATCTGCGGATTCATTTGCGGCATCTGGTTCATGCCCATCTGCGGGTTCATCTGCGGCATCTGGTTCATGCCCATCTGTGGGTTCATCTGCGGCATCTGGTTTGCACCCATCTGCGGATTCATTTGCGGCATCTGGTTTGCACCCATCTGCGGGTTCATCTGTGGCATCTGGCTTGCATCCATCTGCGGGTTCATTTGCGGCATCGCATTTGCAGCATCTGCGCTGGGCGTTGCGGCAGAGGGCGCAACGTTTGGTTGTGCAGGCTGTGCCGGTGCAGGCTCTGTGTGGACATCTGCCATAACGGTATCTACGATTTTCTTCGCCATATCGACCGGCCAGAAGCTGGTAAAGGTCGTGTGCAGAATTTTGCTGATGTCCATCTCAAACGAGATTGCGATGACCTCGGTTTCCAGTCCGTTCTCTCCAAAATCGGCATATGCCTGTGAAATCTCCTCCACCAGTATACTTTCCGGTGTAGAGATGTTGATGGGCATACACAACACTTCAGACAAAGCCGTAGCCGAAGCGCCCATCATTTGGTTCATTACCTCGCAAGCGGCACTCATGGTCATCTCGTCAAACTCGAAATCGTCGCTTGCTTCTTCTTCCTCGTTGCCCATCAACAGGTTGAGGATGATCTGCATATCACGCCGGCGCAAAAGGATGACATTTGTGCCATCCACACCCTCGATGTACTTGATTTTGACCATAATTGCCGGCTCTAGTTCCGAGCAATCCACACTGGACAGCTTTGCCTGGCGGATGTGAGGCGTAGTGATACTCACCGGTCGATCCAGCATTGTGGAAATGGCAGTTGCTGCCGAACCCATGCTGATATTCATGATCTCTCCGATGGTATCTAACTCTTGTGTACTCAATTCTATTAATTCATTGCTCACCAGCGTGTCCCTCCATTTTGATTATCAATGTTGTCAATTAGTTTTATTGCGGTTCTTGTCCCCACTTTACCAAATTTTGCTTCGAACCAGGGACTTCCCTCTACCATAACGGTAATATTGTCGCTGATACGACGGTTCAGTGTGATGACGTCGTTAGGTTTTAGGTTTACGATGCTGCCCAGATCCATCTGGCAGCTATCCAGCACCGCTTCCATCGTAACATCCGACTCTTTCAGATACTCCAAAACCGCACTGCGTTTTTGTTCTTCTTCTGCCTTGTCATGTTGCTTGGAAATGCGAGAATACTTCACGCTGAAACTGTTGATGATCTTTTCCAGATTTTCAGCCGGCATACAAATATTTGCTGTCGCATCTACAACGCTGCTCTTTACCTCAAAAGTAACGATCACCACCGTATCCTGCGGTGCAAATGCCTGAAGCAATCGACCGTTGGTTTCAATGCTTTGCATCGAAAGGTCTACGGCAAAGTTGTTGCACCAAGCTTCTTGCAGATAACGGGTCAGCCGGGTGAGTGAGTAGGTCAGCAAACTAACCTCGATCTCGGTGTAGTCACGGCTTGGCTGAGATGCCGTGCGTGAGCCACCAAGCATATGATCCACCATGTAGTACCCCAACGAGGTCGATAAATCCATCATCAACATGGTTTCGTCATACTGCTGCGCACGGGGCTGAAAATGGATCATTGCCACCAGCGCATTATCCGGCAAAGCGTTACTATATTCGTAGTAACGCTGTTCTTCGATCTGCACCACATTTACTTCGCACACATCTCGCAGGACGCTTGTGAAGTATGAAGATGCCACCCGTGCGAAGTTCTCATAAAGGCTGTTTAAGGATTTCAGCTGATCCTTCGTGAATTTTTTAGGCGATGCAAAGTCGTATTCTTTTTCTTTCGTTTTCGGTTCGGCTTGCGATTGTTCCATTTCTTCCATACCGCCGGAACGCATTTTATTTAAAAGCTCGTCGATCTGACTTTGCGACAGTGCCTCTGGCATTTCAGTTTTCCTCCTCTTCTTGGGAAGCCTTTCGCAGTATTTCTGCCAGCATCCTTATTCTTGTGCATTCTCCTGCGAAGACTGCGACTGTGGCGGATTTTCTTCCGTCTGTGCAGACTGCGACTGCGGCGGGTTTTCTTCCGCCTGTGCAGACTGCGACTGTGCCGGGGCTTGCTCCGCCTGTGCAGACTGCGACTGTGGCGGGTTTTCTTCCGCCTGTGCAGACTGCGACTGTGCCGGCTCCTGTTCCACTTGCGAAGACGGAGTTATCAAATCATCGGCATTTCCCTGTGTAGGATACAACTCCGTATCATAAAAATTTTGAATTGCCTGGTAAGCTTCCGGGGAAGACATTTTTTCCTCATTGCCGATAACGACCAGTTCAACACGTCGATTTTGTCTTCTGCCTTCTTCGGTCGAGTTGTCTGCCACGGGATATTGGTCACCATATCCCTCGATCTTGATTTTATTTGCGGGGAAACCGACCTCGTCTTCCAGAAAAATCGCAACTGTTGCAGCACGGTCACCCGAAAGACGCCAGTCATTCACATTGGTTTCAATCTGTGCGTCGGCGGTATGCCCTGCAATATTCACCATTTGTATGATGTCTTCACAGCCTTTCAGCCCATCGCCGATAAACTGCAGCACCGGATAACTATCGGTCAGCAAAGTATACTGGTTGGGGCGAAAGAACAAATCGGTGTTAAAACGAATGTACACGATGTCATCGTCACCTTTGGAAACCGAAACCGCATCTGCCTGCTGGTACTGTTCAACATACTCTGTCAAGTATTCGTACAGCTGGTCTAAGTTGGTGATGTTTCCTTCTGCAATGTTGCTGGTGTTAATGTTTCCGCCACCACCGCCATAGGGGGTTTCCTCGGTAGCTTCTGTTTGGAAAGATTCGATCAGTGCTTCGAATTTTTGCTGGTCTACCGTAGACATACTGAGCAAAACTGCAAAGAAAGTGAGCAGCAGAGTAACCATATCTGCATATGTGTTCATCCATGTTCCCGAATCGCCGCCGCCATCGCCACCGCTTTTCCGCCTTGCCATACATTCACACTCCTTGTGTCAGTTTTTATTCCTACTCGTCTGCTTTGCCGCCCTTGCGTTTTTGCATTTTTACACGGCGGTATTCCGGCAGCATCTTCAGCAAGCGTTCCTCGATAAAGTTGGGGTTTTCACCAGCCTGTATACCACGTACGCCTTCGCATACGATCTTCATGCACAAATATTCTTCCTCGTGGCGAACACGAAGCTTGTTTGAAATAGGCATAAAGATGATGTTTGACAACAGCGAACCGTAGAAAGTGGTGATAAGGGCGACCGCCATGTTAGGGCCGACCGACTCGATGTCCTGCAAATCTTTCAGCATATTGATCAAACCGATCAAGGTACCGATCATACCAAAAGCAGGTGCCAACGCTGCACCTTTATCGTAGAACGAACAGTCCTGACTATGGCGTTCGTCCAAATTTTCCAGACTTGCTTCCAGCTGCTCGTTCAATTTTTCGGGGTCTACCGAGTCGACCACCATCATCAAACTGCTTTTCAGGAAAGGGTCGGTCATCTGGTTAACGTCTTCTTCCAATGCAAGCAAACCATTGATACGTGCTTTTTTTGCACACGCTGTCAGCTGGTCGATATAAAACTCGGGGCTGTACTTGCGTGGCATGAACAGGATGGACATATGCTGGGGGATCTTTGCAAACTGAGAAAGCGGGAATGAGATCATCAAGCTGGCAATAGTACCACCGATAACGATGGCAACACTGGGAGGATCCCAGAAGCTTGCCAACTGGTCCACCTTGATGGTGTACTGCTTCACACCGTCCACGGTTACAGATGTAAGGATGATACCAAATACCATCAAAAACACAGCCAGCACCAAACCGATGGCACTGTTGGGGTCAAATGTGCGGCTACCGCCCTTTTTCTTTTCGTTCATGTTTCCTCAACACCTTTCTCCCACTCCGCTCAGCGTCTGTTTCCAAAGTAGCTTTGGGGATTTTGAATCGAGCGACGGAATTCGATTACTTTGCGTACGACATCGTCCATGGATTCTTTCACGATCAGATACCGTGCGTTTGTCAGCTGGATGGTGGTATCCGGCTTTTCTACGATGGTTTCGATCAGATCGCTATTCAAAGCGAATTCTTCTCCGTTCAGTTTTGTCAGAAAAATCATAGCCTTTTCCTCCTTGAACTGCGTGGCAGTTTATTATCTTTTATAATGAATATTGCACTTCTACACCGCATAGCGATGGAAATATCCCCTTTTGATGTAAGGGAACATTTCCACAGCTACGCACAGCAACTGTGTGCCTGCCAGCCAAAAGGCTGGCAGGCAAAATTTTTTATCGCTTCAGGTTTACCAATTCTTCGAGCATCTCATCCGAAACAGTGATCATACGGGAGTTTGCCTGGAAACCACGCTGCGTTGTGATCATCTCGGCAAATTCGTTGGACAAGTCTACGTTAGACATTTCCAAAGCACTTGTTTTCAGCGCACCGGTGCCGTCCTCGCCGGGCTTGGACAAAACAGGGTCACCCGAGTTGGAACTTACGGTGTAGTAGTTGCTGCCTGTCATCTGCAAACCGTTGGGGTTTGCAAAGCTTGCCAGAGAGATGGAGCCTACCACAACATCGCCGACTGCCGAGTGAGAAACCACTACCGAACCATCGGAAGCGATCGCAACGCTCAACTCGTTCAAGCCAATAACGCCGCCAACCGTACCGCCGGTCAGAGTCCACGGATAGCTGCCCAGACCCAGATCTTTCGAGGGAGTAGATGGTGTGAATACGGGATCGTTGGGTTTGTTGCCACTTCCGTAAACGTTACCGTCTGTCCATGTTGCAGGGGTACCTGCCTCGGGGTCGAAGTTTGCACCTTCCGTAGTATTTTTGTAAGCGTTGTTGAACTTGTCATAGCCGGGGTTCGAAACCTGTACATAATCCCCATTCGCACCTTTAAGCAGGATCGAACTGGACAAAGTGTCTTCGCTCAGCGTACCGGTGTATTCTTCACCGTCGATCGTCAATTTGATCGTCCAAACACCGTCCGCAAAGCTTGCCGAGAACTGACCTTCACCGCTGCCGGCAAAGTCACTGCTTACTTTCTGTACCTGCATATTTGCGGTGCCGAACACACCGTCATCCATGCCGGTAACGCCACCCAAGTCGATACCAAAGTTACCGCCGGCGATCTGCGCACCGGTCAGCGGATTGTTTACACTGAGCATTTCGGGGTCACTGGAAGTAATAGTAAACAGACCTGCTTTGTGCTGTACACCACCGTTTGCCTCGGTGATAGCCTCATTGATCGCATCGTTCAGTTCTTCCCAGCTGGAGAATTTCTCGTAAGCATTCAGCTGTACGGTGATCGCACCGGTCGTGGAAATCGTTGCCTGTGCTTTCAGTCCTGCGGGCATATCCTCGCTGCTGGAGAAGTTAATAGAAACGTTGGCTGCCTCGTTGGCGTTTGCAGAGGTGATGGTGTAGTTTACACCGTTGATTTTCTGTGTCTGGCTGGCACGGCTTGTTTCGATCGAACCCAGATTGTTTACACGGATCTTCTGGCTTGCAGGGTCGCCATCGGCGGTGGAAGCACCCAATACAAAGTTACCGTTGATGTCTACCAAATAGCCGTTGGAGTCGATGTCCAGCATACCTGCTTTTGTGTAGAAAATATTTCCGTCAGCGTCCATTACCTGCAAAAAGCCTTCGCCTTGGATAGCAAGATCCAGACCATAGCCGGTGTTCTGCATACTGGACTGGGTCATCTGTGCCTGTGTGCCCAGCAAAGTAGAACCATAACCGACGGTAGAAGGGTTGGTACCACCACGGGTCGCCGTTGCAGCGGATGCAGCGCTCAATGTCTGATAGTATACATCGCTAAATACTGCACGTTGTGTTTTATAACCATAAGTATTTACGTTTGCAATGTTGTTACCGATAACGTCCATCTTAGTCTGATGGGCTTTCATGCCGGCAACGCCGGCAAACATAGCTCTGTTCATTTTGTTCCTCTCCTTTTCTGTTGGGAACAGCGGCTGCTCTTCAAGCAGTCGGAGCAGCAAAAACCTCCTCACAAGGTCCGGTTTTATACAATCACTGTTCCGTCGATGTTGGTAAATACGGTTGCCTTTTCACCGCTTTTCATGGCGGTAATCACCGTTTGGTTGCGCACATTCACCACAAACGCAAGCTGATCGACCATGATCAAGGTATCGCCAAGATTTTTTTGGTCTGCCAGGCGCACACCTTCGTTCAGCCTTGCCAAACTTTGCGCCGAGATCTCGATATTGTTTTCGGCTGCCCGTTTGATGGCGTGTTTGGAAAAGGAAACGCCTTGTGTTTGTGACAGCTGTTCCTTCAGCAATTCTTCAAATGAGGTCTTTTCGCTTGAAGCTGAATTGCCTGCGGGATACAGTCCCCCGGTCGCACCAATATGGGGCGTACCTGTCACAACGGGGGTGTAAAACCTCATTTTCAGCTCATCCATAAAAAATGTTCCTTCAGCGCTTAGGCTTCTTTTCGGGTAATCAGTTCAACCGGCTTATAAACCGTTTTGTTTCCGTCGGCATCCTCTACCACAACGTTTACATAGTAGATGGTGTTGGGGTTGAGTCCGGTGAGTTTCTCCTCAAAAACTTCCTCTTGTCCAAAGCCAAATTTAATGCCGTTTTCTACATCTTTTACTGTATCGAACGGTTTCTCGGGAGAGAAGTAAACCGTATAGGTCAAGCCCTCCAAAAGTTCCTCGTCCTCGGTCGGCGGGCTCCACTTTACCACAGCAGTGGTATCGGTTACTTCGCCCAATTCCAACGCAATGTCGGATGCGTCTATCGGTGCTTTGGTGTCGTCCTCATCATCGGTCGACGTACTGTTACCGGTTTGCACTGTCATAATCTGACCCAATGTATAGGTCTTTCCGCCTACATAGATAACATACTCGTCATCCACCAGCGAAACTTTTTCGATCACACCGGTGGTGGTGTCAAGATCGCCACTCACTGTAAAGCGAGATGCCGTTACGGTTTTGCCGATCAGCGAAAGTGCATAGCTTGTTTTAGAGTAAGAGGCAAGCTGCTGCATCTGCTGCATATTGGAAAACTGTGCCATCTGGGTAACATAGGCGGTATCGTCCATTGGATCGGTAAAATCCTGATTCTGCATCTGCACGACCAGCAAGTTCAAAAATTGTTCGGGATCTATGATGCTGTTGTCGGTTTTGTCGGTAAACACCGCATCATAGTTTGTGCCGCCGGCACTGTTGGTCGTATTCGTACGAGCATATCCCAACGACGAAATGCTGTCTGCCATCTTTTTTTCTCCTTTCTTTGCAAAGGAAGGGTCACACATACAGATCCAACATATTGTCTGCCAGAATCTGTGCTGCCTGTTGGGCTTGTTCTAAGCTGGCAAGCGTGTCTTCTGTTTCATCGAAGCCCCAACCTGTTGCAGTATTTTGATTTTGCTGCATTTGCTGCTGTGTTTGATGCGATTGATTGAAGAACTGACCATTGCTCATATCCATTTGCTGGCTCATGTTCTCGCCATTGCTCTGCTGTGTCTGCACCACTGCCGGCTCTACTTCCACCTGCATGGGGCGAACCGCCATTTTCAGCGCTTCCAGCTGTCCGTTCAGCAGTTTTACCGTACTTTCGTTAGCAGCTGCGATCGAAAGGGTGATCTTGCCTTCTTTTTGCAGCACACGAACTGTTACTTCGCCCAGCGATTCCGGTGTGAGGGTCATGGTAAATTCCCGCTCGCCGTTCTGCAAAAAGGTCAGCGTTTTTTCAACGATCTGTTTGCTTACGTCGGGTTGTTCCACTTGGCTGGTGGATACCTGCTGCATTTTCATCTGTCCTTGGATGTCGATACGACGATCGTTTACCTGTGCCTGCAACGCATCAATGTCGGGCATTTCGGTATTGTCGGTATCTTTCTGTGTGTTTTGGTTTTGTTTTACCATCGCAACCGCTTCACGGAAAGAACGTCCCAACTCGAACTGCTCTGTCTGGGTATCCTGCTGCGAAGTGCTAAGCTGCACGGTTTGCAGACCCGCATTTTGCTGCCCACTCTGTTCCACTTCTACCGTTTGTGGCTGTGGCTGCGACTGCTGCATCACAGTCGTCTGCATTGGCTGTTTTGCCGATGCCTGTACCTGTTCTGCACCAAGTTGCTGGGGAACGACTGCCGTTGCCATCACCTGTGCATTCTGCACCGATTGAACTGCCTGTGCAGGTTGCACCTGTGCGGGCTGAACGACCATCGTCTGCTCTGCCGGCTGCGTTTGCAGCAAAAATGCCATCATCTCCATTGCGGCTTCTTGTGGAACTTGCTGCGACTCCTGCTCCGGTTTTTGTGCAGGCTTGGTCTGCTCCGGCTGTTTGGTAGTTGTTTGCTGTGGCTTGGTCTGCTCCGCTACCTGCTGTGCCACCTGTTCGAAAGACTTGTCCGTTTTGCTGCTCTCGGTGGTTGCTTTCGCAGGTTGTTGGGTTTGCAACATTTGCATAATATTATTTTGTACCGTTGTCATCTCTGTTTCACCTCCTTTCAATGAATGGTGTATTTATATTCCCATTACGATATATTCGGTCAGTTGTTCGTTTTCGGCTCGAGCAACTTCCAGCTGGTATTCTTCCAACTTTTTTTCTTCCAGCTTGTCGATGCTTTTCAGTTCCTGCGACACATTTTTCACGACCTCGATCTGGGCGTCAATGCGTGGCTGAAGCTGTTCCAACTCATTTCGAAGACTTGCGATCTGGGTGCGGATATTCTGGGAGAAATAGCTATAACCCGCCAGCTGCTGCGCTTGCATTCCCGCAATCTGACGCTGTTGCAACTGGTGAGTCTGCTGGATCTCGAACTGCTCTAAATGCTCAATATTGCCGATGATGTCTGCCTTTTGCTTTTGCAAGGCTGCAAGGATCTGCTTTTCCTTGTCTACCATCTGCTTTTTATATCGCTGCATTCGTTCAAGTGAAAACGCAAATTTTTTCATTGCATCGCCCCCTGTCCAGCCCGTCTGCAAGCCGTTTTTTCAACAAATCAGCTTACAGCTTTTTGCAGCATCGCCTGCATTTCTTCGAAAGTCACTTTTTCGTCCACCCGCTGCTGCAAAAATTCGTTGATTTTCTTTTGGTGGGTCACAGCTGCATCTACTGCTACGTTGGTGCCCGCCTTATAAGCCCCGATGGAGATCAGGTCTTCGTTATCTCGATAGGTCGCCATAAAGTTGCGCATCTTTGCGGCTGCCTGTTTATGCTGCGGAGATGCAATTCCGCTCATCAATCGGCTCAAGCTGTTCAGCACGTCGATTGCGGGATAGTGGTTGCGGGAAGCGATCTTTCGGGACAGGAAAATATGCCCGTCGATGATGCTTCGTACCGTGTCGGCAATCGGCTCGTTGGTGTCGTCGCCCTCTACCAAAACAGTGTAAATGCCGGTGATCGAACCGGTCTTAAAGTTGCCCGACCGCTCTAACAAGCGGGGTAAGGCTGAATAAATGGAAGGTGTATACCCTCGTGCAACCGGTGCTTCGCCGGTGGCAAGCCCGATCTCACGCTGTGCCATACAAAAGCGAGTGAGGGAATCCAT
The DNA here is from genome assembly GCA_944385945.1 of uncultured Anaerofilum sp. Classification (GTDB taxonomy): domain Bacteria; phylum Bacillota; class Clostridia; order Oscillospirales; family Ruminococcaceae; genus Anaerofilum. Next base: position 14,135 of record CALWZD010000079.1, on the reverse strand, counting down.
CATCAACAACACGTCTTTGCCCTTCTGCTGGAAATATTCAGCAATGGCAGTGGCTGTCTGTGCGCATTTGTGGCGCATCAACGCAGGTTGGTCGGAGGTGGCAACCACCAGTACCGACCGTCGACGTCCTTCTTCACCCAGATCACGTTCGATGAACTCGACCACCTCACGTCCACGTTCACCCACCAATGCAATAACGTTGATGTCTGCTTTCACGTTTCGGGCGATCATGCCCATCAGGGTACTTTTACCCACACCACTTCCGGCGAAGATGCCCATACGTTGTCCTTTACCGATGGTAGCAAGGCCGTCGATCGCCTTGACTCCCATTTCGATAACTTCCGTAATGGGCGGACGTTCCATGGGGTTGGGCGGGGAATTATCCACCGGTACCCGTGTTCCTTTTTGAATCGGTGCGCCGCCATCAATGGGCTTGCCCATCGCATCCACCGTGCGCCCCACCATTTCTTCGCTCACCCGCACAGTCATTCGACTTCCTGTGTTGACCACAGCGCATCCGTAGCCCACACCGTCGGTGTCACGATAAGGCATAAGGAAAACATGGTCTTCCTCTACCCCTACCACTTCCGCCTCGATGACATCGCTGCCTCGTTCGGGGGTGATGAGGCAAACATCGCCAATACTGCATACCAGACCGGTGGCTTCGATCGTCATGCCGACGACTTTATTGATTTTTCCCTGACGGGTACACAGTTCCTGCTCGGCAAGCACTTTTTTACAGCGTTGCAACCGAAACGGGTCTGCACCTAACTGTTTCATCAAATTACCCCTCTAACTGGTCTTGTGCAACAAAAGCTTGTTTTAAATTCTTGGATTGGGTCGAAATAGAGGCGTCCAAATCACCCGCATTGGTGCGAATGATACAGTTGTCGGGCGGAGTCGGCGTCAGCACGACCTGTGCCTTGCCCGCAAACTCGGAACGGTTGAGTTGAAGCTGGATCTTTTCCGAGATGTCAACCAGCTTATCGGAAAGTTCGATCTTCATCCAGCTGGCATCTTTCACCTTTTGCAAGCCTTGCCGAACCAGCGACTCCAAATCACCGTTATCATCCTGCAAACGCTTGCCGACCCATTTTTCGGCGATCTCGATTGCCAAATATTTCAGCTGAACTGCATACTGGTCGATAAAATCCTGCTGCAACTTTTCCATTTCAGCAAGCTGTGTGTTCATCTGTTCCAAACAGTTTTCGAGTTTTGCCCGATAGGCGGAAGCGGTGTCTGCATAAGCTCGCTGCTCGGCGATCGTGCGCATCTGTTCCCATTGGGGACGATACAGTTCCCGCAGCTGCTGCTCGGTAAGCGGTTCCGGCTCCGGCTCTGGTTCGGGCTCGGGTTCCGGTTGAATCACCGGCAACTCGGCTTCCTCAAATTCCTGACCTTCCTCGTCAAGCTGTTCTTCCGGTTCCGGCTGCGGTTCGGGGGGAAGCTCCCAATCGGGGATCGCCACCGCCTGCTGCTGTGTATTCCAGTGGACACCCCTCAAGATACTAGGCAATGATCTCGTCCTCCTCCCCTCTGGAGATCACGATCTCGCCACTTTCCTCCAGCGCACGAATAATACCAACGATACGCTGCTGTGCTTCCTCAACATCACGCATACGAACATTACGCAGGTATTCGATGTCTGCCAACAGGTTTTCTCTTGCACGGCTGGACATATTCGACAGCAGAACGTTCTTGACATCCTCGTTGGAGCCTTTGATCGCCACTGCCAGGTCTTGTGTATCCACCTCACGCAGCAAACGTTGGATGGACATATCGTCCAGCACAACGATGTCCTCGAATACGAACATAAGTTTGCGGATGTTGTCGGACAGTTCGGGATCGTGCTTGTTGAGTTCGTCGAAGATATGTTTTTCGGTCGCACGGTCGGTATGGTTCATGATGTCGGCAACATAGTTTACGCCGCCGATCTCTGCCATATCCTGGCTGACGACTGTGGAGAATTTACGTTCCATCACCTGCTCTACGATCTTTACGATCTCAGGCGAAACGCTTTCGAGTGTCGCAATACGGCGCACCACTTCCAACTGCACATCTTTGGGCAGTTCGGCGATAACGTGCGACGCTTGGTCTGCCTTTGCATACGAAAGGATAAATGCAATGGTTTGGGGCGTTTCGTTTTGGATCATCATCATCAGGCTGCGATAGTTTGCCTTTCGAATAAAATCGAAGGGACGTGTTTGCATCGCACTGGAGATACGCTTGATGTAGTCGCTTGCCTGCTCGGCACCGAATGCTTTTTCCAAAACATCTTTTGCATAAATAATGCCGCCTTCGGAAATGACCTTTTGGGTAACGCACAAACCATAGAAATCGTCTACGATCTCCTGCATCTCCTCTTGGCTGAGGCGAGTTAGCTTTGCTACCTCCAGCGAGATAGCTTCAATTTCTTCCTCACGCAAGAATTTATACACATTTGCAGCTTCTTCGGCACCCAATGCAACGATTACGACCGCTGCACGGGCTGCCGGGGAAAGCTTCGGCTTGCTTTTCGCCTGTGATGCCATTACTTATCCTCCTCCTTCAGCCATGCACGCAGCAAGTTTGCTGTAACTTCAGGATTTTCCTTCGCAAAGCCTTTGACCTCGTTGATGATAGCCTCATCTTTAGGATTGGTAGCAGCCTTTGCGGCATCGGAAAGCTGCTTTTTATACTGCTCGATCTCCTGTTCCATCTGCGCACGCTGCTCGTCCAATTCGGTCTGCTGTTGCAGCTGTTTGCGTTTTGCACGTCTGCGCAACAAGATCCAAACGACTAGGATCACCACCAATACAAGTGCCACTACGCCCAAAGCCAACCATACAAACAGCGGGATCTGCACCTTTGTGGGCTGTTGGGTAGTATCGGTAGTATCTGGTTCTTCTTCCTCCGGTATCGCATTGGGGTCGATTGCAGACACAGTGATATTCTCTGCTGCAATACCCGTACTGTTTGCAACAAGGCTGGTCAACTCATCTCGGCGGGTCTGGGTCATGTTGGTTTCGTCTACCATAACCGAGATGCTTGCACTTTTCAGTGCTGCATTTCCCTTTTCGATTTGTGTTTTGATGTATCCATAATCGTAATGGACTTCCTTATTATAATTGGTAACTCCGGTGTCTTCTTCCGGATTTTCCTGATCCACTACCTGTGTGGGGATGTCGGTGTTATTTTCTTCTCCTACAATTCCCCCTGCTGCTTGTTCGCCCTCAAGGCTATATGTTTCGTTAAAATCCGTAACATAACCGCCGCCGCCTTCTTTTTCGGTCAGCTGCATTTGTTCGGTCATCATTTTGTCATAGTCCAACTCTACCTTGGCAACGGCAACCACGCCATTGACACCATAACGAGCCCGCAAAATTCGCTCGGCGTTTTCCTCGATCTGGTTTTGCACCTGTTGTTCCAGTTCCAAATTCTGTGCATTGGTCAACGAATCCTCCGCCTGTTCGTCGGAACCTTTCAGTTCCTGCGCTGTGGCAGAGTCGACTACTTTTACATTTTCCGGTGCCAAGTTGGGAACACCACTTGACACCAAAGTTTTGATGCCATCTACCTGTTGCGCATTGATATTTTGCTTCAGCACCAACAACACACTTGCGGTAGATGCCTTATCTTCGGTGGTTTCCCAAACGTATGTACCCTCTTGTGCAAGGTTGATATTGACCGTTGCACTTTGGACAGAATCCAACTGTTTCAGGGTGTTTTCAATGTCACTTTGCAACTGATATAACTCCCACTGTTTGCTTTCTGCTTCTGTGGTCGTCATTCCGCTGTGTTCCGCAAACAGATCGTACGCTCTGCCCGAATGGGGATAGCCTTGGATCGCCAGCTCCATCAAACATTCGTCATAATTTTCACTGGGCACCATGATGTCGCCGTTTGCGTCACGCTGCGCCTGTACGCCCATTTCTTGCAGCATACTGTAAATGGTGGTCGCTTCTTGCTCCTCCAGACCGGTATACAGCTTTTTATATTGATTTTTTCCTACATTCAAAAAAATAGTAATGCACACTGCCAACAATACAATGCCACCAACGACCGATGCAGCAATGATTTTTTTATTTTTGGGTAACTGCTTAAAGTTTTGTGAAACCTTTGAAAACTGTGCTTTCAAATCGATTCCTTCCGTCTTCATGAACCTGTCCTCTTCTTTTTTTGTAATAGAATGCCCTTACATTGCCGTGTGCGCATATTATACCTGCATCTGCATAATTTCTTTGTATGCATTCACAGCACGTGAAGTGAGCTGAACAGTGGTTTGAAGCATGGTAGAGGCTTTCATAGAGTTGATCTGCACCTGTGCCAGGTTGTCGATGTCACCCAGCGCAATATTCAACGTATCTTCAGCAGTTTGCTGTTGAAGTGCTTCCAAGTCGTTGACTGCATTTTGCAAAATCTGGCTAAATCCGCCCGTCTGCTGCGAAGTAGAAGCAAGCTGTTCAGCGGGCTGTGAAAAGTCCATCTTTTCCATTGGCTGGATCGGAGTAATTGCCGTAAAAATCATTAGTTATTCCTGCCTTTCCTGTCGTTTGCTTTGCCGGATTTCTATCTTTTAAGTAAAAAATGCACATTCGGTGTATTTTAGCGAAAGAAATAAGGGTACACTCGCTTTAAACATAGCAGTACAATCCCTTTCACTGCTTTATCTTGGTAAATTTTGTAGACAGGTGTAGTATCCTGTCTATAACCTCACTGGTAATTATACCCCTATCTTTACAATGCTGTCAATAATTTACGAATTTTTTTACTTCATTTTTAATTAGCTTCCGAACCTAAATTTCCAAAAATATTTAAATGTGAAAGAAAAAGGTAAAAGCTCATTAAAGTTTTTTCTTTTTTTTACCTTATAACGTTTATATTATTATTATTCTATCTCTTTTATCTTTCATTTGCTGAGCATTATTATTTTTCACATTCAAAAGTCACAGCAAAAAAAATTTTAATATTTGCATTTTATTTTTTTACCTTTATTTTACAAAAAAACGTTCCACACAAAAATATGTAGAACGTTTTTTCTGCCATACTCCATTTATTCTCTGACACAATCATCAATATTTACTATACTGGTTGTCGTCAAAGCTTACAGCGGAAAAGTCCGTCTGCTCAGAGTTTGTTTCACGATAAGGTTTTGCAACTGCGTTAGCCTCTGGATCATCGTCCAGCTTAAATCCAGCAACCAACTCTTTCAACATAATTGCCTGACCAGACAGTTCTTCGCTTGCCGCTGCACTTTCTTCTGCGGTTGCGCTGTTGGTCTGAACTACGGCAGAGATCTGGTCGATGCCTACCGTTACCTGTGTAATCGCACTCGCCTGATCTTTGGAGGCGTTGGTGATCTTTCCAATCAATGCCGAAACCTCATCCGCACCCCGAACAGTATTTGCCAGCGACTGTGCAGTATCATCTGCAATGTCGGTACCGTTTTTCACCGCTTTCAGGGAACGCTCGATCAAAGCAGCGGTACTCTTGGAAGCCTCCGAACTTTTGGAAGCAAGATTGCGAACCTCGTCTGCAACAACTGCAAAGCCCTTGCCGGCAGCACCTGCACGGGCAGCCTCAACCGCAGCATTCAATGCCAAAATGTTGGTCTGGAATGCAATATCTTCGATCGTCTTGATGATTTTGCTGATTTCACTCGAACTAGCAGTGATCTCGTCCATAGCAGAAATCATATCCTGCATCTTTCGGTTGCTTTCCTGCATCTCACTGCTTACTGTTTGAACAAGAACACTTGCCTCGTTTGCGTTTTCGGCATTTTCCTTTACTTGGTTGGAGATCTCGTTGATCGTTGCAGCGAGTTCCTCAATCGAAGATGCCTGCTCGGTTGCGCCCTGCGACAGTGCCTGTGCGCCGGAAGATACCTGATCAGAGCCGGAAGCAACCTGATCGGAAGCCAAAGCGATTTGAGAAAGTGTATGGTTGATCGAACTCAAAGCGATTTCGGTGCTTGTTCCAATGCTTGCAAAATCGCCTTTATACACAACGCTGGGGCGAACTGTCAGATTTCCGTTTGCAAATTCTTCCATAACGCTGTCGATCGAACCAATATATTCTTTCAAGGTGACTGCCATCGAGCGCATAGAAGCTGCCAACTGACCCATCTCGTTTTCGGAAACATATTCCACATTGATCTCCAGGTTTCCTTCTTCCATCTGGGCAGCTGCCAGTTCCATTTCCATCAACGGCTTTACGATTGCATTGGACAAGCGAAGTGCCAACAGCACCGCCACAATTATCATAACTACACCGACACTCAACAACACCGCAATGTTTATAATAATACTTACCCGCAACGAAGCAATATCTTCATTTGCTTCGGTCTGCTCTTTATCGACAATGCTCTCCATCTGTGCTTCCATTTGTTGGGTGAAGGGAAGTAAGTTGGTTTCGACCGTTGTTACCAAATGGTCTACATCGCCCAAAGATGCCATGCCAAGAATCTCGCTCAAATGTACATCTGCACTTTCAATAGTACCTTTGAGGGTTTCCAAAGCTTCTTTATCGCAATCGCCCGCTTGTTCCAACGTCTGTAAATCCAACCGAACAACATCCGATGCTTTCTGTGCCGAAGCAATTGCCTCTTCGATGGCATCCACATTTTTATTACTTGCTGCACGATATACGTTCATCATCGTTTTGTAAAAAGCTGCCTGCATTTCTCTGGCACTGGTAACAGTTACAGAAACGCTGTTTTGATAATCACTCAAAGCATACAGTGAATCTTTCAACTGTGTTGCACCAATCAACGCAATTACGACGATGCCTAAAATCAAAATTCCATAGCTGACCAACAGTCGACGCTGTATTTTCATATTGTGAAACATATTTCTCCCTCTTCTCCAAAACCGTTATTTTTTGCAATGGTCACTCTAGAAAGTAGATTTTCCCATCTGCTTTCAACGAACGAAATCATCAATATTTACTGTAATCAACTTCATCAAAACCCGTAGTGGAGTAATCCGGCTGATCATAACTTTCTTCGAAATAAGGTTTTTCGCTCAAGGAAATATTGGACTCGTTGTTCAGCTTGAATGCAGCAACCAGATTTTTCAGCATGATTGCCTGACCTGACAATTCTTCGCTTGCCGCTGCACTCTGTTCGGCAGTTGCGCTGTTTGTCTGAACTACGGCAGAAATCTGGTCGATACCTACCGTCACCTGTGTAACGGCATTTGCTTGGTCGTTGGAGGCACTGGTTATTTTTTTGGTCAGCGCAGAAACCTCATTTGCCCCCTGAACCGTATGTGCCAACGACTGTGCAGTATCATCGGCAATGTTGGTGCCATTTTCTACTGCCTTCAGCGACCGCTCAATGAGCGCAGCGGTACTTTTCGAAGCTTCCGAACTCTTGGAGGCAAGATTACGAACCTCGTCTGCAACAACTGCAAAACCTTTGCCGGCAGCACCTGCACGGGCAGCCTCAACCGCAGCATTCAATGCCAAAATGTTGGTCTGGAATGCAATATCTTCGATCGTTTTGATGATCTTGCTGATTTCATTCGAACTGGAGGTGATTTCGCCCATTGCAGCGATCATATCCTGCATTTTGCGGTTGCTTTCCTGCATCTCCTCGCTCAAGGTTTGAACCAATGTGCTTGCATCGTTGGCATTTCCTGCATTTTCTTTGATCTGTGCAGAAATTTCATTGATGGTAGCCGCCAACTGCTGGATGGAAGATGCCTGTTCCGTCGCACCCTGCGACAATGCCTGTGCACCGGAGGATACCTGCTCTGAACCGGAAGCGACCTGATCGGACGCCATAGCAATCTGCGAAAGTGTATTGTTCACTTCTTCCAATGCGGTTTTCATGCTGGTGCCAATGCTTGCAAAATCGCCTTTGTAAACAATGGTGGGGCGAGTCGTCAAATTTCCGTTTGCAAACTCTGCCATCACAACAGCAATGGAATCAATATACTCTTTCAAAGTTGCAGCCATTAACCGCATTGCATCGGTGATTTTTCCAAATTCATTTTCGGATTCATACTCCAAAGAAACTTTGGAAATTTCGCCCTGATTCAGATGTTCCACCGCTTGCTCGATCTGTCCCAACGGCTCCAAAACGCCACGTGCCAAGACAGTCGAAGAAGCGATTGTAGAAATCAATGCAACAATTCCAAGAACTGCCACCGCAACCAGACTATATGTTTCTGTTTTTCCTGCTTCTTTCACATCGTCATTAATGGCTGTTTCCAAGCGTTCGTTCAGAGCAATAACTTCCTCTGCAACCGTATCGAATAAAGGTGCATACAAGCGCTTGTAAATGTTGTATGCCGCCGAGTTGCCTTTCTCTGTAAATTTCATAGACTCGGCAATAATTTGTTCGCGATAAGGTGACATTTTTTCAATATCTGCTTCTATTTTTTGAAGCTCTTCTGTATATTCTGGAACAAGTTTTTTTAAGGCTTCAATGTTAGCAACAATCTTTTCACGTTCTGCCGTAACCTCGTCGTTAAGAGCATTGGTTTCTTCTACGGTATTTACCACGATAACTTCCAGAACCAATCTCTGAACCGACTGTAAATTCCGGCGCAGATACATCATTTCAGTTTCTGCCGGAAAAGTTACGCTGGTGATGGTATCCAGCTGATTGCCAACCATCTTGATACCGGCTATTCCCACCGTTCCTACGATCAATAGGATTGCGCAGATCGTCCCGAATGCAAGAAAAAATCTCGGTTTTAGCTTCATGTTGCGAAACATCGTGCTACCTTCTTTCCATTCCTCATTTCACCTTTTGCATCGGTGTTATATGCAGCCGAAGCATCTTGCCCCGCTACCTGCAAAAGCAGTACCTTATGCTTTTGCATTTTACATTGAAAACGAATAGATGTCGCTTCCAATGACTCGCTCTGCCGAAAGCATCAACACCACACCCGAGGGGGTTTTTCCAATTCCCTGTAAAAAACGGGTCGTAGCATCTGCACCAAGCGAAGGAGGCGGAGAGATGTTCTCCTGCTCGATCGTAGCCACTTCTTCCACGCCGTCTACGATCAAGCCTACAAGAGCGTCATGGATGCTTAATACGATGATGCAAGTATGTACATCATATTCCAGTTCCATTTTTCCCAACCGGCACCGCAGATCTACCACCGGGATCATCGTTCCACGCAGGTCGATGATTCCCCTTGCATAAACCGGAAACTCCGGGATTGGAGTGATAGTCTGCATCTGAACGATCTGCATTACCTCTGAAATGGGGATCGCAAATACTTGACCATCTGTGAGGAAAGTAAGGTATTTATCCTTCATTTCATCAACATTGTCCAACATTTCTTCCATTGCACCTTGAAAAGTATCCATCGGTCAAACTCCCTTCTGACACGTTGTTTATTTGTTCATATCCAATGTGCTGTTAATCATCGCCTTCATCACCGAAAGCGCAGTAAGGTTTGCTTCATACGCTGTGCTGGCGGTCATCAAATCCAAACGTTCTTCGGTCGTGTCAACGTTTGGATACAAAACGTAACCATTTTCGTCGGCGTCCGGATGTGTGGGGTCGTACACCGACTGGAAATCCCGATCGCTTTGCACGACCTGTGCTACCTGAACACCGCCCGACACATTGTTGAGTGTTTCGTCGAATGTAAGCTGCCGCTCCTCGAACACGACCTGCTGGCGACGATAAGGCTCGCCATCCTCGGTTCGGGTAGTATTTGCATTTGCAAGATTCTGCGCAGCGATGTCCATGCGGAAACGTTCCGCCGACAACGCCGAGCCAACGATGTCTAACGAGCCTAAAAATGCCATTTAAGTTCCTCCCCTTACTGCATATTGCAGTTCAAAACGGTGCTGTATTTATCCAGCTCACCGCTCACTTTGTTGATCAACATATTATACTGCACGTATGCTTTGTACAGCTCCAAGCTTTCCTTATCGCTGTCCACGTTGTTGCCGTCTACACGGGTGGATGTGGTTTCGTCCTCTACGATATTTGCCTGATACACACCTGTCGGCTGTGCGCCTTCCAATACCTGCTCGAATACAAGGCTTTTTGCCTTATAACCGGGGGTAGATACGTTGGAAATATTTTGCAGATGCAGTTGTTGCTGCTGCCATGCAGCCGACACGCCTGCCTCCAAAATCTGCATGGATTTCGAATCTAAAAGCATATGTACACTCCTTTACTGCGCAAATACACAAGCTTATTTTTTCATGCGAACGTTTTTATCCGCCTGCACAAAGCTTTCACGCAGTTCTTCGATCATTCTTACAATTTCGTCCAATCCATCGCTGCTTTTTTTAATATTTGCCTGTCGCAGCTGACGAATGAAATAGTCGTACAAGGCATTCAAGTTTCCCGATACTTCGTAATCATGGTTTAAGGTGCCCTGCAAATAGCGCAAAATTCTTTGCGCTTTTTGCAGTTGCTTGTTGATCTCGGAAATATCTTTTTTTTCAAATGCTTGCTGTGCCGAATAGACTGCTTTTAACAGCCCATCGTACACAGCAATCAGCATCTCGCCTTGGGTCATGGTAAGCATAGACTGCTGCTTATACGCCTGATAGGGGTTATTTAACATACCAGTTCCTCATTTCCTGATGATGCTGTAGATCAATAACCAGAGAACTGGGAGGAGATCATTGCGCTTTGGCTGTTGAAGTTTGCCAAAATCTGCTCCATCGTGTTGAACTGATCCCAGTAACGCTGTTTTTCTTTATCGTATTTTGCCTGCAACTCCTCGATACGCTCTTTCAACTCGGTAAGTTCCTGGGTAAGAGAGTTGTTTTTCTCGCTTGCATAGCCCTTGATACCAGCCAGTTCTACCAATACACCGGGGCTACCGCTACTGGGGTTTGCGGCAGCTTTCATTGCGTCTTCCAGCTTACCTGCAAGACCTTCTTCCATGTCCAAGAAAAGCTGCTCTACACTTGCAGGGTCAGAGGTAAGTGCATTGCGCAGTTGTGCGGTGTCGATATTCAGCTTACCTTTTTGGGTGTATTCACCAGTTTCAATGCCAATATCATACAGTGCCAACGCACAACCTGCCGGACGCTCATACATAGCGGTACGCATTTGGCTAAGGAAGTTTGTAATAGAGTCATCATTGCGCAAAAGACCAGTCTTTGCTTTTTCTTCCCAAAGTTTGATCTCATTTTCGGTCATTTCTTCCTTTTGGGCACTGGTCAAAGGCGGATAATCACGGTATTCTGCCTCTTGGTCGGTGTAACCATACAGCTTATCCAGCATCGCATTGTAGTCTTTTACAAAGTTCTCAAATGCCTCTACAATGGTATCAACATCACGCTCGGTTCCGATCACTGCCGGTTCATCACCGGTAACACCGGTCAACTCCATGGTAATACCATCAATGGTAAAGGTATTGCTGCTACGGGTGGTATCGACACCATTGATGTTTACCTTTGCATCGACACCCGCTGTAACACAAGCCTTTTGCTCGTTGGTAAGGTCAGATGCATTTGTAGCGAATTCTTTTCCGTTGCCAAGGGTCATTCCACTCAGCTGCATAGAAGGATCTGTAACTGTCAGACGACCATCATCGGCATTAAATGTCACGCCTATTCCTTTACCTTCCAAATCACTCAGCTTGGTGATTCCTTGACCGGCTAATTTCGCCTTATCTTCATCGGAAAGATTAATAATGTCGTTTAGTGCAGTATCACCTGTTGCAAAGTTGTTTGCCGCTAAGCCAAGCGTTCCGGAATCGGTGCCAACAACGTCCTGCGCTGTGATTTCAACTTCATATCCCTCTGAAACCGACATACTTCCGGTTGCTGCATCATAGTGGATTGCACCTGCGCCAAATTTCTTGTCCAGATACTCATTGAACTTTTCTTCAAATTCCTGCTTGGTATAAGGAACAGCGTTTTCCCCTGTTTTTCTGGGCAAAGAGAATACGCACAGCTCTCCGTTGACAGTAAACTGAATGCTAGCTTCTTCAATCTCAACATCGTCTGCCATAGCTGTACCGGCAATCGTACCCGTAAGCAGTCGATCTGTTTGGGCTGAACCACCTGCGTCAACGATGTTATTGCCAAACATCGCACCCAGCACGTTACCGGTCTGCTGACTCATGCTGATGTTGTAATTTGCACCGGTAGAGCCACTTTCCAGCACAAACTGGTCTGCCAAAGAGGAATACGAGATCTTTACCCCTGCGCCACTCGCATTGATGGCACTCATCATCTCGCCCACAGTTTGGTCGCTGGTAAACTTGAACGACTCGCCGTTGATGGTAAACTCATAAACGCTACCCGAATTGCCTGCCAGATCGCCCAATTTGGTGGAACTGCTTACATGGCTGCTCGAACCGGGAGTGATGCCCAGTTCGTTCAAATCAACGCCGGTCAATCTAAAGCTGTGACCCTTTGTATCGTAACCATCGGCAAATTTAAACTGAAGTCCATCGCCGCTTACTGCGGTTTGGATCACCGCACCATTTGCCGTTGTACCAAATGCCTTACCCAGTTTTTCATTGATGGCATCCGACAACTTTGTCAGGGTAAGGTTTTCCACATCGCTGATATTGTCCAGCACGATGGTTTTATTGATACCATCAAAGTTTACATCGAAACTAAGGAATGCATTAAGCTCCATCTCTGCGCCGGCATTGACGATCGTGTTCCCATCCTCATCCGTCGAAGTACTGTAACCCGTCAATCCGGTAAGTGCCCCGCCGATTTCGCTGGCAGAAATGCTCTCAATGCTCACACCACTGTCTTTTGCGATTTCAAACGAAACAGTAGTACCCACCGCTCCGGTTTTTGCGGTAATGTCAGTAAATCCCTTATCTTTCAGCGCAGTGTTCAATTTTTCCAAGATCTGGTCTTGGGTAGTTGCGCCGTACAGATCCACCTTGACTTCTTCGGTCTGGCCACCTTTTTTAATCGAAAGGGTTACCGTGTTTTCCAAAGATTCCTTCAGTTTATCCAAATCAATCTCACTACCGGTCACGGAATTTCCGCTAATTTTCCAACTTGTATCGGTAGTTATTTTTGCAGCACTTGCCAGCTGTTCGATCTTCACCTTCATTTCGCCGGTAAGGGCGGAAGAATCGGCACTTACAACTTTCAGCCCGCTGCCGCTGACCAAAGCTGCCTTCATACTGTTGAAAAAGCCCGAGCTTGCAAAGTTGTTTGCGCTGGAAGCGTCGAAAGAAGAATTGAAATATTTATTTTTAAAATCGTTGATCGCAGTAATGACCTCACGGTACATTTCCTGTTTCCATTTGGTTATTTGTTGTTCACCCTTAGCTGCGTCGATTTTGGATTGTGTACCCGAAAGCAGCTTTTCTACCATGCTCTCGGTATCCATGCCCGACACAAGGCCCGACAATCCATTGCTTGTTGCGCTGCTTGCACTCCAATAACTAGATGTATTGATATTCATATATCGTCCCTCCTTCGGGTAAATGCTTACGTTTGTTTTGACTTATTTGGGGATAATTCACCCACTCTAAAAGAATTATCGCACGATTTTTGCAAAATTGAAAGTATTTTTTCAAAAGTTTTTAGAAAATTTTTTCGGCTGCTCCTGTAAACCTGTCATTATGACCTTTCTGTAATGTCCTGCTACCGATTGCGAACCAGCGTTCAATTTTTGCAGTTTTGTGCGCAGGGTTTCTCTTTCGTTTTCCAAATACTTATGTAAATTGGGCTGTTCTTCCATCAAACGGTTTGCCACCGCACACACCTGCTGCGACGCATCGTACAGCTGCTGTTCCTGTACCGTTTCCGGCAAACGAGCATGATTCAGTATCTGTTGCACATTCTCGTCCTGTGCGCACAACTCACGCAACTCTGCATCCGGCTGACGCAACTGTGCAAACAAATTTTGTCGCTTTTGGGCAAGTCCGATCAGCATTTCTCCATGTTCCAGCAGCATTGCACCTGTGACCTGCTCGATCTCAAGCAAAATATCTGCTTTTTGCTGCAAGAGGCCGAGTATTTGTTTGTGCATAGAAACTTGTTGCATTTTATTCACCTCGTATTCGTTTTTCAACCGTAGCGGTCATTCTCTGTCGAAGACTGTCGGATTCCTCTTTACTTTCCATTTTTTTTTTTATATAATGGGGTGTTGAAAGGTTTCTTGAAACCGCATTTGCAAGAAAATAGTGGAGGTTTTGGGAATTATTTCTGTATATTTAGACCAGCATCTGGATACGCTGGTATTT
>CALWZD010000078.1 GCA_944385945.1 uncultured Anaerofilum sp. | reverse complement strand
AGATAAGGTTCTACGACACCCTCTACCGTCAACAGGACTACTCGCTGCCGATGCTGATCCACAACGTCGGGACTATTCCACTGATCATCTCGTTCGAGTGGGATGGTTCCTCCACCACCATCCCTGTCGGAGGCAAGGCTGTTTTTTAAATCGTATCGCTCACACCAAGCACCAAAGGAGGAACCATGGGACATAAAAAAATGCGGGACATCATCGAAAGAACCTGCTGCTGGACCGAAAAGGGCGTACCACGACATAAGCATTGTTACGATCGGGAAATGGTGCTGTGTATCCACTATGCAAATGCACCGTACTATTTTCATGTAAACAAATGCAGGTTTTGTCGTTCTTTCCGCTGCATCCCCCAAGAAAGGAACATCACAGGCTTTCTTTCCTCGTTGGAGGGGTACGGGCATCTGGAAATGTTTCACATGAAGACCCGCCACAATTTGCGCATCGGGTTCCAATCGCTGGGGCTGGAGCCTTTTGAGGAAGAATCTGCACCCTGTAAGGATTGAAAAAACGCTTGTTTTTTCTGCTTTAAGAATGGAGGTTTTACCATGACAATTTGCTATTACGAGGCATCCGATTATTTCAAAGAGCGGTCATATCCGGGGGAACCCATCGTCGAAGAAACCGATTTTATTGATGCCGAAAGTTTCGGTAAGGCAGGTGAAGCGGAAGATACATTCGATGAAGATCACTTCTGGGAGTCTTTGGGCAACAACTGATCTGCGGGCTGCTCAAAACTTTCTGCCAACAACATGAAAAAGGAGTGCTTACAAAATGATGAATGTTAAAACCAATACTTGGCTCCTTTCCGACGAGCTGAGCGGAGCTGCTATGGGTCTGCCTGCAAAGACCCCGATTTTGCCAAACAATCTGCAAACCGTTTGGAGGATGGCACTCAATCCGACCTGCATCGGTTTGAGTATCGGTGAGGGGAAACGGTTTAAGACTTCCTACAAACTTGTGGAAGACCTGTCTTCTGCTCCGGATCTGACCGTATACACCGGTTTGCGTGAACTGAGCATTCTCTTTTGTTCCACTCCTGAGCGAGCCCATAAGAATTTTGTGATGTGGAGAAAACTTTTGCATCAAATCGGAGCTTTGCGCAATGTTCCCAAGATGGAACTGATGGTTTGGGATAATGAAGAACCGCAGGGGCTGGAGTCGATGTTGCATTGGAACGAGCTTTTTGAGGGTGTGAAAGAACTCACCACAAGTTTCAACGGCTCGATGATGTCCACTTATTTTCCCTCTGGTTTGCCCAATCTGGAAAAGCTGGAACTGCTCGATCCCATCCCTGTGGATGTTTTGCTGTCGATCTCGATGCCGAATCTGAAATCCCTCTATGTAAAAACGTTGGAGGGTTTGCAGAGCATCCAACAACTCACCGATGCTTTCCCGATGCTGGAATGCATCGAGATCGAAGACCGCCGCAACTCTACATCTTTTTCGCTGAAGCTGGGAACGGTATCGCCCTGTCTGAAGTGCCTAAGCGTTGAAACGCCGTTGCTTGGCGAGTGGGATTCGCTTGCAGAAAGCAACGTGGAACAGCTGCAATTCGAGAACTGTTCATTCGACCCCTACTTTTTGCAAAACTGCCAAAAGCTGCGTGTTCTTCAGATCAAAAACTGTATGCTTCAAAACGACATCCCCACCTTGTCGGAACTCCGCCAGCTGGATACACTCGTCATCAACTCCTGCTTTGTGCGAGATTTCGGCTTTGCAAAAGGGCTTACACAGATGCAGGTGTTCAATATTTGCGGAAACAAGCTGGATTTGTCTTTGCAGGATCTGGAGGAGGAGAAGCTTCCCAAGGAAGTGGAATGCTTGCAAGATATGCCGAATTTGATAGAATTTTGCATGGACGAAAAAGATTTGCAGAAAGTATTTTTCAGTTGCAAAGAAATGTTTAAAAAATACGAACTGCGCCCCAACGGCATCATGCGCCTGAAATGATTTGACACGATAAGGGCAACACCTTATAACAACTGCCAAAATACAGCTTCATCTCAATCCCTAAAAAGAGCCCCGTCTTTTGCAGCGGGGCTCTTTTTTGTGTGGGGCAGTTTTGCCGATTTCGGCATGGTTTGCCCGAAAATATCACCTAAAAACGGCAAATATGCATAATAACCATGGGTTCTGTCACGTTGTTATGCACAAAAAAAGTAACAAAGCATTTAAAACTATTGTATTTTTTATCCGCAGGGTGTACAATACAATCAACGAGATTGGAAACGTTTCCGATAACGTTTCCAGAAAACGCTCCATCAATGAATAGGAGGAAATATCTATGAAAAAGCGCATGATCGCTGCAGCGATGTCCGCTGCCCTTATCTCCGGTTTGTTCGCCGGATGCAGTGCATCCAGCTCCGCCTCCACTTCCACCGGTTCTTCGGATGCCACCGAAGGAAGTTCTTCTGCAACACAATCGGGCGAAGGTTCGGTATTTTACCTCAACTTCAAACCCGAACAGGACGCACAATGGCAAGAGCTTGCCGAACTTTACACCGAGGAAACAGGCGTTCCCGTCATCGTAAAGACCGCCGCTTCGGGTCAGTACGAAACCACCCTGAAAGCCGACATGGCAAAAACCGATGCCCCCACCTTGTTCCAGGTCAACGGTCCCGTCGGTTTGGCTGCATGGAAAGATTACTGCTACGACCTTTCGGGCAGCGAGCTTTTGAACCAGCTTACCAGCGATGACTTTTTGCTGATGAACGGCGATGAGGTCGCCGGCGTTGGCTATGTTATCGAAACCTACGGCATCATCTACAACAAAGCCCTGCTGGAGCAGGCAGGCTACACTGCCGAGGACATCAAGAGCTTTGACGACTTGAAGAAGGTCGCCGAGGACATCACCGCCCGCAAGGACGAGCTTGGCTTTGCTGCTTTCACTTCTGCCGGTATGGACGGTTCTTCCGACTGGCGTTTCAAGACCCATCTTGCCAATATGCCCATTTATTATGAGTATCAGGCAGACGGCATCGAAACCACCGACGCCATCAAAGGCACCTATCTGGACAACTACCGCCAGATCTGGGATCTGTACATCAACAACTCCACCTGCGAGCCGGGACTGCTTTCCACCAAGACCGGTGACGACGCCGTTGCAGAGTTCGTGACCGAGCAGGCTGTGTTCTATCAAAACGGCACATGGGCATATGCAGACGTTGCCGAACTGGGCGACGAGAATCTGGGCATCCTGCCCATCTACATCGGTGTAGACGGCGAGGACAAACAGGGTCTGTGTACCGGTACCGAAAACTACTGGTGTGTAAACAAGAACGCTTCGGAAGAAGACATTCAGGCTACCCTCGACTTTATGAACTGGTGCGTCACTTCTGAAACAGGTACCAAAGCAATGTGCGGCGGCGAAGGCGCAATGCCTTCCGGCAACCCCGGCATGAGCTTTGTTATCCCCTTCAAGGGCAATCTGGAATCCACCAATCCGCTGGTAAACCAGGCAAACGAATACATCGCTCAGGGTTACACCCCTGTTTCCTGGAACTTCTCCACCATGCCCTCTGAGGAATGGAAGAACGGCGTCGGTTCTGCTTTGACCACCTATGCTGCCGACCAGACCGATGAAAACTGGGCAGCGGTTGTGACCGCCTTTGTAGACGGCTGGGCAACCGAGGCTGCTGCTGCAAAAGGCTGATCGACCCACGGGCAACCACAAACGGTCGAACGCATAACGACCACCAAGGGGCGGGCGATTTCGCCCCCCCTTTTTCCTTTACTATACGAAGTTAGGAGGATCTTACTATGCAAAAAAGTATCCGACGGTATTTTCCGGTCTTCGTACTGCCGACTTTGCTGGCGTTCACGATCGGATTCATCATTCCTTTCGGAATGGGGCTTTGGTTGTCGTTTTGCGAGTTCACCACCGTAACCGATGCCAAATTCGTGGGATTTAAAAATTATATCCGTGCATTTCAGGACACCGTGTTCCTGCATTCGTTCTGGTACACTGCCTTGTTTGCAGTGGTATCTTTGGTCTTTATCAATCTGCTTGCATTCTTGCTGGCGTTGGCACTCACCCAAAAAATGCGTGGCACCAACATTTTCCGCACCGTGTTCTTTATGCCCAACCTCATCGGCGGCATCGTGCTGGGCTATATCTGGCAGCTGATCTTTAACGGCATTCTGGCACCCTACGGCAAAGCGTTGAACCTGAACGAGTGGTACGGCTTTGTCGGCTTGGTCATCTTGGTGGCATGGCAGCAGGTGGGCTACATGATGATCATCTACATCGCCGGTCTGCAATCCATCCCCGGCGACCTGCACGAGGCTGCTTCCATCGACGGTGCAAACGGGCTGGAAAAGCTGTTCAAGATCACTTTGCCGATGATGATGCCCTCCATCACCATCTGCACCTTCCTTTCCATCACCAACGGCTTCAAGCTGTTTGACCAAAACCTGTCGCTCACCGCAGGCGAACCATCCAAAATGTCCGAGATGATGGCACTGAACATCTACCAGACCTTCTTCGGCCGCACCGGCTGGGAGGGCGTTGGACAGGCAAAAGCCGTATTGTTCTTTATCCTGGTCGTCGGCATCGGTCTGATTCAGCTTCGCATCACACGCTCTAAGGAGGTGCAGCAGTAATGGCAAAAAAACGCAGGATCTCGATGGTGGGCAGCGTTATCTTTACGGTACTGTCTGTTATTTATATCCTTCCCATCTTCGTTGTGTTGTTCAACTCGTTCAAGAAAAAAGCATATATCAATCTGGAGCCGTTCACCTTGCCCACCGAAAAGACCTTTGTGGGGCTGGATAACTACCTTGCTGCCATCAAGCAGTATGGGCTGCTGGATGCAGTGGGCTGGACGGTATTCATCACGGTCGGTTCGGTACTGGTCATTTTGCTTTGTACCTCGATGTGTGCATGGTATATCACCCGTGTGCAGGGTGCCGTAAGCAAGGGCATCTATCTGCTGTGCGTGTTTTCGATGGTCGTTCCCTTTCAGATGGTGATGTTCACGCTGGCACTGGTTTCTGACCGTTTGCGTTTAAACACCCCTTGGGGCATCATCATCGTATATTTGGGCTTTGGTGCAGGGCTTGCCGTGTTCATGTTCTGCGGCTTTGTAAAATCCATCCCCCTCGAGATCGAAGAAGCTGCCCTGATCGACGGCTGCTCACCGCTGCGCACCTTTTTCCGTGTGGTGCTGCCCATCATGCAGCCCACCTACATTTCGGTAGGCATTCTGGAAACCATGTGGATCTGGAACGATTTCCTGTTGCCCTATCTGGTTTTGGACACGAATAAATACAAAACCGTTTCGATTGTGATACAATATATGAAAGGCAGTTTCGGACGTGTGGATATGGGTGCCATTATGGCAGCACTCATCATGGCGGTCATTCCGGTGGTCGTTTTCTATCTCAGCTGCCAGAAATATATCATCAAAGGCGTGGCAGCCGGTGCAGTAAAAGGCTGATCCCCGACGCCTGTTTTGTACAAGAAAGGCGGTTCATCTCTTATGACCATCAAGGATATTGCCAAACTGTCGGGCTATGGTGTAGGCACGGTATCCCGTGTGCTGAACAACCACCCCGATGTAAGCGATAAAGCCCGTGAACGTATCATGGCGATCGTACAAGCCGAGGGCTTCCAGCCCAATTCCAACGCCAGACATTTAAAAATGCAGGCGCAATCTGCGATCGCCGTTCTGGTAAAGGGCACCCAAAATATGCTGTTTGCCGACATTTTAGAGCGCATCCAATCGGTGCTGTGCGACAATGACGAGGAAGCATATGTGGCATACCTTGACGAAGACGCCGACGAAGTGCAGTATGCCGTCCAGCTGTGTTTGGTACGGCGACCCAAAGGGCTGATTTTTTTGGGGGGCGATTTGGAAAATTTCCGTGCCGGTTTTCACCGCATCACCGTCCCCTGCGTCCTGCTGACCAACGATGCCTCTGCCCTTGGGTTTCCGCTGCTTTCCAGCTTTACCGTTGACGACAGAGCCGCCGCAAAAGCTGTGATTGATTTTCTGTTCGAAAACGGCCACCGCCGCATCGGCATACTGGGCGGGAACCTATCTGCCGAACAGATCAGCTGCAGCCGTCTGGCAGGTGTGCATCGGGCGATGCAAGCCAACGGGCTGACCTTTTGCCCCCAGCAATACCAGCCTTGCCGGTTCTCGATGCAATCGGGCTATCAGGCAGCACTTCAGCTTTTTCAGCACAATCCCGACATCACGGCAGTGTTTGCGCTCAGCGACACCATTGCGCTGGGTGCCATGCGTGCCGCACGGGAAATGGGCTATTCCATTCCGCAAGATATTTCGATCGTCGGATATGACGACATCAGTTTTGCCGAATTTAGTTATCCACGGCTGACCACCATCCGGCAGGATACGGCAGCACTTGCCGAACGGGGCGTACACACCCTGTTGGAACATCTTGCCCACACCGCAGCACCGGTACACAGCATTATTCCTTTCCGGTTGTGCCTGCGTGAAAGCGTACAAAGCCGTGCAGACAAGCACGATATTTGAAAACAAGAAAGGTTGTTTTTTATGAGAAGTGCGGGGATTTTAATGCCGGTCACAGCATTGCCCTCTCGGTGGGGCATCGGAACGATGGGCGAATGCGCCCGTGAATTTGTTCGTTTTTTGCGCAGTGCCGGGCAGACCTATTGGCAGATCTTGCCGCTGAACCCCACCAGCTACGGCGACTCGCCCTATCAATCCTTTTCCTCGTTTGCGGGCAATCCGTATCTGATTGATCTGGACGAATTGGCTGCACAGGGGCTGCTGCAAGCAGACGAATATCAGGACTTGAACTGGGGCGAAAACGCCACCTGTATCGACTACGGGCTGCTGTATCGGCAGCGGTTTTCGGTGCTGAAAAAGGCGGTCGACCGTCTGCAAAAGCGCATCCCGAACGAGCTGGAGGAGTTTTGCGCCACCCAACCATGGCTGGAAAACTACGCCCTGTTTATGGCGTTGAAAGACCGCTTCGGCGGTGCGCCGTGGTCACGATGGCCTGCTCCGCTGAAAATGCGCCAGCCCCAAGCCATCCAACAGGCGATGCAAGAACTAAACAATGAAGTGCGCTTTTGGCAGGGGGTACAGTTTTTGTTTTTCCGCCAGTGGAGCGCACTCAAGCAGTACGCCAACCGTCACGGGGTGCAGATCGTAGGCGATCTTCCCATCTATGTGGCAGAGGACAGTGCCGATGTCTGGGCAGAGCCTTGCCAGTTCCAGCTGGACGAGCAGTGCAACCCCATCGAGGTGGCAGGCTGTCCCCCCGACGGTTTTTCGGAAGACGGGCAGCTTTGGGGCAATCCGCTGTTTGACTGGGATAAAATGAAACAGGACGGCTTTGCATGGTGGATACGGCGTATCGAGTACCAGTTCCATCTATACGACGTTCTGCGCATCGACCATTTTCGTGCGTTCGATGCCTATTATGCCATCCCTGCGGGGGCAAAAGATGCCAAAAACGGACGTTGGCGCACCGGCCCCGGCATCGAGTTCTTCCACACGATCGAAGCCGCACTGGGGCGTCGCAATATCATTGCGGAAGACTTGGGCTTTTTGACCGAGTCGGTACACAAGCTGTTGAAAGATACCGGCTATCCCGGCATGAAGGTGCTGGAATTTGCGTTCGACAGCCGTGACGGCGGCGGTTCGCTGTATCTTCCCCATAATTACCCCACCAACTGCATCGCTTATGTCGGCACCCACGACAACGAAACTGCATTGGGCTGGCTTGCCACCGCCGATGCAGGGGATGTGGCTTTGGCACGGGAATATCTGCACCTTGACCCTGTCGAGGGCGAACACTGGGGCATGATGCGTGCCATTTGGGCAAGTGTTGCCGATCGTGCCATCGTGCAGATGCAGGATCTTTTGGGGCTTGGCAGCGAAGGGCGCATCAATACCCCGTCCACCCTTGGCGGAAACTGGCAATGGCGGGCTTTGCCCAACTTTGCCAGCCCTGCACTGGCAGCCCGTATCCACCGCCAAATGCAGTTATACGGACGCTTGCCCGTTCCCCCATCCACTACTGTATCGAATGAGGAGGTAGACCCATGCCTATAAAACAAACCTTGGAAACCATCCTGCAAACGCAGGGCGTCACCTTGCAAACCTGCACCGATATGCAGCTGATGCAGGCACTGCTCGAGGCAGTGCAGACCCTGCAAACCGAACTGCCCCACGCACAGGGCAAGAAAAAACTGTACTATTTTTCGGCAGAATTTCTGGTCGGTCGTCTGCTGCGGTCGAATTTGATCAATCTGGGGCTTTTGGACGAAGTGGAACAGCTGCTGCAAAGCTGTGGACGCTCGCTGGCACAGATCGAGGACTGCGAGCCGGAGCCTTCTCTGGGCAACGGCGGATTGGGACGGTTGGCAGCCTGCTTTTTGGACTCCATCGCCTCGCTGGGCTTGAACGGCGACGGCATCGGGCTGAACTACCACTACGGTCTGTTCCGTCAGGATCTTTCGGGCGGTGAACAGCGGGAAAATGCCGACCCATGGCTGATGCCTCAAAACTGGCTGATCGACACCCACAAGACCTTTTCGGTTCCTTTCGCAAACGGCACTTTGACGGCGAAGCTGTACGACCTTTGCATTTCGAGCTACCAAAACGGCGTGTGCAATCGGCTGCACCTGTTCGACGTCGAATCCCCTGCCCCCGCCCCTGCCAACGGCATCGACTTCGACAAGACCGATATTGCCCATTGCCTCACCTCCTTTTTGTACCCCGACGACAGCGACGAAGCCGGTCGGCTGCTGCGGGTATATCAGCAGTATTTCATGGTATCGGCAGGCGCACAGTTGATTTTACAGGAACTGGAAGATGCAGGGCATTCACTGCAAGAACTCGATCAGTACGTCGTGATGCACATCAACGACACCCACCCCTCGATGGTCATTCCCGAAATGATCCGATTGCTGGTCGAGCATGGCGTAGATTTGGAACGTGCCATCTATCTGGTACAGCATAGCTGTGCATACACCCACCACACCATTTTGGCAGAAGCTCTCGAAAAATGGCCGGTGTCCTATCTGCAAACGGTCGCTCCGCAGTTGTTGCCCATCATTCGTGAACTGGACAAACGTGCCAAACTGCGCTGCGCCGACCCCGCTGCTGCCATCTGGGACGAAAACGATGTCATCCACATGGCGCATATGGACATCCATTTCAGCGCATCGGTCAATGGCGTGGCTGCGCTGCACACCGACATCCTAAAGCAGAGCGAACTCAGCGTATTTTACAAGCTGTACCCCGAAAAATTCAACAACAAGACCAACGGTATCACTTTCCGCCGTTGGCTGATGGGCTGCAACCGCCCTCTTTCCGACCTGTTGTGCCAAGCCATCGGCGACGGCTGGAAGACCGACCCCAATCAACTCGAGCAGTTGTTGCCTTTGGCAGAAAACGAAGACTTTTGCGCCCGATTCCTTGCTGCAAAGTCGGCGAACAAACATCGCTTAGCCGACTGGCTGAAACAGCGTCAGGGCATCGAGATCGACCCCGACTCCATCTTCGACATCCAGATAAAACGCCTGCATCAGTACAAACGCCAGCAGATGAATGCATTGTATGCCATCTGGAAGTATCAGCAGATCAAAGCCGGCATCCTGCCACCGCACCCCGTCACCATGATTTTCGGTGCAAAGGCTGCCCCTGCCTATACACTGGCAAAGGATACCATCCATCTCATCCTGTGTCTGCAACGGCTCATCAATGCCGACCCACAAGTGTCGCCGTGGCTGAAAGTGGTGATGGTCGAAAACTACAACGTATCCGCCGCCGAGATGCTCATTCCTGCCTGCGACGTTTCCGAGCAGATTTCCCTTGCATCCAAAGAGGCAAGCGGTACAGGCAATATGAAATTTATGGCAAACGGTGCCGTGACACTTGGCACACTGGACGGCGCAAATGTGGAGATCTCCCAGCTGGTGGGCAAAGAGAATATCTATCTGTTCGGGCGTTCCTCCGACGAGGTCATCGAACTCTACCGCAACAACGCCTATCACAGCAGCGACTACTGGCAAAAACCATCGGTACAACAACTGGTCGACTTTATCCTCTCGCCCCAACTGCTTGCGATCGGCAAGCCCGACATCTTGGCACGGCTGTATAAAGACTTCATCGCCAAAGACTATTTCATGGCTCTGTTGGATGTGGAGGACTACATCGCCGTAAAAGAGCGTTGCTTTGCCGACTATCAAGACCGCAGCGCATGGGTGAAAAAGATGATCGTAAACACTGCACGCAGCGGCTATTTTTCCTCTGACCGCACCATTCGGGAGTATAATGAGGACATCTGGCATCTGTAATCTGGTTCACAACCATCAAACGCCCCCGCAAAACAGTCAAAACGGCTGCCCTGCGGGGGCGTTTTCCGCACTGCTCCCTGCCGATTTTGCAAAACATCTTGTATGGTGAAATATTTCTTGACATTCTTATAAAGATATTGTATTATAAGTAACATAGTATCAAAACACACAATATATCATTATTGCTAAAAAGGAATATTACCATATGAAACAAATGACCAACGAAGAACTGTATCAGCTGGCCAAAAAAAGAGTAATGGCAAAAAAACTTTTTTCTGCACATTTGTGGTTGTTTCTGGCAGTATCCTTGCTGCTGGTCGCCATCAGCGTGTCCAACAACGCAACCTGGTTCATCTTCCCTGTTGCAGGTTGGGGCGTAGTGGTCGTGTTGCATAAGTTGTACCTCAACTCTTTGCTCAAGGACAACGACGAAGTGGAAAAAGAGTTTGCTGCTTTGAAAGAAAAGTACAAATAATTTTTGTTTTCCTTTCGGTCTAATTGCGCCAAAAAAGGAGCGGGGACCCCGACAAAGTTTGTCGGGGTCCCCGCTCCTTTTTGGGCAGATAAAAGTTTTTGCCCCACTTTTTTCAAAAAGTGGGAAAAAGAAGGCTTGCCCT
>CALWZD010000077.1 GCA_944385945.1 uncultured Anaerofilum sp. | reverse complement strand
GATACCGACGTCATTATTCCCGCACGTTATTTGAATACCCCCGATGCAAAGGAACTCGCTTCTCACTGCATGGAGGACATTGACGCCGACTTTACCAAAAAGGTACGTGCCGGCGATATCATGGTAGCCGGTTGGAACTTCGGCTGTGGCTCGTCCCGTGAACACGCCCCCCTTGCCATCAAAACAAGCGGTATTTCTTGTGTAATTGCAAAAACGTTCGCTCGTATTTTCTATCGCAACGCTATCAATATCGGTCTTGCTATCCTCGAGTGCGAGGAGGCAGCCGACCGCATCCGTTCGGGCGACGAAGTGGAGATCGACTTCACTTCCGGTGTCATCACCAACATTACACGGGGCGAATCGTATCAGGCGCAACCTTTTCCCCCGTTCATTCAGAACATTATTCAGCAGGGCGGTCTAATGAACGCCATCAACAACGGCAAGGAGGCTTGATTCCCATGGAAAAGAAAATTGCAGTCATTGCCGGTGACGGCATTGGGCCTGAGATCGTAGCACAGGCAGTAAAAGTTTTGGACACCGTTGCCAAAAAGTACGGTCATCAGTTTACCTATGAGCCGGTAGACATGGGCGGTGTCGCCATCGACCGCTGGGGTGAACCGCTTCCGCAGGCGATGTTGGAAAAATGCCTTGCTGCCGACAGCGTTCTGCTGGGTGCCGTGGGTGGTCCCAAATGGGACACGATGCCCGGCCATCTTCGTCCCGAGAAAGGTCTGCTTGCTTTGCGGGCAGGGATGGGGCTGTACTCCAACCTGCGTCCGGCAAAGCTGTGGCAACAGCTTTCGGCAGCCAGTCCGTTGAAAGACGTTTCCAAGGGCATCGACTTTATCGTTGTACGTGAACTGATTGGTGGCGTTTACTTTGGTAAACACACCACCGAAACGGTCGACGGACAACAAGTTGCTACCGACACCATGTCTTACTCCGAAACGGAAATTGAGCGTATCGGCAAAATCGCTTTTGAAACTGCCCGCAAGCGTCGAAAAAAAGTGACCAGCGTGGACAAAGCGAACGTACTCGATACCAGCCGTTTGTGGCGGGCTGTCATGCACCGTTTGGCAGAGCAGTACCCCGATGTAGAGTACAGTGATATGCTTGTAGACAACGCAGCGATGCAGCTTATAAAAGCCCCCGAACAGTTCGACGTTATCGTGACCGAGAATATGTTCGGTGACATTCTTTCGGACGAAGCAAGTATGCTTACCGGCAGCATCGGCATGATCCCTTCTTCCAGTATGGGCGAGGGAACTCGTGGACTGTTCGAACCCATTCACGGTTCGGCTCCCGACATTGCCGGCAAGGATATTGCAAACCCTGTCGGTACGATCCTTTCGGCAGCAATGATGCTGAAATACAGCTTTGGCATGGAACAAGAGGCGGCTGCCATCGAGCAGGCAGTGCATACCGTTCTGGATAAAGGACTTCGCACCGGTGACACAATGGCAGAGGGCTGCACACAGGTCAGTTGTACACAAATGGGCGATGCGATCGCCGATTGCATCGGTGCCTAACATCAACATTTGGTTTCCTGCCCATTTACCTGCAACAAATTGAGGGGATGCGCCGACATTGTGGTCGGTGCGATGAATGGGATTTATACAATACACAGATGCTGCTTTGGCGAGCAGCGTCGGGCAGGAACGCCCCTATTGGAAGGCCCACCATTCCAATAGACAAAAAGCAGAGGCAAGCTTGACCGCTTGCCTCTGCTTTTTGTGTAATGAAGTTTACTCGACCGCCTTTTGGAAAAAAATCATACCTTTTCAAGTTCAAATCGGCTGATTTCCTCACCGTTTTCCAAATTATAGGCTGTAAATACACCGTTTTCGTACACCATATAGCTATGGGTACCGTCTTTCGGGATGGACACCGAACCCGGATTAACGATGGCAATATCGTCTTTCCATTCCCCGTGTTTTATATGCACGTGACCAAATGCAAATACACTGCCTTTGCGCAAAGGAGGCAAATGTTCGGGATCGAACAAATGCCCGTGGGTCAAAAACAGAGTGCGTCCATCCTCCAAAACCAGTTGGGCGTAATCTGCCATTACCGGAAATTCCAGCACCATCTGGTCTACTTCCGCCTCGCAGTTGCCCCGCACTGCAATGATCTCGTCTTTCATGCCGTTCAGCAATGGGATCACCGTTTTGGGGGCATACTCGTCGGGCAGATCGTTGCGAGGGCCATGGTAAAGCAGATCGCCCAATAAGATCAATCGGTCGGGCTGGATGCGATGGTAAGCACGAAGCAAACGGCGAGTCCATGCTGCCGAGCCGTGCAGGTCAGATGCAATCATCAGTTTCATGGAAGTATCCTTCTTTTCAGCAATATTTTTTTACGATCGCCAACATCTGGTCGAACTGTTTTTCCATATCGGCAACGAGTTTGAACTGGGTGCGGGCACGTTCCAGATTGTGCATGGGACGCTCGGTTTTAAAGTAGGTATCGCCCTGCAAAAAGTCGGTCAAAAAGCGGATTCCGCACTCAAGGGTGATGATTCTTGCACCCCAAGCAAGGCTTTCTTTCTCCGCTTCGGTCAAGATACCGCCTGCTGCCTCTAAATATCCTTTTACGTACAGTTCATACAAACCGATATCGAAGTTCACTTTGGACAGATCCGGCTCGTCCTCGGCAGCGGTAGTGGCACCAAAACGGATGGAATCGCCGAAATCGTTTGCAGCCAGACCGGGCATGATGGTGTCCAGGTCAATGATGCACAGACCTTTTCCGTTGGTTTCGTCAAACAAAATATTATTCAGTTTGGTATCGTTGTGGGTCACACGCAGAGGCAGTTTTCCGCTGTGCAGCTGATTCATCAAAACGGAGCAATCCTCTTTTCGGTTCTGCACAAAGAGAATCTCTTTTGCACACTTGCCGGCACGGTCTTTCACATCTCGTTCTACCGCTTTTTCAAAATCCATAAAGCGGCTTTCGGTGTCGTGGAAACGTGGAATGGTTTCGTGCAGTGTATCGGCGGGATAGTCGGAAAGCTGTTTCAGGAAATTGCCGAACGATTTTGCCGACTCGTAGAACTGCTCGGGACGCTCTACCGCCTGATAGCAGATGGATTTTTCGATAAAGTTATAGCAACGCCAAGGCTTTCCCTCGCTGTCCTCAAAGAAATTCTCACCTGCTTTGGTGCGGATGTAACTCAAAGTTTCACGGTTGGGGTTTCCGCCGTCCTGCATGATGCGCTTGCGCAAAAACTCGGTCACGCCCATGATGTTCTCCATGACCTCTTTTGGCTTTTTAAACACGTTGATGTTGACTCGCTGCAAAATATAGGAAAGTTCCTCTTTGCCGTCATCTTGCGGCATATACACAGCGTAGGTTTCGTTGATATGTCCTGCACCGAATGGTTTTACAAAGCTACAGGTATTGCCAAACCCAAAGGCATAAAGTGCATCTTCCAGCATCAGATTATCCACACCGTCGATTTTGCGGCGGGTAGAGAAGATGACCGTACCTGCCTCGATTTTTTGCAGAGGTTTGATGCAGCAGTTTGCTTTGATGACAGCACCCAAGCCAATGTGGGTACCGTCCTCCAAGCGGTTATCGTGATCGACCACTGCACCGCAGTTGATCAGGCAAGCTTTTCCCAACTGCGAGCGGGTATTCACGACGGCATTTTGCAGCACGATGCTGCCGTCGCCCAGAGCAGCCGAACGACTGACCCAAGCGGTGGGATGTACTAACACAGGCACTTCATACCCTGCCTCAAGCAGTTGGTTGACCCATCGCAAACGCAAGCGGTTGTTGCCGAAAGCGGCGACCGCTTTTTGATACGAACCGGCTAAGGTTTCGTAGTCCATGCATCGACCGATCACTTTGCTGCCACGTGCAGCATCGTCTAAAAACGATACTTCATATCCCAGTTCTTCGGCAAGCTCACGTACGACCTGACCAAATCCGCCTGCCCCTAGCACCAACAATTTTTCCATTTATTCCTCTCCTTTGCTGCAAGCAGCGAATGTAATCGCATTTTCATGCAAATTGCATTGTTCCTCTCTGCCATTGTATCATATTTTTTCGCCGATTTCCACAAAATAGCTTGCTTTTTTTATTGTGGATAAAAAATCCCTCTGCCCGTTGTGCGAAAGGCAGAGGGTGCAGGTTTTGTTTTTATTATGCTGTGGGAGCCTTGTAGTAAGGCGAGCCTTCCAAATAGGGTGCCGTTGCACTGTAAGCTGTGTGTCCGGCAAGATAGTCCAACCATACACGGTATCCGGCAGCTTGCAGATGGATGCCATCGGGCGCACTGTATTCAGGGATGGTGTATCCGTCATCGCCTGCGAGGGCTTCGTTCAGGTCTACGAAATACAGTCCACGCTCGTATGCCATTTGTGCAAGGGCATTGTTTACTGCGTACAGATTTGCTTGGCTGTAACGGGCGTCGGATGCCTCATACGCTGCGGTAACAGGAGTGACCGCTTGGATATAGATCTGTGCATCGGGTCGGCATACCGTTTGCAGCCAATCCAACATTTTGCCGTAGTAGATGATGAAGTTTTCTACCGTAAGCGATTTGAGCGAGTTTGCACCGAACAGGATATAGATATGTTCGGGCTGTTTTGCGGCAAGTGTTTGGGCAATGTGGTCTTGCATCGCCACACGGGTACCATCGGCAAGCGGCATTTGGGCGTTGTTTACAACACCGTCAGGTCCTGCACCCTTATAGGCACAGAAAGTGCTTACATCTCTGATGGCATTCTCGTACACCTGCCAACCTTGCGACACCGAATCGCCGATAAAGACAGCATTTGCAAAATAGCTGGTGTCGACACGTCCATTTTCGGGCAGTGCGATCATACGGTAGTCGGGGGTGGTAATGGTTTGGTCAAGCGTTCCTTGAATGGGTCCTACCACATTCCAACCGGCAGGCTGTGCCTGTTCGCCGGTCTGCTCGGAAGTGTCGGGAGCCGGGGTAGCGGTAACATCGGAAGACGCCTCGCTGGTGGAGGCAGAGTCGGGCGGAGCATCCTCGTCCATCATACTTTCTACGATCCATGTGATGACCCACGCAAGTGCCAAGATCACGGCGATCGTGACCACAAGCACTCCAACTCTGCGAATGGTTTTTCTGCGCCTGCGGCGTTTTGTCTGGGCTTTGAATTCATTGTAACTGGACAAAACTTTTTCCTCCCTTTAGCGGAACATCTATGCATCCTGCTGTAAAACAGCAACGGTATTTTTTTCGATAATCGTAATTATTATAGCGTATTTACAGGTTTGATTCAAGCGACAAGCACCGGTTACAAAAGAAATTTCGTTCTCTTGCCGAAAATTTTCACAATTCTGTCGCCCTCCCCTGTTATTTAGACGATCCTATGGTGAAAAAAATTTCATTTCCATTTCAGAATCCTTCGGTTTGCTTGCGCAAATCGTCCAACGCAATTCGGTTTGCTTTCCGCCGTCCTGTTACAGGATGGGCAGGCTGATCGTAGTCCACCCACAGCAGCTGTTTGCTTGCGTATAGCACAGCCACACCTCGCTTTGTGCTGTTCGGCTGGGGAAACCGTGCATTCAATGCAGTTTTATAAGCTTTCAATGATTTGTCTTCTCGATGCAGGCAGCGTGGTAACTTCCCTGTTCCATTGCTTTCCATTCTGTCTGTACACATCGCATCCCGCAGTGCTTCTTGTTCTATTTTAGGCAGTTGCAATGCCTGTTCAAACAGCAGTGCAGTGTAGTCGTCCAGTCCTATTTTCTCCGGAATCTCACAATCGCTCAACCGCTCAAACAACTCAAACGGGGTATATCCCGACGCTTGCAGCAAATAAGCGATAGTTTTGCGAAAACGTCCGGAATTGTAGGTTTTTTCCACAACATCTTCTATCTTGTGCAGTTTGTGTAATTCGTTTTGGTCGATCCAAGGGGTGTCGATGACCTGATACGGTGGGGCGGGGTCGAATCGGCAAGGATATTCTTGCGGCAGTTCACGCATATCGGCACCGTGCAGCAGTTTTAAAAAGCCAAGCTGCAACATTTGCGGTTCCAGCGAAAATGCGATATTGAAACTATCCGCAAAAATAGAGTAGGTTTCGAGCGGCAAGCCTGCGATCAGGTCGATATGCAGGTGGATATTTTGCGGACGGGCAAGCCGACGGATATTTTCGGCAAGCTTTTTACAGTTGGTCTTTCGGTGGATCGCTGCCAGAGTCGGCTCGTGAAAGCTTTGCAGACCGATTTCCAGTTGCACCGCACCGACCGGCATGGCTGCCAGCAGGTCGAAATGCTCCTCTTTCAAAATATCCCCTGCAATCTCAAAATGAAAACAAACATCTGCCGGCAAACTTTTTCCATATTCCTGTGCAATCCACTGCCAAATTTCGGTGGCACGGGCAGGGTTTGCGTTAAAGGTACGGTCTACAAATTTCAGCGTCTTGGTTCCGCTTTGCGCCAACTTCGTAATTCGTTTTTTCATTTCTTCCAGTTCAAAGCAGCGAACGGGACCACACCGCCCCGAAAGGCAGAATGCACACCGATAGGGACAGCCACGTGTCGTTTCGATGTAGCAGATTCTGCCTTGCAGTGCATCAAAATACTCCTGTGTATAAGGGTCGGGGGGAGGATCGTGCAAAATAGCAGGTTGCGATACACGAATCCCCTGTGCCGTGCGCAGGCATAAGCCTTCGATGTCCACCTTTTCCAAGTCTGTATGATTTTTTATTGCATTACACAGTGCCGGCAGACTTTCTTCCCCCTCGCCGGAAAGGATATAGTCCACCTGTGGCACCTCCTGTAAAACCGCAGCAGCATTATAGCTCACTTCCGGTCCACCGAGGATGATCTTGCATTGCGGCAGCTGCTGTTTCAGCTGCTTTGCTGCCTGCATGGTATGCGTCCGATTCCAAATATACACTGCAAAACCCACCATATCCGGCTGTTGGCGTAAAATTTGCTCTACCAGCCGTTCCACCGGCTGATTGATGGTACCCTCATGCACACGACATTCGACCCACGGCGCATATTGCTTCAAACCCGCAGCCAAACACCACGGTGCTAAGCTGGAGTGGATATATTTTGAATTGTAAACAGCTAATGCCAGTTTCACGGGCTATCCGCCTTTCTTTGGTAATGTTCTTTCATACTATTGCAATTTTTCATTTTTGTCAAATGGCAGCTTTTCCCCCTAAAATAATGCAGGACACAACGGACAAAAAGCCGTTGTGTCCTATCTTCAATATTATAGTGTTTGTCCAACATTTCCGGAAAGCAATATACTATTTTTTCCGGATTTTTTTACCGAATACATCAATGCATCTGCTTTTTCGTATAGATCGTTAAACGAGCCTGTTTGCTTTTCACAGTACCATACGCCTATACTCAAGCTGGCATCGCTTAATGCATATCGTTGTGCAATATAATCTGAGAATGCGCTGCATATTTGATCGATCCGTTTTTTTACAATCGTGTCTTCTTTGACATTATGCAGATACAAAACAAATTCATCCTCGCCGATACGGGCTACGATGTCGGTTTTGCGAACATACATTTTTAAAATTTTTGCCAACTGACACAACACCTTATCTCCGGCAAGATGTCCATACAGATCATTCACCATTTTAAAGTTGTCGATGTCGATCACACAAAAGGCACCCGACTTTTCTTGCTGCAAATATTCTTCCACATCGCAAATCGCTTTTCGGCGGTTAAATACGCCTGTCAGATTATCGTAACAGGCATCTCTTTCCAGACGCTCTTTCTGCACCATCGACTCAGAAACATCCAGCAATACTGCCGTATACGCCATACAACCCATATCATCAAAAAAAGTTTTTCCTTTTTCGTACATCCACAGATATTCGCCACTTTTTTTGCGCAGTCGGTAATTCACCTCGTATACATTTCCCTTTTGCAACGCTTCGCCGATAATCTGCTTTACATTGTCCTTATCGTTGGGATTGATGATATTTTCCAGTTTTCCTTCGCTTACCTCAATAAATTCATCGTATGTATATCCCAACCATTGCAACAGTTCTTCGTTGATAAAGGAAATCGGGTACCCTTCCTCCAGGTATCCGCCAACCATACCGCCGGGAATCAAGTCGGTCAAAATCTCCACCAATTTTTTCTTTTGCTGCAGGTCACTCTTATAAGAATATTTCACACGATAGTGCAGGGGCATAAAATCATCCGGCTCCTGCGGTGTTATAGGTACTGAACTATGGATCTGCAAAATCTGCTCTGTATCCTTTTTGCAACAGACCAGTGTTGTGATACGAGCGTCAAAAAAATCTTCGCCACGGGATTCATTGATATAGATGCGCACTTTGGTATAGCAACTGTATAGATGCTCCGCCACACGGCTTTCACGCCATTCTAAAAAATCATGTGGCACAGGGGCGGGGTGTCGTGCGAACTCTCGCTCGAACAGTTGCTTTACCTGCTGTTTTCCGTAGGCAATATTTTTATCTCCTGCACCGATATTTACAATATCCGGCGCACAAAACAGCAATGCGTTTTGCAAACTGCGGTTTTCTAAATACTCATAAAAAATCGCTTCAGTACTTCTACTCCGCTTTGTAATTGATACATTCCAATCCCTCATATTCCTCTCTGTCATTTCTGCAACAGAAACCTTCGCAATACACTTTCCAGCACATCAAAATCAATCGGCTTAGA
The DNA here is from genome assembly GCA_944385945.1 of uncultured Anaerofilum sp. Classification (GTDB taxonomy): domain Bacteria; phylum Bacillota; class Clostridia; order Oscillospirales; family Ruminococcaceae; genus Anaerofilum. Next base: position 3,483 of record CALWZD010000077.1, on the reverse strand, counting down.
AATATGTGCATTCATTCCCGCCTGCTGTGTACGGGAAATATCCTCGGCAAATGCGTTTGCTGTGACCGCAATGATAGGGATGGTTTTCGCATCCTCACGTGGCAAACTGCGAATGGCTTTCGCAGCCTGACACCCATCCATCTGCGGCATCTGCATATCCATCAAGATCACGTCAAATGTGTTGGGGGCATTTTGCTCAAAACAATCGAACGCCTGTTTTCCATCCATCGCCTGGGTCACCTGCATCCCACGCATCTGCAACATTTCGGTCGAGATCTCCATATTGATCTCATTATCTTCTGCCAAAAGGACCCGCATTCCCTTTAGATCAACTGGATCTTGCCGTTTGACTGCCAAGGGTTTTGCTTTCGATGCAGTATCTGCCACCTGCAAAGGCAGCACGATGGTGAAAGTACTTCCTTTTCCCAGTTCACTTTCGGCTACGATCTCACCTTCCATTTGGCTCACCATACTATAAGCGATCGCCATTCCCAGTCCGGTACCAGCTACTTTTGCAGCAGCAAAATTTGTTTCTCGTTCGAAAGGGATAAACAATTTTTGCAAAAATTCTTTGCTCATCCCAATACCGGTATCGGAGATTTTGAACCGATAGCGCAGATATTCACTGTTGGGCATGGTAAGTTCATCCACGCTTAGGGAAATACTGTCGCCTTTTTCGGTAAATTTAAAAGCGTTGGAAAGAACATTATTCAGCACCCGTTGGATACGGAACCAATCACCCTTTACATACGGATGCTCTATTTGCAGATCCATCCTGAAATTTTTATCCTGTACCTGTGCCTGCAATGCGAATACTGCCATTGTTTGACGTAGGTTTTCGGGCAAAGAAAAATCTGCAATGCTCAGCTGAATCTTTCCATGCTCCATTTTGGAAATCTCCAAAGTGTCATTTACAAGGTCCAATAATTGATCGCTTGCGATTTGGATTTTATTCAGGTAATCACGCACTCGCTGCTTGTCGTCCAAATGCTGTTCTGCCAACGCCGAAAGCCCTGTAATGGCATTGAGCGGTGTGCGCATATCATGCGAAACGTTGGAGAAAAACAGGTTTCGAACCTCGCTCATTTTTTTGCAGCTTGCAGTGACTCCCGCAACAGCTGTGTTTGTCCCAGTTCTTTCTCTTTTACCTGGTCAATTTCTTTAAAGCTTAGTACCACCTGTGTTTTGGATATTTTCTCATCATACATAATATCGACGTGTACCCAACGGTAGCCGTCGGTAAACAGTCGCTTGAAATCTCCGCCAAAATTGCGGGTCTTTTCCTGCACCAGTTGGTTCAGATGCTGCAAGGAAAGATTTTTGCAGAAGTCATCGTAATGTTCAGGTTCCACCACGTCCTTCATTGCTTTTAAAAGAAATCGTAGTTTCCGTCTTTTTCTACCATACGTTTACTTCTTTGGTCGTCTTTAAAACCTCGAAGGTCTGCTTTTTGAGGTCGACCAAATATAAACCGTAGCAAGAGTTGCCCATAATGGTAAGGATCTTATTCAACAATCGAATACTTTTGGCAGTCGTTATCTCCTGTACCAGCATCATAGCACCGGTAAGCAGCAGCAACCCCAGCAATAAATAATGTGCGATGCGAATGCCCGCAATCCCTTGCAGCAAATAGCTGTATGGGATAGTAATGATCGCATACCAGTTGCTTTGTGGGATTTGGCAGTAATATACGCCATATTTTTGCCCATCGCTGTCAGTAATGAAAGAATTTGCTGCGGTATACTTACCATCTTTGACCCCATTCGATAGATTGTAGACATACACCCTTTCGTTTTCATTGCTTAGGCTGTTGGTTTTATATTGTAAAAGCCCTCCGCTTGCATCACACAAATAAAACTGTGTTCCTTCGGGTGCATTCTCCAACGAAATCAGGTCTTGCAAATGGTCAATGTATAAATCGACTGCAAGTAGATTTGCCGACCCTTCCAGCTGTTTTGCAGCTGTCACCACTAACATTCCATTACGTGTGTCGATATATGCATCGGTGTACACCACTTTTCCGCCGGCTTGCAGTGTGAGTGTATACCAAGGCCTAGTCGTGGCATCATATTGCTCATACCCTTCCCACTTTACATTCACCATGGAAATTCCATCAACATAAGCAAGCATTTCCATATTTTCAACGTCAAGTGCTTGTTGCATATCGGTCTGAAATTTACCCAGCCACTGTTCAATTTCGGTCTGCGTTGCATCATTGTCAATATGATCCTGCAACTGTTGGGCACCTGTTTGTAAGATCAGCTCATACTTTGTCAGATAGTTTTGTGTACGGGTCGAATATTTTTGTGCCATTTCGTCGCCCACCCAATCTGCGTGTTTAAGCAAAAGCACTTCAATTTGATTTAAAAGAACAAAACCGACAGCCAACACAACCAACAGCATCGTGGCAACCCAATAGTCTTTCCATTTTTTATGCATTTATTTAAGCCCTCTCTGTTCGTTTATGTTCGGCATGATCCTTCGTAGCGGATCGGCAAATGCACCTCGATACCCATATGTTCTAAAAGCACTTATTCAAGTATAATTATACGTTATTTTTCGCAAAAATCCATAGTTAACCTTAAAATTGAAGCTTTATTTTGAAAACTATCTTTTTTAACCGCTTTTGGTACCCGTGTCAGAATATTTTTAAGCAAAATACTTGTAATTTTTTTAATATTTTGTTACCATTACGGTAGGGATATTTGACCGAATATTGGGTGATAGTATGCAAAAAGAAATTCAAAACTCTATCAGTGCCTGCGTTGGTTCGTTATGCGAAGTGCTGACACTGGAAAACAGCTTGTTGTTTGTTGGACCATTGCAACGATATAACCCCGCCAATGACGAGATTACTATCGAATTATATAAAGATGCCATTCCTCCACGTGTAAGTACCTTTCGGGATATGGTAAAGGTACAGCTTCACCGTTCTGCTAACAAAGAAATGGTGCAGGTATTTTTTGGTGTGATTTCGGGCACGACTGACCGCATCTGGAAAATACAGCTGGAAAAAGCGGTATTGCATTCTGAAACACGCCAAAATTTCCGCCAACGGGTAAATTGCAATGCTGTGATTGCACGTGTATGGAACGAAACATACCGTGGACCGGAACATTTTTGTACACTTTCCGATATTAGTTTAGGCGGACTTAGTTTTCGAAGCGACCTGACCTTTTTTCTGCGTGAACGTCTGCTTTTTTCCGATGTTTGTCTGCGTCCCGAAGGACATATCTATAACTTTCGCTGCATCGTTCGGCGAATCCAGCAAGATCATCGAGATCCGCAGATACATCTGTACGGTTGCCAGTTTTTGCAGCTTTCTCCACAGGATGAAACGCTTTTGTGCCAGGATATTTTTGCAATGCAATCCGACGAGTTGACCCGTTGGAGGAATGTGAAAGAGCAAAGGGCATAAAAACATTTAAAACAAGATAACACAAGCAGCTAGCGATTCCATTTCGCTAGCTGCTTTTTTATCTT
>CALWZD010000076.1 GCA_944385945.1 uncultured Anaerofilum sp. | reverse complement strand
CATTTTCGGGTAAAGACCCCAGCAAGGTAGACCGCAGCGCTGCATATGCTGCACGTTGGGTGGCAAAAAATATCGTTGCTGCCGGTTTGGCAACCAAGTGTGAGGTCGAGTTGGCATATGCGATCGGTGTTGCACAGCCTGTAAGCGTACTGGTAGATACCTTCGGTACCGGTACAGTTGCAGATGACCGTCTGGCAGAGGCTGTAACAAAAGTGTTCGACCTTAGCCCCAAGGGAATCGACGCTGCACTGGGACTGCGTAGACCCATCTATCGTCCGTTGGCTGCTTATGGTCATATGGGACGTGAAGAACTGGGCGTTGCATGGGAAAAAACAGACCGTGCAGATGCTTTGAAAGCAGCTGTAAACGCATAATTTGAAAGAATGCTCTTTTGGAAACAAGCCGTTTCTAAAAAGAGCATTCTTTTTTCTTGTGTTGCAGAAAGAAAGCGGATTGGATATTTTGTAGAATAAATTTTTGCTTTAAAGATAAAATATCTACAATTATTCATAATTTTGTGGTATGATATATTACATAAAGCACGGTATCCGCTATGCTGATACTGCCGTGTTTAAAAAGGGATTGCTCTTGCCAAACTGGTAAAGAGTAAAACCGACGATTAGCAGGAGAAGCGAAAAAAGAAAGGAATGATACCAATGCGTACAGTATGGAATATCAATTCGGATTGGATGTTCACAAAAGAAAACGCAGGCGTACCCGCACAGTTTCCTCTGGACTGGCAGCCGGTAGACCTGCCGCACACATGGAACAATCTTGACGGTCAGGATGGTGGCGGTGACTACTTTAAAGGTGCTTGCTGGTATGCCAAAGAACTGCCCATGCCGGAAAAAGAGCCCGGTGACCGTGTTTATCTGGAAATCAATGCAGCTGCCAATGTTGCAACCGTTTACGTAAACGGTCAGCAGGTCACCTACCACGAGGGCGGATATTCTACCTTCCGTGCTGATATTACCGATCAGCTTACCAATGACGAAAATCTGTTGGCGATTTGTGTGGATAACAGCGACCGCAGCAATATCTATCCTCAAATGGCAGACTTTACCTTCTATGGCGGTCTGTACCGTGATGTGAATTTGATCGTAGTACCGCAGACACATTTTGATTTGGACTTCCACGGCGCACCCGGTCTGACCGTTACTCCCCGTGTAATTGATGGCGGTGCGATGATCGACCTGAATGCTTGGGTCAAGAACGCCGATGAAAACTACACCATCACCTACACCATTCAGGATATGGCAGACAACATCGTGGCAGAGGCTGTTCGTCCTTGCGACAGCGCAGCGGTAAAAGTTGCACTTCCCGGCGCACATTTGTGGAATGGCGTAAAAGACCCCTACCTGTACACCTGTACGGCATCGCTTGTATACCGCAATCAGGTAGTGGACGAAGTTTCTACCCGTTTTGGTGTGCGCAGCTTCCATGTTGACCCCCAGAAAGGCTTTTATCTGAACGGTGTGCTGACCCCGTTGCGTGGTGTTTCTCGCCATCAAGACAAACTGGGTGTAGGCAATGCACTGGAAAACTACGAGCATTGGGAAGATGTAGAGTATATTCTTGAGGTTGGCGCAAATACCGTGCGTTTGGCGCACTATCAGCACAATCAGGAATTTTACGATGCCTGCGACGAGGCTGGTTTGATCGTATGGGCGGAGATCCCGTTCATCAGTGTAATGAGCGAAGACCCTGCTGCACACGAGAACTGCCGTTCGCAGATGAAAGAATTGATTTATCAAAACTACAACCACCCCTCCATTTGTTTCTGGGGAATTGCAAACGAGATCACCATCGGTGGTATGAGCGACCAGTTGCTTGAGAACCTGAAAGACTTGAATGCATTGGTTCATCAGCTCGACCCCACCCGTCAGTCCACCATCGCACAGGTTTCGATGGTTCCGATGGACAGCCCCATGAACGAGATCACCGACGTTGTAAGCTACAATCACTACTTTGGCTGGTACGGCGGAAAGCTGACCGGAAACGAGGAATGGCTGGATAAGTTCCATGCAATGCACCCCAATATTCCTTTGGGAATCTCTGAGTATGGTGCCGAGGGCATCATCACCTATCACGGCGATGATCCAAAGGTAAAAGACTACTCGGAGGCATATCAGGCACTGTATCACGAGCATATGGCAAAAATCATTTCCGAGCGTCCGTGGCTGTGGGCAACGCACGTTTGGAATATGTTCGACTTCGGCTGTGATGGTCGTGACGAAGGCGGTGTTGCAGGTCGAAACAACAAGGGTCTGATGACCATCGACCGCAAAATTCGCAAAGAAGCATTCTACCTGTACAAGGCATACTGGAGCGAGGAACCGTTCGTATATGTTTGTGGTCGTCGTTATGCACAACGTGCAGGTCAGACAACCACTGTAAAAGTTTACACCAATCAACCCAGTGTAGCACTGTATTTGGATGGACAGCGTTTTGAAGTGAAGACCGGCGAAAAGGTATTCGAGTTCAAGAACGTTCCTTTGAACGAGGGCTTTACCACTGTGGTAGCAAAAGCCGGCGATTGCATGGACTCCATCACTCTGGAGCAAGTAGCAGAAAAACCTGCAATCTACACATTGCCCCGTGAGGAGGATGACGGCGAGGGTGTTGCAAACTGGTTCGATACCGCAGACACCAGCGATGTGCCCGACGAGATGACCTTCGACCCTGCTTACTATTCCATCAAGGATAAGATCAAGGAAATTGCAAAATCGCAGGAAGCAATGGAGATGATTACCAAAATCATCGGTGGTGCGATGAATGTAAAGATCAATCCCGGTATGATGAAAATGGTCGGCGAGATGACGTTGGAGGGCATCGGCGGTATGATGCAAAACGACAAAATGCCTGCAAACTCTCTGCAGATCATCAATGCTGCATTGCAGAAGATCAAAAAGCCGGAGTAATTGATGGATGACTACCCATTTTATAATACTGGGTGGTACACAAGGTCAAAAATTGATTTGAACGGATAAAACTATACGTTTCGTTTCAATCATCCGATAAAAACCCCGCTCGATTTCGCACAAAATCGGGCGGGGTTTTGTTAAAAAAGATAACACACAAAAAATCTAATTTTCAATTATATAAAATAATCAGAATCTTACTCTTTAAAGTAAAAGTCTGTTTTTGTGAATCCAATCGACACTTATTTACAAAGTTTGAAAAAATGTCTATAATAAAACTATCTACCCTTTGATTAAGGAGGCTACACAATGGCAGAGATCCTGCGAATGAAAGGTACTGTGGAGCACGTCGTATATGTAAACCCTGAAAATGGCTATCACGTGATCGAACTGCAAGCGGAGCAGGATCTTGTAACGGTCGTAGGCGACTTGGGAGAGGTGAACGAAGGGGAAGAAGTAGTAGTTACAGGACGTTTTGTGACCCATCCTACTTTCGGTTTCCAGTTTCAGGCGGAAAGCTGCATCGTACAGATGCCCGAAACCAGCCGTGGAATTTTGCGCTATCTTTCCTGTGGAGTTCTGCCACACATCGGTGCAGCAACTGCAAAGAAGATCGTTGCACGATTTGGAGAAGAAACATTTTTTGTCATCGCAAACCATCCCGAAAAGCTTACCGATATAAAAGGCATCACCGGACAAAAGGCAAAAGAGATCTCGCAGGAGTTTCACCGCCGGCAAGGTCTGCGGGAGAGCATTTTGTTTTTGGGGCAGTTGGGCATTTCTGCTGCACGTGCAATGAGCATCTACCGATATTTCGGCTCGGCGACCGTCGATGCCATCACTCAGAATCCGTATCTTTTGTGTGGTGCGCCTGCTTATCTGAAGTTTTCCGAAGTAGATGCAATAACCGAGAAACAGGGGCTTACCCCACCGACCCATCTTCGTATGTGGGCAGCGTTCGAGTATATTTTGCGCTATAACCTGCAAAATGGCCACACCTGTTTGCCGGCACATCAGCTCTGTGCAAAAGCGGCAGAATTGGTGCAAGAGCCGACAGGATATGTACAGGAACAGCTGCAAATTGCCATTGAGGAAAAATATTTGTTTGAAAAACAATACGGTGATAAACAATATATTTATTTAGAGGATCTATATCGTGCCGAAGTAAACATTGCACGATGCCTTGCGCAAATGCTGGAACGTCCTGTAAAACAACGGGACACCATTGCACATGGGATTGATATTTTGGAAAAGGCAGGCACCATCCGCTATGCAGCATTGCAGCGACAAGCAATCGAAACGGCACTGAAAAATAATATCATGGTTTTGACCGGAGGACCCGGTACGGGAAAAACGACTATCGTCAATGCGATTCTTACGCTACTGGAGCAGCAGATGGACAGGGTGGCATTGGCTGCACCAACAGGACGTGCAGCAAAGCGGTTGAGCGAGTTGACAGGCAGAGAAGCGAAAACCATTCACCGCTTGTTAGAGGTCGATTTTACAAAAAACACCGAACCGGTTCAGTTTGTACACAACGAAAGCAATCCGCTGCGTGCAGATGTGGTGATCGTGGACGAGATGAGTATGGTGGACGTGAAATTGTTTGAGAGCCTGCTGGCAGCACTGCGTCCCAGCGCACGGCTGATTTTGGTAGGGGACGCCGATCAGCTTCCCAGTGTTGGGCCGGGCAACGTACTAAGCGAATTGCTGCAATGCCCCCAAATTCCTTCGGTGCGCCTTACCGAAATTTTTCGTCAGGCAGCAGAAAGCCTCATCGTTTCCAATGCCCACCGCATTGTAGAAGGGCAGTTGCCACTTCAAGGCGGAAAAGATGACGATTTCTTTTTAATGGAGTCATCGGGAACTGCTTGCCAACAAAAAGTGTGCGAGATCGTTGCTACCCGTTTGCCACGAGCATATCAGCTTGACCCCATTCGGGACATCCAAGTTCTTTGCCCCAGCCGGAAAGGGCTGTTGGGCACTGAAACGATGAATGAATTGCTTCAGCAGCTTTTAAATCCGCCCGCATCTCATAAACGTGAATTGACTCGTGGAAATCGCATCTGGCGACAGGGCGACAAGGTGATGCAGATTTGTAACGATTATGACATCCAGTATGAAAAAGACGATGGAGAAACAGGAACAGGGGCATATAACGGAGATATTGGTTATGTGGAAAATGTAGACCCAAGCGAGCCGGCGATTTTGGTTCGGTTTGAAGACCGTAAAGTGCTTTACTGTGCCGAGCAAATGGAAGAACTGGAGCCTGCATATGCCATCACCATTCACAAAAGCCAAGGCTGCGAATTTCCGGCGGTGGTGATTCCGGTGGCAGAAACTCCACAAAGGCTGCAATATCGCAACTTGCTGTACACAGGCGTAACACGTGCAAGACGGCTTTGTGTACTGCCCGGACGCCGTGCGACTGTGGCAAATATGGTGCATAACAGCCGCCATCAGCTGCGCTATTCCTGTTTGTCGCAACGGTTGGGAGGATGGGTATGAAGCGGGCTTTACTGTCCAGACTTTTCCTGCAAATCGGGTGGTGGTTTGCTCCGCCACGTTGTCCGATTTGCCAAAATCTGGTGCGTCCGTTTCATATTTGCTGCGAGTGTGCCGAACGGGAACGCTCTTTGCGCCTTGCAAAAAACACCGCATCTACGCAGGTGCGGGGGATGACATCGGTTTTTTCACGGTGGAAGTATCAGGACGAGATCCGCAATGCGATTTTGGAGATGAAATTCTCCAATATGCCATATCAGGCAGAAAATTTCGTTCTGCTGTTGCTCTCCGACCGTGATGCGTATACTTTTATACGGCAGTTCAATATAATCATATGGGTGCCTGCAACTCGGTCAAAGAGAATGGAACGTGGATACCTTGTTCCGTATCTTTTGGCAAAAAGCATCGCAAGGTTGACGGGGGTTGCTTTGGCAAGCGAAAATGTTCTGCAAAAAATAAAAGAAACCCCAAATCAGGTAGAACTTAGTGGCAAACAACGCCGTGAAAATCTAAAAGGAGCCTTTGCAGTGATGTCTGCGCAGGAAATTGAGGGAAAGAGGGTACTGATTATCGACGATGTACTCACAACAGGTACTACCTTGCATCGCATCGCCGAACTTCTGACGCAGGCAGGAGCGAAAGAGGTAGCGGGGTTGGTATTGGCAGAATCGGTACCCAAAATGCAAAAAGAAAGCATGGAAAATGTCTGTTAAAGGATAAGAGAGGAGAATAGAATATGTCGAACGACATTGGAATTGATTTAGGCACGACCTCTGTGATCGTTGCCGTAGAGGGAAAGGGAATCATTTTGAACGAGCCGTCGGTGGTAGCGGTAGATCATCGACACGATGACAAAGTACTTGCAGTAGGCAGTGAAGCGTTTGCAATGGTAGGCAGAACGCCCTCTTACATTTCCGCCGAACGTCCGCTGAAAGACGGCGTGATTTCCAACCATGTATTGACAAAAAAGATGATACAGCAGTTTGTCAACCGTGTATATGATTCCCGTATGATAAAGCCCCGTGTGGCAGTGTGTGTTCCGGCAGCAATTACCGGAATTGAAAGTGACGCAGTGGTAGAAGCAGTCGTTTCGGCTGGTGCAAGACAGGTATTCCTAATCGACGAGCCAATCGCAGCAGCACTGGGAAGTGGAATCGACATCACCCAACCGATGGGGCATATGGTCATCGACTTGGGAGGCGGAACCACGGATATTGCCATTATCAGCCTAGGCGGAAAGGTGCAGGCAAGTTCGATCGCAGTTGCAGGAAATTTGATTGATGAAGAAATCGTAAAACACGTTCGCCAGCAGTTTCAGTTGGTCATCGGTCTTCGTACCGCAGAGGAACTAAAAAAGGCAGTCGCTTGCTGCCCGCAGAAGAAGTTCAGCAAAACAATGGAGATCAAGGGCAGAAGTTTGATTACCAATCTCCCCCAGCGTCAGTTGGTAAAGACAGAAGACTTGTATGAGCCGGTCATGAAATGTGTTGAACAGATTGGAACGGCTGCGCATCAGGTCTTGGAGCGCACCCCGCCGGAGCTTTCGGGTGATATTTACAGCGAAGGTGTTGTTCTCACCGGTGGCAGTGCGCTGTTGGAAGGATTATCAGAATACTTCAGCGAAAAGCTGAAGGTAAGAGTACGGGTAGCAGATGACCCTGTGCATTGTGTTGCAATCGGTACTGCAAAAAGTCTGACGATTGGCGACCGGTTAGAAACCGGATTTTACGACGCTACTCCCCGTGCGGGAAAACGATAAAAACAAACAGCCGCTGGTTGCTTCATTTAAGCACAGCGGCTGTTTTGTTAAGATTTGGATTTGAAAAAAGCGGATAGTTGTTTGCAAATGGGACAAACTAGCAACAGATTCCTTTGCAAAGGAATGCAAGCAAATAAAAAGGAGGAGCCAATATGCAAACGATTACCGAAAAAGAATTGGAAGGCTATTCGCAGCTTTTGACCAATGAAAAGAATGCGATCCAGAAGTTTAAAAGCTATGCCGAAAGCTGCGAGGAGCCTGCACTAAAGAAAATGTGCGAGGACATTGCACAGCGGCATACCCAACACTATAAAACCATTTTGAACGAGATGAAAAAATAAGCCAAGGAGAGTATGAAGATGAGTTGTTTTGACGATCAGGCAAAAATGGGCGATTCGCTGAACACCCAAAAAAGCATCACACAGCAGTACAACCATTTTGCGGGAGAATGTTCCACCAAAGCAAGAAGAAATAAGCTTATGGATATTCTGAACGAGGAACATGAGATGCAGTACGAGATCTTCACTGCAATGGAAAAGCGTGGCTGGTACACGCCACAGCAGGCACAAGCGCAAAAACAGCAGGATGCCTGCAAGCAGTTTACCCAAATGGCGAAAGACCTGTAAATGAAAATGTGACGCAGCCGATTGGTTGCGTCACATTTTTTAGTGAAAAAATTTAAAAGCAGAGCAACCTGCCAACCTAAGCGAACATCACTTTTGCAGCATCATATGTGCAGCTTTGTAGATGTCACCACATCCCAAAGTAAGCACCAGATCGCCGGGTTGTGCATTTTGCAAAATAAAATCTTTTGCCTGCTCAAATGTCTGTACACAGGTGCTGTCGGGGATTTTTGCTGTCAAATCTTCCGCTTTTACCGTGTAATTATCGGCAAGTTCACGACCGCCCATAATCTTAGTCACCACTACATGATCGGCAATGGGTAAAACACGGGCAAAATCGTCCAGCAGCATTTCTGTGCGACTGTACGTATAGGGTTGGAAAACCGCCCACACCTGTTTAAAGTTCAACTCTTTGGCTGCTTTTAAAGTAGCTTCCAGCTCGGTAGGATGGTGGGCGTAATCGTCAGCGATCGTAATGCCGTTGACCTCCCCTAAAATCTCAAAACGGCGTCCGGCTCCCCGAAATGCTTTGATGCCGGTGTGCATCAGCTGGGGCGGAATGTTGCACAGATGCGCAACTGCACACACAGCCAACGCATTATATACATGATGATAGCCCGGAATATTCAGTTCGATGCGGGTAAGAACGAATCCCTCATGCACAAGGTCAAAAGCAAAAAATCCGGGACGATATTCTTCGATGTTTTGAGCGGTATAGTCGGCAGAATTTTCGACCGCAAATGTGCGCACATTACGGTTCAAACTTTGTACGACCTCGCAGGTGTTGGGGTCATCTGCGTTGGCGACCACAGTATTTGTGGTCAAAAGGGAAAAGCGGTAGAAAGCGGTTTTCAGATTTTCCATGCTGCCGTAATATTCCAGATGGTCGGCATCAATGTTGAGCAGGACCGAAATAGCAGGGGAAAGATGCAAAAAAGTTCGTGCATACTCACAAGATTCAACGATGATCTCTCGACCGGTGCCATTTTTTCCGTAACCGTTGATGAGCGGAAGTTTTCCGCCGATCACAGCAGCAGGGTCTTTGCCTGCCATTTCAAATACCTGTGTCATCATAGCGGTGGTGGTGGTTTTTCCGTGAGTACCTGCAACACAAATGGGATTGGGGTACAATCGTGTAACATATCCCAGCAGAACACTGCGTTCAACGGTGGGGATTCCACGGCGGGCAGCCTCCTCCAATTCGGGATTATTCAACGCAATGGCAGCAGAGTAAACGACCAAATCTACATCTTTGATATTTTCAGCTGCATGACCCATAAATACCTCGATGCCCATTTTTCGCTCGGCATCAATGATGGAGCCTTCGTTCACGTCCGAGCCGGTGATGACAAAGCCCCTTGCAGCCAGAATCTGAACAAGAGGGAACATTCCGCTTCCGCCGATTCCAATAAAATGAAGTCGGTGGGCATTTTCCAACAAATCGGAGTTAAAAGTAGACATAAATACACCTCATAGTAAAATGCATCGGTCATCCGTAAGATGGTATGCAAATTCGTTTATTGTTATATTATAGTATTTTCCAAGGCAAAAATAAACTATTTTTTTGAAAAAAGTGCAATAAATATATAAAACGGTTTCTTATGCATGGACAAATGTTGTCTGATGACCGGCTGGAACAAGGCTTGATTTTTTCTTGCAAAGATGCGAAAATGAGAAAAAACAAACTGTCTAGGGGGATTTTATCTTGAAACGAAAAGCTGTTTTTATCCCGTCTGAAAAGATGTACAATTATCCTAATAAAATATTTGCCGAAAATCCACATCAAACCGGACAAAAAATGTCCAATTTGCAAATGACCATCGCTGCACTGCTCTCAACAGGGATGTCGGTATCCATGGCAAAGCGAGTTTACCTGCGTTTACAGCAGATCGTGGACGAAAGCCCGCAACTCAACCGTTACGACATTCTTTTGAAGCTCGCACAAAAATTGGCGATCGTTTTATAACACCCCACTAAAACGCAGTTTTGCAAACGGCAAAGCTGCGTTTTTTGTTTGGTATATCTCTTTTTGGTCCCGCATACAATGAACCAGAACCAGAAAGGGGCGATGAAATACAATGGAAGCGAAAATTTTTCGTGATACAATCGAAAATGCAAGCAAACTGTGCGACACAAAAACCGAAGTTGCCGTAGAAACCGAGATCCTCATTCCGGACTATTTACCACAGATTTTTAAAATCGTAAAATGCTTCGTTCAACCCGTCATCCTGCAAAAACAAGCAATGGGCAATCGGCTTAGTTTGGAGGGCTATTTGCGGTGCGTCGTTTTTTATCAGGCAGAGCAGGCGCAAAAGCTGTGTACCACCGAGCAAAAAGTGCCTTTTAACAAAACCTTGGAGCTGCCTGAACACAATGCGACGTGGGTGTCGATCGTAGCCGGTGGAGAAGTAGAGTATCTGAACTGCCGTGCAGTGAACCAACGGCGTATTGATATTCGGGGTGCTTGTATGCTTACGGTACGTGCTTTTGCACAGGAGGAGTGCATGGCGGTAACAGCCTTGTCGGATGCAGGCATGGAACAGAAAACAGAAGTGGTCGATGGCATCCAACAACTGGCGGTTTGCGATAAATTGATCACTTGTGAAGACCATATCCATTTTCAACAGACTCCGGAAAGCATCCTCCAAATCGACGGCGACGCCACTCTGCAAGAGGTAAAACTCATCCATGGAAAAGCAGTCGTAAAAGGCGAAATTTGCACACGGGTGCTATATGTAGTTGCAACAGGAGAATTGCAGCAACAGGAAAAAACAGTGGATTTCAGCCAGATTTTGGATCTCGACGGCGTGGAGGAAGGCTGCGAATGGGCAGGCTGGGCGGAAGTCACCGGTTGCGCTTTGATGGCAGGAAATAACGAAACGGGAGAGCTTCTTTCGGTGAATGCGATGCTTCATTTGCAGGTATGGCGCACAGCACAGCGCAGTATCATCACAGATGCTTTTTCGACCCGTTTCCAAACCGAACTGGAAACCCAGACAGTTCACACGGCATTGCCTTTGGCAAGGCTGAAAGAGTCGATAGAAGTCAGTTGCAGTGGACAACTGCCGGACGAAGGGGCGCAGATCATTACCTGTACAGCGACCGTTTGTCCGCCTGAATTGGTTCCCACCGAAACCGGCAGCATGATCCGTGGCCGTGCAGTTGCACATATCATCTGCCTCAACTCGCTCGGAGAACTGGATTGTTACGACCGCTCTTGTGAATATCAGCTGGACAAGAACTGGCAGGTATCGCCGGAACAGCTGGATCTGGCTGCATCTGCAACCTTGTGCGAGGTTTCGGCTGCAAAGCAGGGCGACGAAGCAACGGCAAAATTAGTGATTCATCTAAATGGGCTACTCACCCAGCGTATTCCAACAAGCGTCGTTACCGGTATTGAATGCAAGGAAGAATGGCAAGAAGAAAACGGCGTTGCACTGCGCATCTATTATGCAAGTGCAGGGGAAGATGTGTTTGATATTGCACGCCGTTACCACGCAAGCCCGGTCCGCATTTTGCAAACAGCCGGCTTGGAAGAACTGATTTTGCAGCAGCCTGCAAAGCTGTTGATTCCGGTCATGAATTGAAAGGAGATAAAAAATGGACGCAAGCATGATTTATCACGATATTGCACAGCGAACGGGCGGTGATATTTACATTGGTGTGGTCGGTCCAGTGCGCACCGGAAAAAGCACCTTTATCAAACGGTTTATGGAAACCATGCTCATTCCGCATATCGGCTCGGAAGGTGCAAGACAGCGTGCAAAAGACGCACTGCCCCAATCGGCAGCAGGTAGAACTATTATGACCACCGAGCCGAAATTCGTACCGGAAACGGCAGTTTCGGTGGATCTGGAGGGCGGCGGAAATTTTCGGGCACGTTTGATCGACTGCGTGGGATACATGGTGCCCGGTGCAATGGGTCACGAAGAAAACGAAAAGCCCCGAATGGTAAAAAGTCCGTGGTTTGAGGAGGAAATTCCGTTCGACTTGGCAGCCGAAACGGGCACTCACAAGGTGATTTGTGAGCATTCCACCATTGGGCTGGTCATCACTACCGATGGCAGCATCAGCGATATTCCACGTGAGGGATACGAAAAAGCGGAAGAACGGGTGATACAAGAGCTGGAAAGCATTCAAAAGCCGTTTGTGATCCTGCTCAACTGTGTTTCTCCCGAACGCCCCGAAAGTATTCAGCTTGCAAAGCAGCTGAGTGAGAAATACGGCAGGACAGTGCTTCCCATAAGCTGTGTCGATTTGAATGCGCAGGACTTCACCCGTATTTTGAAAGGGGTATTGTACGAATTCCCCGTACAGCAGATCGATTTCGTGCTGCCACGATGGGTAACGATGCTGGAAAACCATTGGTTGCAGCAGGACTCACGGGTCTTTCGCTTCT
>CALWZD010000075.1 GCA_944385945.1 uncultured Anaerofilum sp. | reverse complement strand
GTAGGAAATCAACTGATGGAAGCATTTTTTCGCAGCTGCCTCATTGTTGAGTTTGCGGTAAGCCATACCCTGCGAGTAGATAAAATCGGAGGGCTGATCGTTGTAATAGCGAACCGGCTGAGGAATCGAATCACCCATTGTTGCCATTGCAAACAACTGCTCCGCTTTTTCCTGGTTGCCCATTTTCTCAAATGCCACACCCATCCAATAATGCAGTGCATTATCGGGTACATTGGGCAGTTTGCCTTCTCCCAGATTCTCGGGATAAACGATTGCCTGCTCCAACAAGGAGATTGCTTGTGCATACTCGCCTGCTTCGATCTTACCCAAAGCAAGTTGTGTCAGCGCAAATCGGTACTGGGTACTTACAGTGCCTTCGCCACCCTCCCATGGATGGAAACGACGGCTTCGAATTTCTTCCAGTGCCTTTTCCCAATCACCTTGACAGTTGAGCAGTGTGATATGACGCAAGAACAGGTCATCACGCTCTTTCACCAGTTCGAAGTTGCTTTCCAACACTTCCAAACGCTGCTGCGTCATCGCATTCATGCGAGCTGCCAACTGGTCGTACTCCAGCAAGAATCGTGCAGAAGGTGCCTTGGGAATGCATACCTTTTGCATAGCAGCCATCGCTTTGTCGCCATTTTGTTCTTTGTTGTAATAAGCGATCGAAAGGTTACGCCAAGCCATTGCAAAATCAGGTTTTTTCTCTACCGTTGCTTCCCACAGTTCAACCGCTTTTTCATACTGCTTTTTATCATACAACAGGTTGCCCAAGTAATAGCAAGCCATCGGGGCACTTTCCAGCGTAGAGATGGCATCGTTCAAAATCGAAATCTCCTCTACTCGGCTGGGGAAACAATAATCGGGACAAGCCACCTCAGCTTCTTGGAAGTAGCGTACTGCTTCTTCTTTCTTTCCTGCTGCCAGACTGATGCTGCCTTTATAATAAGCCAACAAAGGCGAACCATCCTCGCAGCTATCCAAAATACGAATTGCATCCTCATACAGCCCAGCCAAACGATAGCACAAAGCCAGTGTGAGATAGTTATGCGATTCGCTGCGCATCTGCTGCTTCCATGCAGCCAAATTGTTTTCTGCAACTGCTTTTTCATACAAACAGCCCATAAACAGCGGGTCGATGTTGAGCGATTCCTGTACAAATGCGCTGTTATCACTCCCCAGCATCCGCAACAAAGCTGCTTTCAGAGTTCTGGTCTGCATATTGTGCCAGTTGCGAATGAGAGATTTTTCCGCAAACTCCAACGCTTGCTCGAAGTTGCCTTTTTTTGCGCACAAACACGCCAAATGATAAAAACCGCTGCTTTGTGTTTCGGCACTCCATGTAGATTTAAAGAACGCATCGTATGCTTTTTCTTCTTCCCCAACAGCCAAATAACCCAATCCCAAATGGAAATAGCACTCGCCCGAATATGGGTTCGGATTGCGCCATGTCTGCTTTTCAACTGCTGCTTCAAAGTGTTTCACACTTTCCTGTGCATGACCACGACGATATAACAGCATACCATATGCATCGTTCAAGCGAATATCGGTCGCATCTCTGCGCAAGCCTTCCAGATAGTAGTCGGCAGGCTCAAATGTGGCATGACGGTACTGCTCCAGATGGGTAGCTGCCAGATACAGTTCCTCGGTCGATTTCAGTTCCTGCGGTGCAGGCAAAGCGATTGCCGGCTCGGGAATCGCTTCCAGTTTAGGAACGTAAGTTGTATACTCTGCCAACAATTTTTCACCGCAAACGACCGACACGGTGCAATCCTCATCCAGTACGACTGCCGACAACTCTGCCTCAAAGCAAGCCAGAGGCGAAATGGTTCCTGTATGTGAGAAGATCTCCTGATCGCCTTTTTTCACAACGATCTTTGCGTCTTCACAGGTACCGGTCACATATACTTTCAGCAATGCACCTTTTTCTGTTTTCGAAACGCCAATCACAGCATCTTTTGTAGCGTTGGAAACACGTCCAACTCCTTTGTAAGGCATGAAATACTGCACGAATGTTTTTTCCTCGTGCGGTTTCAGCCATGTGAAGTCGGGCTGGTTATCGGTGAATACGCCGGTCATCAGCTCGATATATGGACCGTCTTCGTCGGTAAGGTTTCGATCCCATGCTCTGCCGAAATCGCCATTGCCCCATGTCCACTGCTTCTTACCGGGAGAAACATGGTGGTCGGCAACGTGCAGCAAACCTGCTTGTACACCCTCGTCGTAGTTACCGACAAAATCAAAATCGGAATGTGCTGCCATATAAGAGGTCGGTACCGGCACATTTTTGTAACGAGAAATATCAACACCTGCCGAATAGTCGCATTTGTAATATTCGCCCGTAGCGATCGGGAAAGTGGAAACCGCACGTTTGCCGTGGTCCATGACCGCATTTACATCCGGAGGAAATACCGAGAAGGTATTGTCGTTTACAGGCACTGCGGGGTTTGCCCACCACAGGAAGGTTTGAGGCAGATCGGTAGGATTATACAGTTGACCCTTAATTTCAATGTAAGCTTTATCGGGATAGAGCGAAATGGACGCCATTCCTTTTGTGCCGTACATCTTGTCGATTTCGCTCAAGTAAACGGTGCAAGAACCATCTTCATTTTCGGAGAAAGTAAAGTCCACGGGCGAATAGGTGGAAGGACGGTGATGCTGTGGCCAGTTGAACTCGATACCGCCCGAAATCCACGGACCTGTAAGACCAACCAAAGCAGGTTTTACAACGTGGTTATAATAGACAAAATCGTAACCGTTCGTCTTATCGTATGCTCGCTGGATCCTACCGCCCAGCTCCGGCAAAAGCATGACTTTCAGATATTCATTCTCCAAATAGACTGCCTGATATGCCATCTCCTGCTTTTCATCGCTGATGCGCTCGGTCACTGCCAAAGGGTATACCTTTCCGGTGCTGCCTTGATAGGCTCGTTTTTCCAAAAACATCGGGTTTTTCTCGGGTTTCATTGCCGGATATGTCGGCAGCAAAACGGTTTCTTGCCATACTTTTACTCGTGCCATTACACTCACTCCTAATGATACTTGTGTTAAATTTAAAACGTATACTCACAT